>NZ_JBVIKX010000005.1:216072-443737 GCF_055580685.1 Streptomyces sp. NPDC031554 | reverse complement strand
CATAAAAACCTCTTGTTCTTACACCAAACCCCCCCCCACCCGCGGGGGGCCCCGCCCCCCCCCCGGCCGGGGGGGGGCCCCCCCGGGGGCCCGGGGGGCCCCCCCCCCCCGCCGTCCGGCCGGCCTCGAGGCCGGCCGGGAGGGTCTCAGTCCTCCGTGGTGGCCGAGACGGACGGGACGGACGGCTGCGCCGCCGCGGTCGTCGTCTTCGACGCCGCCTTCGTGGCCTTCTTGGCCGTCGTCTTCTTCGCCGTCGTCTTCTTGGCGACCGTCTTCTTCGCGACGGTCTTCTTGGCTGCGGCCTTCTTCGCCGTGGCCTTCTTCGCCGTCTTGCGGGCGGCCGTCTTCTTGGCCGGGGCGCCCTCCTCCGGCTCCTCGGCTCCGGCAGCGGCCTCAGCCTCTGCCGGCACCTCGACCGGGGCCGCCGCGGGGGCGTCCGCCGAGGTCTCCGCCGCGGCCGACGGGACGACCACGACGGCCGTCTCCTCGGGCGCGGTGGGCGCGGTGGCCTTGCGCACGGCACGGCGCCGCGGACGGGCCGGAGCCGCGCTCTCGGCGGCCGGCTCGGGCGCGGGCTCCGCGGCCGGCTCGGTGACGGGCTCGGCCTGCGCCTCGGACCGCTCCGCCGGAACCTGCGCGGACTCGGCGACCGTCACCACGGCGGCTTCCGCTCCGGCGGGCGAACCGGCCGGCGCGGACACCTTGCGCGTGGCCCGCCGGCGCGTACGGCCCTTGGGCGCCGCCTCCTCGAGGGCGGGTGCCTCGGTCGCGGATGCCTCGACGGCAGGGGTCTCGGCCACGGCGGTCTCGACGACCGGGTCCTCGACGGCCGTCGGCGCGGCGTGCGCGACGGCGGCCTCGGCCGGCTGCACCGGACGCTCGGCCTCGGCCTCGGCGGTCACGTCCTGCGCCGTGGGCGCCTGCGCGACCGGCTCGGACACGGCCTCCCGCTTCGGCGCACCGCTCTTCGGCGCGCCCGCGGGGGCCGAGGCCCGGCGGCTCGACCGGCGGCGGCCACGGCCGCGGCCGGCGGCGGCCTCCGCCTCGGCGACGCTGCTGTACAGCTCCTCGTCGGGCTCGAAGTCGGGCGCCTCCAGGGCGACCGGCTCGGCCGCCTCGGCGGCGACCTCGGCCGCGCTCTCGGTCTCCTCGCCGGCGCTCACCACGGTCTCGGCGGCAATCTCGTGCTCGTGCTCGTGGGCGTCGCCGCCCCGGCCGCGCTTCTTGCCGCGCTTGCCGCCGCCACCGACGGCGGTCGGCTGGTCGAGGTGGACGATGACACCGCGGCCGTTGCAGTGGACGCAGGTCTCGGAGAACGACTCCAGCAGGCCCTGGCCGACCCGCTTGCGGGTCATCTGCACCAGACCCAGCGAGGTCACCTCGGCGACCTGGTGCTTCGTGCGGTCCCGGCCCAGGCACTCCAGCAGGCGCCGCAGCACCAGGTCCCGGTTGGACTCCAGCACCATGTCGATGAAGTCGATGACGATGATGCCGCCGAGGTCGCGCAGCCTGAGCTGACGCACGATCTCCTCGGCCGCCTCCAGGTTGTTCCTGGTGACCGTCTCCTCGAGGTTGCCGCCCTGACCGGTGAACTTGCCGGTGTTGACGTCGACGACGACCATCGCCTCGGTCCGGTCGATCACCAGCGAACCGCCGCTGGGCAGCCAGACCTTGCGGTCCAGCGCCTTGGCGAGCTGCTCGTCGATCCGGTAGGTGGCGAAGACGTCGACCTCGGAGGTCCACTTCGACAGCCGGTCGGCCAGGTCCGGGGCGACGTGGGAGACGTAGCCGTGGATGGTCGACCAGGCCTCGTCGCCGCTGACGACGACCTTGGTGAAGTCCTCGTTGAAGATGTCGCGCACGACCCGGACGGTCATGTCCGGCTCGCCGTAGAGCAGCGTCGGGGCGTTGCCGCTCTTGGCCTTCTTCTGGATGTCCTCCCACTGCGACTGGAGCCGCTCGACGTCACGGCGCAGCTCGTCCTCGCTCGCGCCCTCGGCGGCGGTGCGCACGATGACGCCCGCGTCCTCGGGGACGATCTTCTTGAGGATGCTCTTCAGCCGGGCCCGCTCGGTGTCGGGCAGCTTGCGGCTGATGCCGGTCATCGACCCCTCGGGCACGTACACGAGGTAGCGGCCCGGCAGGGAGACCTGGCTGGTCAGGCGGGCGCCCTTGTGCCCGATCGGGTCCTTGGTGACCTGGGCGAGGACCGGCTGGCCGGACTTCAGGGCGGCCTCGATGCGGCGCGGCCCGTTGGCCATGCCCAGCGCCTCGAAGTTGACCTCACCGGCGTACAGGACGGCGTTGCGGCCCTTGCCGATGTCGATGAAGGCGGCCTCCATCGACGGCAGCACGTTCTGGACCTTGCCCAGGTAGACGTTGCCGACGTAGGAGGTGGCCTGCTCCTTGTTGACGTAGTGCTCGACGAGCACGCCGTCCTCCAGGACGCCGATCTGCGTGCGGTCGCCGTGCTGGCGGACGACCATCACGCGCTCGACGGCCTCGCGGCGGGCCAGGAACTCGGCCTCGGTGATGATCGGGACGCGGCGGCGGCCCTGCTCACGGCCCTCGCGGCGGCGCTGCTTCTTCGCCTCCAGACGGGTCGAGCCCTTGATGGACTGGACCTCGTCGGACGGCTCGCCGGCCTTGCGCGGCTCGCGGACCTTGACGACGGTGCGCTCCGGGTCACCGGCGCCCGGCTCGGCCTCGGCCGAGGAGTCCCCGGCACGGCGGCGACGGCGACGGCGACGGCGGCTGCCCGCGGTGGAGCCCGTCTCGTCGTCGTCGGAGCCCTCCTCGGCGTCCTCGTCCTCCTGCTCGGCGGTGTCCTCGGCGTCCTGCGCGGCCTGCTCGGCGGCCAGGTCGTCGGCGTCGGCGTCACCGGAGTCGCCCTCGGCGCTGTCACCGCGACGGCGGCGACGTCCGCCCCGGCGGCGACGGCGGCGCGACGCGCCCTCGTCGGTGTCGTCGTCACCCTCGGCGGCGTCGTCGGCGGCCTCGTCGGCCTCCTCCGGCTCCGTCTCGTCCTCGGCGGCGGGTTCGGCGGTCCTGGCCTGCTCGGCGGGCTCCTCGGCGGGGCCGGCGCCCCGACGCCTGCGGCGGCGCCGCGACCCGGTCTGCTCCTCGGTGAGCTCCTCGACGGCCTCGACGGGCGCCACGGGCTCCTCGACGGGCTCCTCCACCTCGGCGCCCGCGGCGGCGGCCTCGGCGGCGGCGCGCTCGGGCGTCTGGAAGCGCGGCTCGGTGAACACGGGCGCCTGGAACACCGCGACCGCGGGGCGGGCGGGACGACGCGGGGCGTCCTCCTCACCGGCCGGACGCGAGGGCGCGGAGAATCCGACGGCGGCCTTGCGGGTCACGCGGCGGCGCCCACGGCGGGGGCCGGCCTCCTCCTCGGCCTGCGGCGCGGGCGCCTCGGGCGCCTTCGCCTCCACGACGGCGGGCTCGGCAGCGGGCTCGGCGGGGGCCTCGGCCTGCTCCGGCGCCTCCGCGGGCGCGGCGGCGGCACGGGCGGCCCGACGGCGCGTACGGCGCGGGGCCTCCTCGGCGGCGGGCGCCTCGGCGGGTTCGGCCTGCTCGGTCGCGGCGGGCGCCTCGGCGGCCACGACGGACTCGGCGGGCTCGGTCGCCTGCGGTGCGCCGGTGGGTGCCGTCGCCCGGCGCGTGGCCCTGCGGCGGGTCCGCCCGGCGGGCGCGGCCTCGGCGGGCTCCGCCGTCACGGCGGCCTCGGGGGCCTCGGGGGCCACGCTCTCGGCGGTTGCCGGGGTCTCGGCGGTCTGTTCCACGGCGGCGGGTGCCGTCACGGTACGGGTGGCCCGGCGGCGGGTGCGGCGCGGTGCGGGTTCCTCGGCGGGGGCCTCGGCCGCGACGGCGACGGCCTCGGCCGGCTCCACCGGCGCCGCGGCCGCGGGCACCACGGTCTCGGCGGTCTCGGCCGCGGCGGCCGGAGCACCGGCGGGCGCGGACGCCCGGCGGGTGGCACGCCGGCGCGGACGGGCGGCGGGAGCCGCCTCCTCGGCCGGCGCGGGGGCCTCGGCGGCGGTGTCGGCCGCCGTCTCCTCCTCGATGTCCTCCGCGGCCAGGTCGGCGGCGGACTCGGCGACCGCGACGGTCGGCTCGACGGTCTCGGCGGAGACCTCGGCGGCGCCGGCCGGCGGACCCGCCGGCCGGGAGGCGGCACGGCGCCGACGACGCGGCGGCAGGGTGTCGCTCGGGGTGTTGTTCGATGCGGAATCCGGAACGGACCCGGTGGATTCGGTCGGTTCGAGCATGCGGGCGTATCTCCCGTCAGGCTCCCGGGCGCCGCGCTGGTCCGGCGCCGATCACGGAGGATCGGTCACCGTTGACGTCCGCGGCTCGCGCTGTGCGCGGTGCCGCCGTCCGGGGCGCGGGCGCCGCACGGGAGCTCTCTAGTGTCCTGTCTCGCCGGTTCCGTACACCGAATGTGCACGGCCTGGCGAAAGTCTTGTGGTCGGTGCGCCGCCCGACCCAGGTGGCTCCCGAGTGCGAGGGCTGCGCTACGACGTGCGTCCCTGTGCGGAACCTTCCTTACGCCGGCGCCTTCGCGGCGGCAGTCGCATCGGCCGTTGTCAGGGCCTCGGCTGCCTCGCGGTCGGGCGCGAGCGGGTCGGTCACCGCGCCGGTCTCTTCATCGAGCAGCCCCTGCGCCAGCCTGGTCACCCCTGCGGGGACCGGCGGCGCCAGGTCGGCCACGGCGCGAAGACCGGACAGGACGTCGTCGGGTCGAACGGCAGGCGTCACGTGCCGAACAACCAGCCGCAGTATCGCACAGGGCTGGTCCGTCGGCCTATCGGCCTGTGGATCCAGTGTCTCGAGGTGGACGACGGCGGATCGGGCGTCGAAGGTGCGGACGCCGTTCTTCATCAGCCGCTGGACCTCGACGGTGTCGGCCGCGACGAAGGCGGCCACCGCGCGGTCGGCTTCCGCGGGGTCCACGCCCGGCAGGCGCATCTCCCACACGGAGGCCGTGAGCCGGTCGGCGAGCCCGGACGTACGGGCCTCGACCGCGTCGACGATGTCGAGCCCGGTGGGCAGCGACTCGTCGAGCAGCTCACACAGCTTCTGCGGATCCCGCGCCGCGGTGAGCGCGATCTCCAGGTACTCCGCCTCGCTGCCCGTGCCGGTGGGTGCGGCATTGGCGTACGACACCTTCGGGTGCGGCGTGAACCCGGCCGAGTACGCCATCGGTACCTCGGCACGGCGCAACGCGCGCTCGAAGGCACGCTGGAAGTCACGGTGGCTGGTGAACCGGAGGCGGCCGCGCTTGGTGTAGCGCAAGCGGATGCGCTGCACCGCGGGTGCGGGCGGCGGGCCTTCGGGCTGTCGCTTGCCCAGTGTCGTTCAGTCCTTCGTGAGAGCGGTCGTACTGCTATCAAGAGTACGTGCCCCGCGCCCGGAAGGTTCCCGCCGGGCCACGGGCTCCGGCCGCCGGGGCCCGCCGAACGGCGACCGCCGCGCTCCGGCACGCGCCCGCCGCACCGACGCGCGGACGGCGGCCAGGGGCTTGCCGGCGGGGACGACGACGTACCGCCGCAGGCCCGCCAGGGGCAGGACCACCAGGACCCGGCCCAGCCACAGCAGGGCCGGGCGGGCACAGCAGGGCGCGGTCCAGGAAGCGGCCGGCGACGAGGAGCGCGTCCCACGCCATGCGCACCGGCAGGACCAGGACGAGCGCGACGATCCGCACCGGCAGCCGGATCGCGACGACGAGACACCCCCTCGGGCTGCTGCGGCGCGGGCTGCCGAGCGGGCGGTGCCCCGGACGGTTCGTCGAGGTCCGTACCCGCGAGGAAGCCGGGGCGGCCGGTCCGGATCCCGCCGCCCCGCCGCACCGGCTGACGACGACGGCCGACCCGCCCTGCCCCGGAACGCACGAGGGCCCGGCCGCACCGTTCGGTGCGGCCGGGCCCTCCCGTGCGGGGTGCCGCTACTTCACGACCGTCAGCGGCAGCAGCTTCTTGCCCGTGGGCCCGATCTGGATGGACGTGTCCATCGCCGGGCACACGCCGCAGTCGAAGCACGGCGTCCAGCGGCAGTCCTCGACCTCGGTCTCGTCGAGGGCGTCCTGCCAGTCCTCCCAGAGCCAGTCCTTGTCGAGGCCGGAGTCCAGGTGGTCCCAGGGCAGGACCTCCTCGTAGCCGCGCTCACGGGTGGTGTACCAGTCGACGTCCACGCCGGAGGGGGCCAGGGCCTTGTCGGCGCAGCTCATCCAGCGGTCGTAGGAGAAGTGCTCGCGCCAGCCGTCGAAGCGGCCGCCGTCCTCGTAGACGGCGCGGATGACGGCGCCGATGCGGCGGTCGCCACGGGACAGGAGGCCTTCGACGATGCCGGGCTTGCCGTCGTGGTAGCGGAAGCCGATCGAGCGGCCGTACTTCTTGTCGCCGCGGATCTTGTCGCGGAGCTTCTCCAGGCGGGCGTCCGTCTCCTCGGCGGAGAGCTGCGGCGCCCACTGGAACGGGGTGTGCGGTTTGGGCACGAAGCCGCCGATGGAGACCGTGCAGCGGATGTCGTTGGCGCCGGAGACCTCGCGGCCCTTCTGGATGACGCGGGTCGCCATGTCGGCGATCTGCAGGACGTCCTCGTCGGTCTCCGTCGGCAGGCCGCACATGAAGTACAGCTTCACCTGGCGCCAGCCGTTGCCGTACGCGGTGGCGACGGTGCGGATCAGGTCCTCTTCCGAGACCATCTTGTTGATGACCTTGCGCATGCGCTCGGAGCCGCCCTCGGGGGCGAAGGTGAGGCCGGACCGGCGGCCGTTGCGCGTCAGCTCGTTGGCCAGGTCGACGTTGAAGGCGTCCACGCGGGTCGAGGGCAGCGAGAGGCCGATCTTGTCTTCTTCGTAGCGGTCCGCGAGGCCCTTGGCGACGTCACCGATCTCGCTGTGGTCGGCGGAGGACAGGGACAGCAGGCCGACCTCCTCGAAGCCGGTCGCCTTCAGGCCCTTCTCCACCATCTCGCCGATGCCGGTGATGGAGCGCTCGCGGACCGGGCGGGTGATCATGCCGGCCTGGCAGAAGCGGCAGCCGCGGGTGCAGCCGCGGAAGATCTCCACCGACATCCGCTCGTGCACCGTCTCGGCGAGCGGGACGAGGGGCTGCTTGGGGTACGGCCACTCGTCGAGGTCCATGACCGTGTGCTTCGACACCCGCCACGGGACGCCGGACCGGTTGGGCACGACGCGGGCGATGCGGCCGTCCGGCAGGTACTCGACGTCGTAGAAGCGCGGGATGTACACGCCGCCGGTCTTCGCCAGGCGGAAGAGGACCTCCTCGCGGCCGCCCGGACGGCCTTCGGCCTTCCACTCCCGGATGATCCTCGTCATGTCGAGCACGGCCTGCTCGCCGTCGCCGATGACCGCCGCGTCGATGAAGTCGGCGATCGGCTCGGGGTTGAAGGCCGCGTGGCCGCCGGCCAGCACGATCGGGTCGTCGAGACCGCGGTCCCGGGACTCCAGCGGGATGCCCGCCAGGTCCAGCGCGGTCAGCATGTTGGTGTAGCCCAGCTCGGTGGAGAAGGACAGGCCGAACACGTCGAAGGCCTTCACCGGGCGGTGGCTGTCCACGGTGAACTGCGGGACCCGGTGCTCGCGCATCAGGGCCTCCAGGTCCGGCCACACGCTGTACGTGCGCTCGGCGAGGACGCCCTCCTGCTCGTTGAGGACCTCGTAGAGGATCATGACGCCCTGGTTGGGGAGCCCGACCTCGTAGGCGTCCGGGTACATCAGCGCCCAGCGGACGTCGCAGGACTCCCAGGGCTTGACCGTGGAGTTGAGCTCGCCGCCGACGTACTGGATCGGCTTCTGCACGTGCGGGAGCAGAGCTTCGAGCTGCGGGAAGACCGACTCGACAGACATCGCGAGGTTACCTTCGTGAGCTGGCTGGGGGGCACCCCCGGCCGGAGGGGCTGGGGGAGGGTGACCATCTAGCCTAACCCGCTCACGGGGCGTCCCCGAACGCCGGAAGGTCCCCGCGGCCCCGGACCGCCGCCGCGCGGATCGTCTCCCATGTCCGCGGGAGTGCCGCCTCCGACAGTTCCGCCCGCCGTTCCTCCCTGCCGTGGAGCACTCCGTAGGTGAAGGCGCTCTCCCCCGCCGCGTGCGCCCGGGCGGCGAGGTCGCGCAGGGCCTCACGGGCCATGACGCTGTCCTGGTGGTCGCCGAGCAGTCCCTGGAGGGACTTCACGCGACGGACCAGGTCGGCGGCGGGCGCGCCGAGCGCGGGCGTGGCGGCCTCGGCCGAGTAGCGGGTCCGCTTGGCCTTCTTGCGTGCCTCGTGCAGGGCCAGGTCCCGGCCGGTGCCCGGCGGCTGTGCGAGTGCCTCCTCGACCAGTGCGGCGACCCCCGCGAAGTCCTTGCGCACGGCCTTGGCGAGCGTCTTGCGCGGGGTGTCCGCGGCGGCCGGCAGCAGGGGCGGCTCGTCGACGAGCCGGTCCAGGGTGTCCAGCAGCGCCAGGTACCGCGCGCCGTCCAGTACGGCGATCAGGCGCCGGCGTGAGCCGCCGCCGCGCGCCCGCGCCCAGGTGCGGAGCCGGTTGCGGACGGGGCCGACGACCAGCGGGCGCGGCAGGGCCTCCAGGGCGGCCGTCAGCCGGTCGGTCAGCACCTCCTGGTCGCGGTCCACGCCCAGTTCCCCGGCGAGCCACTTCAGCTCCTCGCCGACCGGGTCGGTGACGGCGCGGTCGAGGACCTTGGCGTAGGAGCGGAGGGCGCTGCGCAGCCGGCGGGTGGCGACGCGCATGCCGTGCACGGAGTCGGGCAGCTCCCGGCGGACGGCGGGGTCCAGGGCGACGATCGCGTCCCGCTGGGTGCGCAGGTACGCCAGGACGTGGTCCCCGGCGGTCGCCGCGGCGTCGGTCGCGGTCTTCCCGGCGGCGCGCTCCGCGCCGGCCCGCGGCTTGCGCTCGGGCCTGCCGTCCTTCTTCCGCCCCGGTTCCGTCTCCGCCAGTGCGCGCGCCAGTTTCGACGCCGACCCGGACGGCCGTACGCCCGCCTCGCGGAGGCGTTTCTCCACCTCGTCGAGGAAGCCGGGGTCGCCGCCGTCGGCGAGCTCCACCTCGATCTCGGTCCACCGGGCGGAGCCGCCGTCCCCGGTCAGCCGGTCGGCGCGCACCGTGTCCGCGCTGACCTCGGCGAGCAGCCCGCCCTGCGCGTCGAGCAGCTCGCGGACGTCGCGGGCGGAGCGGAGCCGGACGACCGGTGCCAGCTCGGCGTCCCGTACCCGGGAGCGGACCAGTCCGGCGAGGGCGCGCGGGAGGGTGTCGGACAGCGGTGCCCGGATCTCGTCGCGGACGCCGGGGGCGACGGGGAACTTCAGGTGCCAGCCCGCGTCGGAGCCTCCGGTGCGGCGCCGCAGGGTGAGGGAGGCGGCGGCGAGCCGGGCGTCGGCGGTGTCGTAGTAGGTGGCGTCCAGTTCGGTGATGCCCCGGTCGAGGACGGCGGCGACCCCGGTGACGCCCGTCAGGTCGGGCAGCTCGCCGTCATCGGATGCGTACTTGCGCTCGACCTCGCGTTTCGTCTCCGTCATGACCCGAATCTAGTGGCGGTCGAGCCCGGGACGGCAGGGCCGGCCGGGCTCGACTTCCGCCGTGCGCGGGGTGGGACGGGTGCGGTGGTGCGGGGTGCTCAGGCCGACATGGGCCGCTGGACCCGGATCGACTGCAGCAGTCCGACCGCGACCCACACCGCGAACATCGACGTGCCGCCGTAGGACACGAAGGGCAGGGGCAGGCCGGTGACCGGCATGATGCCGAGAGTCATGCCGATGTTCTCGAAGGCCTGGAAGGCGAACCAGGCGACTATCCCGGCGGCGACGATCGTGCCGTACAGCTCGGTCGTCTCGCGGGCGATGCGGCAGGCCCGCCACAGCACGACGCCGAGCAGCACGATGATGAGGCCGCCGCCGACGAAGCCCAGTTCCTCGCCGGCGACCGTGAACACGAAGTCCGTCTGCTGCTCGGGCACGAACTGGCCGGTCGTCTGCGAGCCCTCGAACAGCCCTGACCCGGTCAGCCCGCCCGAACCGATGGCGATGCGCGCCTGGTTGGTGTTGTAGCCGACGCCGGCGGGGTCGAGGCTGGGGTTGGCGAAGGCCGCGAAGCGGGCGATCTGGTAGTCGTCCAGGATGTGCAGCTGCCAGACGGCGAGCGCACCGGCGACGCCCGTGCCGAGCAGTCCGAAGACCCACCGGTTGGAGGCGCCGGAGGCCAGCAGCACGCCGAGCACGATGATGACCATGACCATGACCGACCCGAGGTCGGGCATCAGCATGACGATCGCCATCGGTACGGCGGCCAGGCCGAGGGCCTGGAGCACCGTGCGGTGGTCGGGGTAGGGCTTGTCGCCGGCGTCGACCCGCGCCGCCAGCAGCATCGCCATGCCCAGGATGATCGTGATCTTCACGAACTCCGAGGGCTGGAGCGAGAAGCCGCCGCCGAGCTGGATCCAGGAGTGCGCGCCGTTGACGGTGGAGCCGAGCGGGGTGAGCACCAGCAGGATCAGCAGGACCGACAGGCCGTACAGGATCGGTACGGCGTTGCGCAGCGTGCGGTGGCCGAGCCAGACCGTGCCGATCATCAGGACGAGTCCGATGCCGGTGTTCAGCAGGTGCCGCAGCAGGAAGAAGTACGGGTCGCCCTGGTTGATCTCGGTGCGGTTGCGGGTCGCGGAGTACACCAGCAGGGAGCCGATCAGCGACAGCGCGATCGCCGCCAGCAGTATCGGCCAGTCCAGGCGCCGCGCCAGCGAGTCGCGGGCGAGGATCCGCGTCCAGCCGGCCCGTTCGGGCCCGTACCCGGAGACGGAGAAGCCGTTCGCGCTGCTCATGTGCACTTCCTCCGGCTTCCCCGCCGGCGTCCTCGCCGCCGCGTGTCGCGGTTGGTGGCCTCGGGTGAGGCGGTGGTCGCCCCCTGCTGCGTCCCGTCCGGGGCGGGGGTGGCGGTCCCGGTGGCCTTCTGATAGGCCTGCTGCTCCTTCGCCGGGTCCTTGGAGATCTTCGGGGAGGCGATCGTGCCGTCCGTCTTGATCTTCGGCAGGGTCTTCTGCGGGGTGGGCAGCAGCGCGTTCTTCTTGTTGATCACGCCGTCGTCGGAGACGCCGTACAGAGCGTCGTATATGTTCCGCACGGCCGGGCCGGAGGCGCCGGAACCCGTACCACCCTGGGAGATCGTCATCACGATCGAGTAGTCCTTGGTGTACGTGGCGAACCAGGACGTCGTCTGCTTGCCGTAGACCTCGGCGGTGCCGGTCTTGGCGTGCATCTCGATCTTGTCCTGCGGCCAGCCGCCGAAGCGCCAGGCCGCGGTGCCGCGGGTGGCCACGCCGGCGAGGGCCTCGTCCATCTGGGCCAGGGTCTGCTTGCTGACGGGCAGCTTGCCGTGCGCCTTCGGCTCGATCTCCTGGACCGTCTTGCCGTCGGGGCTGACGACGGCCTTGCCGACCGTGGGGTCGTACAGCGTGCCGCCGTTGGCGATGGCCGCGTAGATGGTGGCCATCTGGATGGGGGTCACCAGGGTGTCGCCCTGGCCGATGGAGTAGTTGATCTCGTCACCGGCGCGCATCTTGTTGCCTTCGAGGCAGTTCTCGTACGCGATCTTCTCGACGTAACTGCCGTCCTTCTTGCCGGTCTTGCACCAGCCGGCCTTGTTGGCGTCCCAGTAGGACTGCTTCCACTCGCGGTCGGGGACGCGGCCGCTGACCTCGTTGGGGAGGTCGATGCCGGTCTCCTCGCCGAGGCCGAACTGGTGGGCGGTCTTGTAGAAGTAGTCCTTCGGCTTGCCCTTGGGGTCGATGCCGCCGTCCTTCTGCCACTGCTGGTGGGCGAGGGAGTAGAAGACGGTGTCGCAGGAGACCTCCAGGGCACGGCCGAGGGTGATCGGGCCGTGGTTCTGGGACTCGAAGTTCTTGAAGACCTGGCCGCCGACGGAGTACGAGCTGGAGCAGTTGTACCGGCCGTCGAACTCGTAGCCCGCCTGGACCGCGGCGGCCGTGGAGACCACCTTGAAGATCGAGCCGGGGGCCGCCTGACCCTGTATGGCCCGGTTGAGCAGCGGGTAGTTGGAGGACTTCCCGGTGAGCTTCTTGTAGTCCTTGGCGGAGATGCCGCCCACCCAGGCGTTGGGGTCGTAGTTCGGGTTGGACGCCATGGCGACCACGCGGCCGGTCTTGGCCTCCATCACGACGACCGCGCCGGCGTCGGCCTTGTAGTTCTCGTTGGTGTTCTTGTCGAACTGCTTGCGGGCTTCCTTCATCGCCTCGTTCAGCTCGTACTCGGCGACCCGCTGGACGCGGGCGTCGATGCTGGTGACGAGGTTGGAGCCGGGCTGTGCCGGGTCGGCCTCGGCCTCGCCGATGACCCGGCCGAGGTTGTCGACCTCGTAGCGGGTGACGCCGGCCTTGCCGCGCAGTTCCTTGTCGTACTGGCGCTCCAGTCCGGACCGGCCGACCTGGTCGGAGCGCAGGAAGGGCGAGTCGGTGTCCTGGGCCTTGGTGATCTCCTCGTCGGTGACCGGGGAGAGGTAGCCGAGGACCTGGGCGGTGTTGGCCGCGCCGGGGCTCGTGTAGCGGCGCACGGCCTCGGGTTCGGCGGTGATGCCGGGGAAGTCCTCGGCGCGCTCGCGGATCTGGAGGGCCTGCCTGGGCGTGGCCTCGTCGGTGATGGGGATCGGCTGGTAGGGCGAGCCGTTCCAGCAGGGCTGGGGGGTCTGCGCGTCGCACAGCCGGACCTTCAGCGTGACGTCCTCGGCGCTCATGCCGAGGACGCCGGCGAGCTTGGCCAGGACGGCCTTGCCGTCGTCCTTCTGCTTCAGCAGTTCGGTACGGGAGGCGGAGACGACGAGCCGTGTCTCGTTGTCCGCGAGGGGGACTCCTCGCGCGTCCAGGATGGAGCCGCGCACGGCGGGCTCGACGACCTGCTGGACGTGGTTGCCGGAGGCCTCCTTGGCGTACTCCGCGCCCTCACGGATCTGGAGGTACCACAGCCGGCCGCCGAGGGTGCCGAGGAGGGAGAGGACGAGGATCTGGATCACGACGAGCCGGATCTGGACCCGTGGGGTCCTCCCGGTCTCGGGGATGTTGGTCACTGCGGCTGTCTCCCCCTCTCAGTGCGCGGACGCGTGTGCCCGGACGCGGACGCCGGTGGACGGACGTGTGCCGGTGGACGGATGTCTGCCGGCGGGTGGATGTGTGCCGGCGGAGGTGCGTGTGCCGACGGGTGTGCGTACGCATGATGAACGATCCGCCGGTGAGGCCTCGTTCCGCCCCGGCGGCCCCGTTCGGGTGAACCCGCGGGCGTCGTCCGCACGCGGGACGCCACCGGAGGTCTCCCGCGCGTCACCCGTCCTCGACTCCCCCGCGATCACAGCCGCTTGACCCCCTTGATGCGCCCGGCACGGGTCGCCCGGGAGCGGACCGCCTTCATCCTCAGGCCGCCGCGCTGGCCGCCGATGCGCAGACCGGTGCCGGAGGAGAGCCACCCGGAGGAGATGTCGGGCTTCTTGGCGGCGGAGGTGGTCTCGGCGAGCGGGTCGTTGTCCGCGCGCCGGGCCAGGAACATCACGCCCGGCACGACGAAGGGGGCGAGCAGCAGGTCGTACAGGGCCGCCGAGAACAGCAGGCCGGTGAGGCCGACGTGGCGGGCGGCGGTGTCTCCGACGAGGGCGCCGACGCCGGCGTACAGCAGGGTGGAGCCGATGGCGGCGGCGACCACGACGAGCATCGGGCCGGTGGCCGACTTGATGCGGCCGGTCTCCGGCTTGACGAGCCCGGCCAGGTAGCCGATGACGCACAGCACGAGGGCGTAGCGGCCGGCGGCGTGGTCGGCGGGCGGGGCGAGGTCGGCGAGCAGTCCGGCGCCGAAGCCGATGAGGGCGCCGCCGACGTGGCCGTAGACCAGGGCGAGGCCCAGGACGGTGAGGAGGAGCAGGTCGGGGACGGCGCCGGGCAGGTGCAGGCGGGCGAGGACGCTCACCTGGATCACCAGGGCGACGACGATCAGCGGGACGGAGAGCAGGATCCGGTTGGCGCGCATGGGGTAGTCAGCTCCTACTGCTCTTCCTGGCCTTCGGCGGGTGCGTTCGCGTTCGGGGTGACCGTGACGGTCACCGTCGGCGTGGGGACCGGCTTGGGCTTGGTGGGCAGCACGGTGTCGCGCGGGTCCTTCTTCGGTGCCTCGACGACGACGCCGACGATGTCGAGCTTGGTGAAGCTGACGTACGGCGTGACGTAGAGGGTGCGGGTGAGGTCGCCGCCGGACGGGTCGACGCGGGAGACCACGCCGACCGGCACGCCGGGTACGAACGGCTTGTCGGCCTGCGAGCCGAAGGTGACCAGACGGTCGCCCTTGTGCACCTCGGCCTTGCCGTTGAGGAGTTCGACGCGCAGCGGGCGGTCGCCCTGTCCGGAGGCGAAGCCCAGTTCGTCGGACGCCTCCATGCGGGTGCCGACGGTGAAGTCGGGGTCGCTGGCGAGCAGGACGGTGGCGGTGTTCGGTCCGACGGTGGTGACCCGGCCGACCAGTCCGTCGCCGTTGAGGACCGTCATGTCGCGCTTGATGCCGTCGTTCGCGCCGACGTCGATGGTGACGGTCCAGGAGAAGCCCTGGGCCGCTCCGATCGCGATGACCTCGGCGCCCTTGATGCCGTACCGGCCGGCGCCGGCGGTCTTGAGGATCTTGTCGAGCTGCGCCAGGCGGCTGCGGTTGCGGTCGTCGCTGCCGAGTTCCGCCTTGAGGGCGGCGTTCTCCTTCTCCAGCGCGGCGAGCCGGTCGTGGCGCTCACCGGAGTCGCGTACGGCGGAGACGGCGTCGCCGACGGGGTCCACCGCCGACGCCACCCCGTCCTCGACCGGGCCGAAGGCCGCGGCGGCGGCCTGCCGGGCACCGTCGACCGGGGAGTCCTCCCCGCCGCGGATGTCGACCGTGATCAGCGCGAACGCGACGGCGATCAGCAGCACCAGGAGCAGCCGGCTCTCTCGTGTGTCCCTCACGTGCGGCGGCCGTGCCCTTCCTCATAGGAATGCGGGAATTGGGGTTGCCCCCGGTGAAGTCCGGGGTGCGGTACGGGGGGGCTTGGAGGCTTTCGAGGATCTTATGCCTCGGGAGCAACGATCCGCTGCCTCGGGAGCAACGATCCGCCGCACGAGAGGCGATCGTCCCGTACGGCGGAATCGGAGCGTCACGTCATCTGCGCGGCGCCGCGTCCAGGACCTGCTGGAGCGCCTCGAACTCCTCGACGCACTTGCCGGATCCGAGCGCCACGCTGTCCAGCGGGTCCTCGGCGATGTGGATGGGCATGCCGGTCTCCCGGCGCAGCCGCTCGTCCAGTCCGCGCAGCAGGGCCCCGCCGCCGGTCAGGACGATTCCGCGGTCCATGATGTCGCCGGACAGCTCCGGCGGACACTTGTCGAGGGTGGTCTTCACCGCGTCGACGATCGCGTTGACGGGTTCCTCGATCGCCTTGCGCACTTCGGCGGCCGAGATGACGACGGTCTTGGGCAGTCCGGAGACGAGGTCCCGGCCGCGGATTTCGGTGTGCTCGTCGGAGTCGAGGTCGTACGCCGAACCGATCGTGATCTTGATCTGCTCGGCACTGCGCTCACCGAGGAGGAGGCTGTACTCCTTCTTGATGTGCTGGATGATCGCGTTGTCCAGCTCGTCGCCCGCGACGCGGATGGACTGGGCGGTGACGATGCCGCCGAGCGAGATGACCGCGACCTCCGTGGTGCCGCCGCCGATGTCCACCACCATGTTGCCCGTGGCCTCGTGGACCGGCAGGCCGGAGCCGATGGCCGCGGCCATGGGCTCCTCGATGATGTGCACCTGGCGGGCGCCGGCCTGGGTCGACGCCTCGATGACGGCGCGGCGCTCGACGCCCGTGATGCCCGAGGGCACGCAGACGACGACCCGCGGCCTGGCCAGATACCGCCGCTTGTGGATCTTCAGGATGAAGTAGCGGAGCATCCGCTCGGTGATCTCGAAGTCGGCGATGACGCCGTCCTTCAGCGGACGCACGGCGACGATGTTGCCGGGGGTCCGTCCGATCATCTTCTTCGCTTCGGCGCCGACCGCGAGGATGCCACCGGTGTTGGTGTTGATCGCGACGACGGACGGCTCGTTGAGTACGATCCCACGACCCCTGACGTACACCAGCGTGTTGGCGGTCCCGAGGTCGACAGCCATGTCACGGCCGATGAACGACATTGAGTTCCCCATCAGGATTCGACTGGCCTTCCCATGAGCTCGTGAGGGCTTTTCAGGTCGGCGAGGTGGGTGCTGTGACGTGAAGGATTACATCGTAGACGCGCCTGCACGGACACTGCGCGAGGGTCTTCGCCATTGTCATCAGATGCCGCGGCGCCCCGCTTGTGGAGACGGGCCATCGGGGGCATGCGTTCCCCCGATCGGTACGCATATGCCGAGGGACGGCCGAAATCGTACGGCCGTCCCTGGTCAGGCGGCGGGGCGAGATGACGGACCCTCAGAAAAATTCTCGAAAACTCCGCGGCCGGCGGGGCCGGGAAGCGCCACCGGGCAGCCCGGAGCCGCCCGGTTCACTCGTTCCGCCCGGTCCGTCCGGTTCGCTCGATCGGCCCGGTCCGCTCGCCCGGTCCGCCCGCCCGGTTCGCTCGATCGGACCGGCCGCTCCCGGCTCAGGCGCGGCCGGGGAAGAAGATCTTCACCTCGCGCTCGGCGGACTCCTCGGAGTCGGAGGCGTGGATCAGGTTCTCGCGGACGATCACGCCGAAGTCGCCCCGGATGGAGCCGGGCGCGGCGGCGATCGGGTCGGTCGGGCCGGCCAGGGCGCGCACGCCCTCGATGACCCGCTCGCCCTCGACGATCAGGGCGACGACCGGTCCGGAGGCCATGAACTCCACCAGCGGCTCGTAGAAGGGCTTGCCCTTGTGCTCGCCGTAGTGCTGCTCCAGGGTGTCCTGGTCCAGGGTGCGCAGTTCCAGCGCGGTGATCTGCCAGCCGGCCTTGCGCTCGATACGGCTGATGATCTCGCCGGTCAGGCCACGACGGACGGCGTCGGGCTTGAGGAGGACGAGGGTGCGCTGGCTCACGGGGTGACTCCTTCTGCTGCCTGTGTGCGGTGGGACGAGATTACAGGGCGTGTCCGAGCCCCTGTCACACAGCGTCAGCGGTGTCCGAGGGGGAGGCGCCGGCCTGCGCGGCGAACCTCGCCTTCGCCTCGTCGATCTTGCGTCCGTAGTGCACCGACGCCCACCACAGGGCTCCGAAGAGCACCCCGAGGATGAACATCATCGGCACGACGAAGCCGCTGAGGACGAGGGCCACCTGGAGCGCCCAGCCGAGGGCGACGCCCCCGGGCCGGGTGACCACGCCGCACAGCAGCACGCAGAGGAACATGGCGACGCCGCACACCGTCCACACCGTGGACGTGGTGAGGTCGGCGTCCTTCATGGCGACCAGTCCGGCGAAGCCGATGATGAAGAACTCGCCGATCAGGGTGGAGGAACAGAGCGTACGCATGATGGGGGACCTCAGCCCTTCCCCAGGAGCAGCCGGGCTTCCCCGACGGTGATGACGGAACCGGTGACCAGGACGCCGCCGCCGGCGAACTCGCCCTCCTCCTCGGCGAGCGTGATCGCCGCCTCCAGGGCGTCGGGCAGCCGCGGCTCGACCTGGACGCGCTCCTCGCCGAACACCTCGACGGCGATCGCGGCCAGCTCGTCCACGTCCATGGCGCGGTGGCTGGTGTTCCGGGTGACGACGATCTCGGCGAAGATCGGCTCGAAGGCCTCGAGCAGTCCCCGCACGTTCTTGTCGCCGCTGGCCCCGACCACGCCGATGAGCCGGCTGAAGTCGAAGGCCTCGCCGACCGCCTCGGCGGTGGCGCGGGCGCCCGCCGGGTTGTGGGCGGCGTCGAGCACGACGGTCGGGGAGCGCCGGACGACCTCCAGGCGGCCCGGCGCCGACACGGCCGCGAAGGCCTTGCGCACGGTGTCGATGTCCAGTGGCTCGGGCCGCTGGGCACCCACGCCGAAGAACGCCTCGACGGCGGCGAGGGCCACGGCCGCGTTGTGCGCCTGGTAGGGGCCGTGCAGCGGGAGGTACACGTCGGGGTACTCGCCGCCGACGCCGCGCAGGGTGAGCAGTTGCCCGCCGACGGCGACCTGCCGGGCGACGACCCCGAACTCCAGACCCTCGCGGGCCACCGTGGCGTCCACCTCGACGGCCTTCTTCAGCAGGACCTGGGCGGCGTCGACGGGCTGCTGGGCGAGGATCACGGTCGCGCCCTGCTTGACGATCCCGCCCTTCTCCGCGGCGATCGCGGCGGTCGTCGCGCCGAGCCGGTCGGTGTGGTCGAGGTCGATGGGGGTGATGACGGCGACGTCCCCGTCGATCACGTTGGTGGCGTCCCAGGAACCGCCCATGCCCACCTCCACGACGGCCACGTCCACGGGGGCGTCGGCGAAGGCGGCGTACGCCATGCCGGTGAGCACCTCGAAGAAGGACAGCCGGTACTCCTGGGCCGCGTCGACCATCTCCACGTACGGCTTGATGTCGTGGTAGGTCTCGATGAACCGCTCGGCGGAGACGGGGGCGCCGTCCAGGCTGACGCGCTCGGTGATCGACTGCACGTGCGGGGAGGTGTACCGACCGGTGCGCAGGTCGAAGGCGCCGAGGAGCGCCTCGATCATGCGGGCGGTGGAGGTCTTGCCGTTCGTCCCCGTGATGTGGATGGCGGGGTACGCCCGCTGCGGTTCGCCCAGGACGTCCATCAGGGCGGCGATCCTGGCGACGGACGGCTCCAGCTTGGTCTCGCCCCAGCGGGTGGCCAGCTCCGCCTCGACCTCGCGCAGGGCCTTGTCGACCTCGGGGTCCGCGGGCCGGGCGGGCACGTCGGACCCGGGCGGACCGCCCAGGGTGCGCAGGGTGCGGCTGCCGGCCTCGATCACCGCGAGGTCCGGGTCGCGGTCGGTCTCGGCCGCGATGATCTCCTCGAAGGAGTCGAGGGCATCGGGCTGGTCGTCGTCGTTGCCGTTGGGGGGGAGCTCGCTCACGGGGCCAGTCTACGGACGACCGCCGGCGAAGACGGCCGAAGGCCCCCGGAGCTGTACGTTCCGGGGGCCTTCGACCGGCCTGCGGGGTGCGGGGCGCGGGCGCGCCTACGCCTGCGGCAGCCGCTCCAGCTGGGCCTGGATGCGGGCGATGTCCTCGTCCGCCTTGGCCAGCCGGGCGCGGATCCCGTCGACGACCTTGTCGGGCGCCTTGGCCAGGAACGCCTCGTTGCCGAGCTTGCCCTGGGCCTGGGCCTTCTCCTTCTCGGCGGCGGCCAGGTCCTTCGCCAGCCGCTTGCGCTCCGCGGCCACGTCGATCGTGCCGGACAGGTCGAGGGAGACCGTGGCGCCCGAGACCGGCAGGGTCGCCGTCGCCGAGAAGTCCTCGCCCTCCGGCTGGAGCCGCAGCAGCTGGCGGACGGCCGCCTCGTGCGGGGCGAGCGCGGTGCCGCTCAGCTCCAGGCGGGCCGGGACCCGCTGGCCGGGCTGCAGTCCCTGGTCGGCGCGGAAGCGGCGGACCTCGGTGATGACCGACTGGAGGGTGACGATCTCCCGCTCGGCGTCGGCGTCCCGGAAGCCGCTGTCCGTCGGCCAGTCGGCGACGACGACGGACTCGCCGCCGGTCAGCGTCGTCCAGAGGGTCTCCGTGACGAACGGGACGACCGGGTGCAGCAGCCTCAGGGTGACGTCGAGGACCTCGCCGAGGACGCGCTTGCTGACCTCGGCCGGTTCGCCGCCCGCCTGGAACGTCGTCTTGGACAGCTCGACGTACCAGTCGAAGACCTCGTCCCACGCGAAGTGGAAGAGGGCGTCGGAGAGCTTGGCGAACTGGAAGTCGTCGTAGAAGGCGTCCACCTCGGCGACGACGGAGTTGAGGCGGGAGAGGATCCAGCGGTCGGTCGCCGACATCCTGGAGGCGTCCGGCAGCGGGCCCTCGACCGTCGCGCCGTTCATCAGCGCGAAGCGGGTGGCGTTCCAGATCTTGTTGGCGAAGTTGCGGGAGCCCTGGACCCAGTCCTCGCCGATGGGCACGTCGACGCCCGGGTTGGCGCCGCGCGCGAGGGTGAAGCGCAGCGCGTCGGAGCCGTACTTGTCCATCCAGTCCAGCGGGTTGACCGCGTTGCCGAAGGACTTGGACATCTTCTTGCCGAACTGGTCGCGGACCATGCCGTGCAGGGCGATGGTGTGGAACGGCGGGGTGCCGTCCATCGCGTACAGGCCGAACATCATCATCCGGGCGACCCAGAAGAAGAGGATGTCGTAGCCGGTGACCAGGACGGAGTTCGGGTAGAACTTCGCGAGCGACTCCGTCCGCTCGGGCCAGCCGAGCGTGGAGAACGGCCACAGGCCGGAGGAGAACCAGGTGTCGAGGACGTCGGTGTCCTGGTGCCAGCCCTCGCCGGTGGGGGCCTCCTCGTCGGGGCCGACGCAGACGACCTCGCCGTCGGGGCCGTACCAGACGGGGATGCGGTGGCCCCACCACAACTGCCGCGAGATGCACCAGTCGTGGAGGTTGTCGACCCAGTCGAAGTACCGCTTCTCCATCTCCTGCGGGTGGATCGTGACGCGGCCGTCGCGGACGGCGTCGCCGGCGGCCTTCGCCAGCGGGCCGACCTTGACCCACCACTGCATCGACAGGCGGGGCTCGATGGTGGTCTTGCAGCGCGAGCAGTGGCCGACGCTGTGGACGTAGGGCCGCTTCTCGGCGACGATCCGGCCCTCGGCGCGCAGCGCGGCGACGATGGCGGAGCGGGCCTCCAGGCGGTCCAGGCCCTGGAAGGGGCCGTGGGCCGTGATGACGGCGTGCTCGTCCATGACCGTGAGGGACGGCAGGCCGTGGCGCCGGCCGATCTCGAAGTCGTTCGGGTCGTGGGCCGGGGTGACCTTGACGGCGCCCGTGCCGAACTCGGGGTCGACGTGGGTGTCCGCGACGACGGGGATCGAACGCTCGGTGAGCGGCAGCTTGATGAGCTTGCCGACCAGGTGCCGGTAGCGCTCGTCGTCGGGGTGGACGGCGACGGCGGTGTCGCCGAGCATCGTCTCGGCGCGGGTGGTGGCGACGACGATGGTCTCGTCGCCCTCGCCGTACTTCATGGAGACGAGTTCGCCGTCGTCGTCCTGGTACTCGACCTCGATGTCCGAGATGGCGGTCAGACAGCGCGGGCACCAGTTGATGATGCGCTCGGCGCGGTAGATCAGCTCGTCGTCGTAGAGCCGCTTGAAGATGGTCTGGACGGCCTGGGAGAGGCCCTCGTCCATGGTGAAGCGCTCGCGGGACCAGGCGACGCCGTCGCCGAGGCGGCGCATCTGGCCGCTGATCTGGCCGCCGGACTCGCCCTTCCACTGCCAGACGCGCTCGACGAAGGCCTCGCGGCCCAGGTCGTGCCGCGACTTGCCCTCCTTGCCCAGCTCGCGCTCGACGACGTTCTGGGTCGCGATGCCGGCGTGGTCCATGCCGGGCTGCCACAGCGTCTCGAAGCCCTGCATGCGCTTGCGGCGGGTCAGGGCGTCGATGAGCGTGTGCTCGAAGGCGTGGCCGAGGTGCAGGCTGCCCGTGACGTTCGGCGGCGGGATGACGACGGTGAACGGCGGCTTGTCGCTCTTGGCGTCGGCCTCGAAGTAGCCCCGCTCGACCCAGCGCTCGTACAGCGGCGCCTCTACGTCGGCCGGCGCGTACTGGGTCGGCAGTTCGGTCGTGGGCGCTGGGGGCTGCTGCTGAGCGTTGTCGGTCACGGGGCCAGTTTAGGGGTGTCACCGCACCGTCCCGAAACGCGTTTGTTCTGTAACGGTGGGGCCCCCGCCACCGTGACCGCACCGGGATTGAGCCAGGATGTGAAAATCGCATAAGCATCTGGAGGGGAACCCCGTCATGAGCAACAACCAGCCGGGCCCGTACGGCGGGCAGCAGCCTCAGCAGCCCGGCCCGTACGGCCAGCCGGGTCCGTACGGCCAGCCGCCGCAGGCTCCCCAGCCCGGCTACGGCTACCCCCAGCAGCCCCCGCAGGGCACCCCGCCCCAGACGCCGCCGTACGGCCAGCCGCCCCAGCAGCCCGGCCCGTACGGCCAGCAGCCGCCCGCCCCGCCGTACGGCCAGCAGCCCCCCTACGGCCAGCAGCCGCCGTACGGCCAGGCCCCCTACGGCATGCCCCAGCCGCCGGCTCCCGGCGGCGGCGGGAAGAAGACGGGGATCATCATCGGCGCGGTCGCGGTGGTCGCGGCGCTCGGCGTGGGCGCGGCCTTCCTCCTCGGCGGCAACTCGGGCTCGGACGGCCTGGAGGACGACGGCGCGCACAAGCTGACGACGCCGGCGACGGTGCTCGACGAGTACAAGCGGGTCGGCGACGGCAACCAGGTCAGCGACTCCGACAACGCCAAGGACATGGAGAAGAGCGGCGTCAAGGGCGGCACCGCGGTCCTCGGGCAGTGGTCGACCGCCGACCTGAGCGGCTACGACCCCCAGGACCCCTCCACGCTGCCCAGCCAGTCCGAGCTGCTGACCGCCAAGGGCATGACGATGGTGGGCGGTTACGGGAAGATCGCCGACCCGCAGGCGACCCTGGACAAGTTCTTCGCCTCCATCCAGAAGCAGGTCAAGGACAGCTCCACCAGCGACACCGGCACGATGCAGAACGCGGAGCTGGTCGGTGACCCGGAGGAGGTCGAGATCGACGGCGCGGTCGCCAAGTGCCAGTCGACGAAGAGCACCAACGCGCTCACCAAGAAGGAGTCGGTCGACTGGTTCTGCGCGTGGGCCGACTACAGCACGGTCGCCATGGTCTCGCCGGGCGACAACAACGGCACGGGGGTCGGCAAGGACACCGCGGTCGACCTCACCGCGAAGCTGCGGGAGCAGATCCGCGTCAAGGCCTGACGACGCACCCGCTGCACGACGGGAAGGGCCCCGGTCGCTCGACCGGGGCCCTTCCGTACGTCCGTGTCCGCCGGCGTCGTCACGCCGTCTTCTGCTCCCCCGGACCCCGGCCGCCGCGGACGTCCCGCGGGATCAGGGTCGGGTTGACGTTGGAGTGGACGACGTCCGCGGTGATGACCACGCGGGCCACGTCCTTGCGGGACGGGACCTCGTACATCACCGACATCAGGACCTCCTCCATGATGGCGCGCAGACCGCGCGCGCCGGTCTGGCGCAGGATGGCCTGGTCGGCGATGGCCTCCAGGGCCTCACGCTCGAAGTCCAGTTCCACGCCGTCGAGTTCGAAGAGGCGCTGGTACTGCTTCACCAGCGCGTTGCGCGGCTCGACGAGGATCTGGAGCAGGGCCTCGCGGTCCAGGTTGTGGACCGAGGTGATCACGGGGAGGCGGCCGATGAACTCGGGGATCATGCCGAACTTGACCAGGTCCTCGGGCATGACGTCCTCGAACTGGTCCTTGGCCTCCAGCTCCCGCTTCGAGCGGATCGTCGCGCCGAAGCCGATGCCCTTGGCGCCGGCCCGGGACTCGATGATCTTCTCCAGGCCCGAGAAGGCACCGCCCACGATGAACAGGACGTTCGTCGTGTCGATCTGGATGAACTCCTGGTGCGGGTGCTTGCGTCCGCCCTGCGGCGGGACCGAGGCCGTGGTGCCCTCGAGGATCTTCAGCAGGGCCTGCTGGACGCCCTCGCCCGAGACGTCGCGGGTGATCGAGGGGTTCTCGCTCTTGCGCGCGACCTTGTCGATCTCGTCGATGTAGATGATCCCGGTCTCGGCCTTCTTGACGTCGTAGTCCGCGGCCTGGATCAGCTTGAGCAGGATGTTCTCGACGTCCTCGCCCACGTACCCGGCCTCGGTGAGCGCGGTGGCGTCGGCGATCGCGAACGGCACGTTCAGCATGCGCGCCAGGGTCTGCGCGAGGAGGGTCTTGCCGGAGCCCGTGGGGCCCAGCAGGAGGATGTTGGACTTCGCCAGCTCGATGGCGTCCTCACGGCCCTGGCCGCCGCCGTGCTCCCCGGCCTGGACGCGCTTGTAGTGGTTGTACACCGCGACCGACAGGGCCTTCTTGGCCGGCTCCTGGCCCACCACGTAGCCCTCGAGGAACTCGTAGATCTCGCGCGGCTTCGGGAGTTCCTCCCAGCGGACCTCGCTCGTCTCCGCGAGCTCTTCCTCGATGATCTCGTTGCAGAGATCGATGCACTCGTCGCAGATGTACACACCGGGCCCTGCGATGAGCTTCTTGACCTGCTTCTGGCTCTTGCCGCAGAACGAGCACTTGAGCAGATCGCCGCCGTCACCGATGCGTGCCACGGTGTGCTTCCCCTTCGCCTGGGGGACGACCGGACGTCTTCCGAGTCCGGCGTCCCCTGGTGCTGCCTTATGTCGACGGTACCTTGCCGGGCCCCACGTTCGGGCCCCCCTTGGCACGGTTCACTTCCACGTGGACCGTGTCGCACCATGCCAAGGGGCGGCAGACGATACTCCTCCGCCCGCGTCAGCGCAGGTCGGCGTTGTTCATCTTGCGGGTGGAGATGATCTGGTCGATCAGGCCGTACTCCAGCGCGTCCTCGGCCGTGAGGATCTTGTCGCGCTCGATGTCCTCGCGGATCTTCTCGATCGGCGTGGTGGAGTGCTTGGCCAGCATGTCCTCGAGCTGGCCGCGCATCCGCAGGATCTCGTTCGCGGCGATCTCCAGGTCGGAGACCTGGCCGCGGCCGGTCTCGCTGTACGGCTGGTGGATCAGGACGCGGGCGTTCGGCAGCGCCATGCGCTTGCCGGGCGTGCCGGCGGCCAGCAGGATCGCGGCGGCGGAGGCCGCCTGGCCCATGCAGACCGTCTGGACGTCGGGCTTCACGAACTGCATCGTGTCGTAGATCGCGGTCAGCGCCGTGAAGGAGCCGCCGGGGCTGTTGATGTAGACCGAGATGTCCCGGTCGGGGTCCATCGACTCCAGGCACAGCAGCTGCGCCATGACGTCGTTGGCGGAGGCGTCGTCGATCTGCACGCCGAGGAAGATCACCCGCTCCTCGAAGAGCTTCGCGTACGGGTCGTACTCGCGGATGCCCTGGGAGGTGCGCTCGACGAAGCGCGGGATGACGTAGCGGGACTCGGCGCGGGGGCCGGTGTACTCGGCCTCGGTGCGGGCGTAGAGGCCGCTGCCGGGGAAGTCGTTCACGGTGTCTCCTGGAAAGAGGGCTGGGGCGGTGGGTGGAGGGGGCTGGGAGGGGCGCTGACGGCCTCGGGGGCGCCGGGTGTCCGGCGGGGCCCCCGGGGCCGTGACGAGCCCGTACTAGGCCGCCCCGGTACCGCCGCCGCCCGGCATGCCGGCGGCCGTGGGGATGACGTCGTCGATGAGGCCGTACTCCTTGGCCTCGAAGGCGTCGAACCAGCGGTCGCGGTCCGAGTCCCGGGTGATCTGCTCGATGGTCTGGCCCGTGTGCTGGGCCGTGAGCTCGGCCATGCGCCTCTTGGTGTGCAGCAGCCGCTCGGCGTGGATCTTGATGTCCGAGGCCGAGCCCGCCAGGCCGGCGGAGGGCTGGTGGATCAGGATCTCGGCGTTCGGCAGCGCGAAGCGCTTGCCGGGCGTGCCGGCGCTGAGCAGGAACTGGCCCATCGAGGCGGCGAGGCCCATCGCGATGGTCACCACGTCGTTCTTGATGAACTGCATGGTGTCGTAGATCGCCATGCCGGCCGTGATCGAGCCGCCGGGGCTGTTGATGTAGAGGAAGATGTCCTTGTCCGGGTCGGCGGCGAGGAGCAGCAGCTGTGCGGTGATCTTGTTGGCGATGTCGTCGTCGACCGGCTGGCCGAGGAAGATGATCCGCTCGCCGAGCAGCCGGTTGTAGACCTGGTCGCCGAGGCCACCACCGATGGAAGGCTCGCCGGCGGCGGAGGGCATCAGATTCGTCACGTATCCACCTGCTCGTCTTGTCGACGGCGTCCGGGCCGTCTCACGTGTACTGCCGGGGGCAACGGGGACTCCCCTGCCCTCGTATTCATGGACCCTAACGCGCGGGTCCCTTCGGAGAATCCCGGAGAGGTGAGTGTTCGCCGGGGGCGTAGCCGGGGCGCCGGCGGCCGGGGGTGGGGGTCACGCGCGGATCGCGGGCGGATCGTGGACGGGCGCGGGCCGCGGGCCGCCGTCCGCCCGTACGGCGGAGCCGCTCCGCGGCGGGGCCCGGCACCCCCTTGGGGAAGAGGGACGGGCCCCGGGACGAAGTGTCCCGGGGCCCGTCGTGCACGCGTCGGAGGCGGTGCGAGGCTCAGGCCTCGGGCTTGTCCTCGGCGGACTCCGCGGACTCGGCGGTGGCCTCGGCGGCCTCGGCCTCGTCGTCCTCGTCGTCCAGGTCGATGACCTCGCCGTTGGTGTCCTTCACCGTGGCGGACTCGACGACCACGGCCAGGGCCTTGCCGCGGGCGACCTCGCCGACGAGGAGCGGAACCTGACCGCCCTCGACGACCGCCTGCGCGAACTGGTCGGGGGACATGCCGGAGGAGGCGGCGCGGCGCATGAGGTGCTCGGTGAGCTCCTCCTGGTTCACGTTCAGCTTCTCGCGCTTGACCAGCTCGTCGAGAACGAACTGGGTCTTGATGCCCTTGACCGCGGCCTCGCGGGTCTCGGCCTCGAACTCCTCGGCGGTCTTGCCCTGGAGCTCCAGGTACTTGTCGAGGGTCAGACCCATCTGGCCGAGCTGGTGGTGCTCCAGGTTGTGCTTGCGGGTGTTGATCTCGTCCTCGAGCAGCTTCTCGGGGACGGGCACCTCGACGAGCTCCAGGAGCTTCTCCAGGACGCGCTCCTGGGCCTGGGTGGCCTGGTCGAACTGCTTCATGTTCTCGAGGCGCTTGCGGCTGTCCGCCCTCAGCTCCTCGAGGGTGTCGAACTCGGAGGCGAGCTGCGCGAACTCGTCGTCCAGCTCGGGCAGTTCGCGGGCGGCGACCTGGGTGACCTTGACGGTGACCTCGGCCTCCTTGCCGGCCGCGGAGCCGCCCTTGAGCTCGGAGGTGAAGGTGGCCTCGCCACCGGCCTCCAGGCCCTTCACGGCGTCGTCGATGCCCTCGAGGAGCTCGCCCGAGCCGATCGTGTAGGAGACGCCGTCGGCGACGCCGTCCTCCAGGACCTCGCCGTCGACCTTGGCCTCGAGGTCGACCGTGACGACGTCGCCGTCCTCGGCGGCGCGCTCGACCGGGGAGGTCGAGGCGAAGCGCTCGCGGAGCTGCTCGACGGACTTCTCGACGTCCTCGTCGCCGACCTCGACGGCGTCGACCTCGACCTCGATGGAGGAGAAGTCCTCCGGAAGCTCGAGGGCGGGGCGGATGTCGACCTCGGCGGTGAAGTTCAGCGTCTCGCCGTCCTTCAGCTCCGTGATGTCGACCTCGGGCTGGCCGAGGACGTCCAGCTCGGCCCCGTTGACCGCCTCCGTGTAGAACTTCGGAAGCGCGTCGTTGACGGCCTCCTCCAGCACGGCCCCGCGGCCGAACCGCTGGTCGATGATGCGGGCGGGGATCTTGCCCTTGCGGAAGCCCTTCACCGTGACCTGCTGGTTGATCTTCTTGTACGCCGCGTCGAGGCTGTCCTTGAGCTCCTCGAAGGGCACCTCGACAGTGAGCCGAACCCGAGTCGGGTTCAGGGTCTCCACGGCGCTCTTCACGGTTCGGTCTCCTTGTGGCTGACTTCTTGGGTTTCGCCGGAACCTGACAGGTCCGGCGATTCAGCGCCCGGGAGATCTCGAGGCCGGTGGGCCGGGACACACGGGCGCAGTCTGCATAGTAGCCGCAGCAGCTGCGGCCGCCCAAAAGACGATCCCCGGCGCGGCACCCGCACGATCGCGCAGCGTGACGCGCGGATGACGCAGATGGTCGGGGTGGCGGGATTTGAACCCACGGCCTTCCGCTCCCAAAGCGGACGCGCTACCAAGCTGCGCCACACCCCGTCTGGTGCGACACGTAGGGTACATGCCCGCAGGCCGCCGGGCCGCCGCATTCGCGAGGGTCCGGCGGGGCCGGGGCGCGGCGCGCGAGACGGGGTGTGCGGCGAGGGGCGCCGACCCGCTAGGATGCCTGAGGCGCCGCGGTCGTCCGACCTGCGGTCCATGTGTGCGGGCGTAGCTCAATGGTAGAGCCCTAGTCTTCCAAACTAGCTACGCGGGTTCGATTCCCGTCGCCCGCTCTGTACGGCCCGAGGGCCGGTCGGAAGTCACCTTCCGACCGGCCCTCGGCCTTTTCCGTGGCCTTGCCCCGGACCGGACCGGGCCGACAGCGGACCGAGCCGGGGCAGGCCGAACCGGACCGGACCGGACCGGGTCGTCCCCGTACGCGGGCCGGGCCCGGCGTCCCGTCACGGCCCCTCGCACGGGGCGGTCCGGAGGCCGCCGGTCCCTCGCGGAAGCCGCCGGCCCTCTTCCTAGAAGCTGATCGAGTTGATCGTTTCGGCGAGGGAGTTGAGGAAGCGGTTGATCGACGGGGCCATGCCCGTCGAGGCGAGGAAGAAGCCGAAGAGGATCGCGACGACGGCGGGGCCCCCCTTGATCGACCCGCCTCTGATCAGTACGACCAGCACGATCGCCAACAGCAGCACCACTGACAGTGAAATGGCCACAACTGATCACACACCCTCGGTCGGTCCGCACTCCCGGCCCGGGGACGCGACCCGCGCACCCCGCCAGAACCATCGTGCCACCAACACGGCCTCCCTATGCGGCCGCTGACGCATCCTCGGTCACAACCGTGCACCCCCGATCACTTCGCACCGTCCGCGAGAGCATGCCGCAGGGCAATTCACGGGCGCCTCCCGCAGACGAATTCACCACTGGCCCGCAGGTAATTCGAATTGCGGGCACATGATCTTCGACGACACCTCACAACCACCCGTTATGCACCTTTCAGTCGGGATGAATCGTGACATACAAGGCGCCGAAGCGGGGGGTCAGTTGAAAATCGCGAGGAATGAGATCACGAGGACGAGGAACGTTTTACTGACTGCCACGGACAACGCTAGGGTGCCTCAGATGTTCCACGCCGCTTCGCCTCTCGTGTCGAGTCCCAGGTCATCCGCGAACGAGAAAGATCAGCACCGATCGTCCCCGGACAGAGGGTCGAAGCAGCGTGACGCGTTCTTCGACAACGCCAAGTACCTGGCGATCGTGCTGGTCGCCGTCGGTCACTCCTGGGAACCGCTGAAGGGCGACAGCCGCACACTTCAAGCCGCCTACCAGTTCGTGTACGCGTTCCACATGCCGGCGTTCATCATCGTCTCCGGCTACTTCTCGCGCGGTTTCGACGGCAGTCCGGCCCGGCTGAGGCGCCTGGTGACCGGCGTCGTCGTGCCGTACGTCGTCTTCGAGACCGCCTATCCACTGTTCAAGCGGGTCGTCGACCACGACACCGAGACGCCCGTCTCCCTCCTCGACCCGTACTACCTGACCTGGTTCCTGTGCGCGCTGTTCATCTGGCGGCTGACCACCCCGATCTGGAAGACGATCCGCCATCCGCTGCCGGTGGCCCTGGGCCTCGCCTTCCTGGCGTCCGCCACGCCGGGCATCGGCGACGACCTCGACCTCCAGCGCGTCCTGCAGTTCCTGCCCTACTTCGTGCTGGGCCTGTGCCTGCGGCCCGAGCACTTCCGGATGGTGCGCAACCGGCCGGTGCGGATCGCGGCCGTGCCGGTGGCCGCCTTCGCGCTGGCCTTCTCCTGGTGGGCGGTGCCGCGGATGAACGCCGGGTGGCTCTACCACCGCGACTCCGCGCAGGAGCTGGGCGTGCCGTGGTGGGTGGGGCCCGTCATGCAGCTCGCGCTGTTCGGCTGCTCACTGGTGCTGACCGCCTGCTTCTTCTCCTGGGTGCCGGGGCGCACGACGTGGTTCACGACGCTCGGCGCGGGCACGCTCTACGGCTATCTGCTGCACGGCTTCCTGATCAGGGGCGCGGACTACCGCGGTCTGTTCGAGGCCGAGTGGCTGCACCGGCCGCTCGGTGAGATCGCGGTCACCGTGGCTGTCGCCGTCGCCGTCACCCTGCTGTGCACCAAGCCCGTCCGGTGGGTGTTCCGGGGCGTGATGGAGCCGAGGATGGACTGGGCGTTCCGGCGGGACGCCACCGCTCCCGAGCGGGCCCGCGGACCGGAGCGGCGGCCGGCACGGGAGCCCGAGAAGGTCGACGCCTAGGGTCTTCGGGTCCTTCCCTCCGATCGGGCGGGTTCCGGCCGGGTCAGGACGGGTCGGGGGGCCCGGGACGGGTCCGGGTGTCCTCGAGGCCGAGCAGTGCGCGCATGCGGGCGTACTTCTCGGTCAGGCGGGTGCGGGTCGGCCCGTCCAGGACGGCCAGCCGGACCGGGTCGGCGTTGTGCGCCAGGTCGGCCTCCTTCACCAGCAGCGCGCCCGGGGTGGCGAGGATGCGCCGCGCGTACGCCTGCGGCGTCTCCCCCGCCCGCTTGGTGACCGCCCTCACGACGTCCTTCGTGCGGTCGCTCAGGGCGGCCCCGCGCAGCCAGGCCTCGGAGAGGGCGTCGTCCTCGACGGCGTCGTGCAGCCAGGCCGCCGCGATCTGGTCGGGGTCGCCGCCCCGGGACCGTACGCCCTCCGCGACGGCCTGGAGGTGCTCGGCGTAGGGGCGGCCCGCCTTGTCGGTCTGCCCCTCGTGGGCGGCGCGGGCGAGGGCCTCGACCTGGGCGACGGTGAGCATGAGAGCCCTTCTACAGGAGTCCGGCCGCCCGGGTCCACAGGAACTCGCCCGCCCGGGCCGCGGAGGCCCGCCCGCCCGGGTCTACAGCAGCGGGGCCGTCTGGGCCGTGGGGCCCTCGCGGCAGACCAGGAGCAGGGCGCGGTCGTCGTTGACGTCCTTGGCGACGGCCTCGATGAGGTGCCAGGCCGCCCCCTGGAAGCCGCCGGCGACGTAGCGGTCGGCCTCGCCGGTGAGGCGGTCGATGCCCTCGACGATGTCGCGGTCGGAGGTCTCCACCAGGCCGTCGGTGAACAGCATCAGCACGTCGCCGGGGCGCAGCGAGCCCTTCACCGGGTCGAACTGGGCGCCCTCGTAGACGCCGAGCAGCGGGCCCTCCGCGGCCTTCTCCTCCCAGCGGCCGCTGCCGGCGCTGAGCTGGAGGCCCGGCGGGTGGCCCGCGGAGTACAGCTCGTAGTCGCCGGAGTCGAGGTCGAGGACGAGGTGGATGGAGGTGGCGAAGCCCTCGTCCCAGTCCTGGCGGAGGAGGTAGCCGTTGGCCGCCGGGAGGAAGGCGTGCGGGGGCAGGGAGCCGAGCAGGCCGCCGAAGGCGCCGGACAGCAGCAGGGCCCGCGAGCCCGCGTCCATGCCCTTGCCGGAGACGTCCGTGAGGACGACCTCCATGGTGCGGCCGCCGTTGGTGCGGGCCGCGACGACGAAGTCGCCGGAGAACGACTGGCCGCCCGCCGGCCGCAGCGCCATCTCGCGGTGCCAGCCGCGCGGCAGCGTCGGCAGCTTGCTCTGCACCCGGATGCGTTCGCGCAGGTCGAAGAGCATGGTGCCGCCGCGCCGCCAGGGCACGCCGACCCGGCTGCGGAACTGGGCGATGAGCAGGCCGACGAAACCGCAGGCGGCGACGACCAGCACGACGCCCGGCGTGACCCGGGACGGGCCCTCGGTGTACGGGCCGAGCCGCACCGATTCCACGATCAGGGCCGTGGCCGCCGCCGCGTACAGGCCGAGCAGGCTCGCCGGGCGCAGCACGAGGCCGCCGGCGACGATCGGCAGGACCAGGGCGGCCGGTGAGCACCAGACCGGGTCGGCGAGCGTGGTGGCCGCGATCACGGGGACGGTCAGCAGCAGACCGGCCAGCGCGATCCAGTCCGAGCCGTCGCCGCGGAAGTAGTCCACGGCGCTTCTGCGCAGCCCGGTGCGGACCCGGTGCACCAGGTGCTTCAACCGGGCCGTCAACGTCTCGGCTTCCGAGCGCCGCTGTCGTCCTGCCGCCATTAGTCCGGGACCCTATCCATCCAACCCACCGCTTGGCACGGGAGGTCCCACTTGTCCCCCGTCCGAGGCTCGACTTCACAGTGAACGCCAAGGAAAGCGCTCGCGCCGCCAAGAGGGAGAAATCCCCTGGCTCGTCCCGCATTGCGCTGGTAGGCATGATTCCATGACGACTGAGGCGACGGGCCGCACGGGCCTCCCCGCGGCCGACCTGCGGCCCTTGCGGCGGGACGACTGGGACACGTGGTACGACACCCTGCTGCGCGCCTTCGGCGGGGTCGACGAACCGGCCGAGGAACGCGAGCTGTGGCGCGGCCTCACACCGTACGAGCGGTCCTTCGGTGCCTGGGACGGGGACGAACTCGTGGGCACGGCCGGGGCGTTCGACTTCCGGCTGACGGTACCCGGCGGGGCCTCGGTGCCGGCGGCCGGGGTGACGATGGTCGGTGTGGCCGCGACGCACCGCCGGCGCGGGGTGCTGACCTCGATGATGCGGCGGCAACTGGACGACATCCGTACGTGGGGGCGGCCGCTGGCCGTCCTCACCGCCTCCGAACCCGCCATCTACGGGCGGTTCGGGTACGGCGCCGCCACCTTCTCGCTGCACGCCGAGATCGACACCGGCCGGGTGCGGCTGTCCGTCCCGGCCGGTACCGATGACGTACGGCTGCGGTACGCCGACAGCGGTGCCGCCCTGGACGTGTGCGAGGCGGTGTACGCGCGGACCGTGCCCCTGCGGGCCGGGATGCTGGCGCGGCGGCCCGGCTGGGAGCGGCTCGGGGTGCTCGACCCGGAGAGCGGGCGGGGCGGGGCGTCGCCGTTGCAGTGCGTGCTGGCCGAGCGGGACGGGGAGGTCAGCGGGTACGTCCGATTCCGGGTGAAACCGCGGTGGACGGAGTCCGGGCACGACGGGGAGGTGCTGCTCGCGGACCTGGCCGCGGTGGACGCGGTGTCGGAGGCGGCGCTGTGGCGTTTCCTGTTCGGGATCGACCTCACGTCCTCGCTGAAGGTGCGGGGGCGGCCGGTGGACGAGGCCTGGCAGCATCTCGTCTCCGACATCCGGCGGTGCGAACTGCGGGTGCGGGACTCCTTGTACGTGCGGCTGGTGGACGTCGGGGCCGCGCTGGAGGCGCGGACCTACCAGGCGCCGGTCGACGTGGTGCTGGAGGTGGAGGACACCTTCTGCCCCTGGAACGCCGGGCGTTGGCGGCTGACCGGGAACACGAAGGGGGCCGACTGCTCCCGTACGACGGACGCGGCGGATCTCTCCTTGTCCGTACGGGAGTTGGGGGCGGCGTATCTCGGCGGCGTCTCCCTCGGCTCGCTGGCGCGGGCCGGGCTGGTGCGGGAGACGCGGGCCGGTGCGCTGGCGGAGGCCTCGGTGGGGTTCGGGACGGCCGGCGGGGCCCCCTGGCTGCCGCACGGCTTCTAGTGCCGTGGCAGGCGGCGTTCGCCCGTGAAGGAGCGGCGTCCGGTGCGTGCTCTCGGCGTGCCGGCCGGAGTCCCTCGTACGGGACGCACCCGGGTCTTCGGCCGGTGCGGCGAGCGTGCGTGCCGGGCGTCGCGACGGGGCGGACGTCGCCTGTCGCGGCGCCGGCCGGACGGGTTCCGGAGGCGGTCGCCCTGTCGGGGCCGCGGGGCGTCCGGCCGGGGGTGGGGTGCCTTGTCGGAGCCGCGGGACGCCCGGCCGGGGCACGGCTCCTTGTCGGGGCCGCGGGGCAGCCGGTCAGGGCTTCTGGCAGGTGGGGCACCAGAAGAGGTTGCGGGCCGCGAGGGGCGCGGTGCGGACGGTGTCGCCGCAGAGGTGACACGGCTGGTGGGTGCGGCGGTAGACGTACACCTCGCCGCCGTGGTCGTCGACGCGGGGCGGGCGGCCCATCGCCTCCGGGGTGTGCTCCGGGCGGACCGTGTCGATGCGGTTGTCGCGCACGCCCTCGCGCATCAGGGCGGCCAGGTCCGCCCACATCGCCGTCCACTCGGCGGGGGTGATGTCCCTGCCGGGGCGGTAGGGGTCGATGCCGTGGCGGAAGAGGACCTCGGCGCGGTAGACGTTGCCCACGCCCGCGACGACCTTCTGGTCCATGAGGAGGGCGGCGATCGTCGTACGGCTGCGGGAGACGCGGCGGTACGCCCGCTCCGGGTCGGCGTCCGCGCGCAGGGGGTCCGGGCCCAGGCGGTCGTGCACCGCCCGCTTCTCGGCGTCCGTGATCAGGGCGCAGGTGGTGGGGCCGCGCAGGTCCGCGTGGCCGGTGGGGCCGGCGAGGCGGAGGCGGACGGTGTCCGCGGGCGGGGGCGGGGACGCGCCCGGGGCCGTGTCGCCGAAGGCGACCTTGCCGAAGAGGCCCAGGTGGATGTGGACCCAGTGGTCCCCGGCGAAGCCCAGGAAGAGGTGCTTGCCGTGGGCCTCGGTGCCGGTGAGCTCCGTGCCGTCGAGCAGGGCCGCGGCGTCGGAGAACTTGCCCTGGGGGCTGGTCACCCGGGGCGCGCTCCCGGCGAAGCGGGCGTAGTCCTGTGCCAGGCGGTGGATGGTGTGCCCTTCCGGCACGGTGGGGTCCTCTCGGTCGTTCCCTCGTCGCCCGCCCGTCCGGCCCGGCCGGACGGGGGTGGGGATCGGCCCGCGGGCTCCGGCCCGGACCTCGCGGGAGCTTCGGCCCGCGCCCCGGCGACGGCGGACCCGGCCGCCGCGGGCCGTCGTGCGTGCTCAGGCCTGGGGGTGGTGGGCCGGGATCGGGGGCAGTTCCGACGTCGTCTCGTAGGCCGCGAGCATGTCGATGCGGCGGATATGGCGCTCGTCACCCGAGAAGGGGGTGGCCAGGAAGGTCTCGACGAACTTCGTCGCCTCGTCCTGCGTGTGCATGCGGGCGCCCACCGCGACGACGTTGGCGTCGTTGTGCTGACGGCCGAGGGAGGCCGTCTCCTCGCTCCACGCGAGGGCGGCCCGGACGCCCTTCACCTTGTTCGCGGCGATCTGCTCGCCGTTGCCGGAGCCGCCGATGACGATGCCGAGGGCGTCGGGGTCGGCGGCGGTCCGCTCGGCCGCGCGCAGGCAGAAGGGCGGGTAGTCGTCCTGGGCGTCGTAGATGTGCGGGCCGCAGTCGACCGGGTCGTGACCCGCCTCCTTCAGCCATTCGACGAGGTGGTTCTTGAGTTCGAAGCCGGCATGGTCCGAGCCGAGATACACGCGCATGGCACGAGTGTGACACGGGCGCCGGGGGGTAGCAGCGCCGGGTGTCGCGCCGGAAAAGTGTGAGCAACGCAATAGAACCTCAGGGAAACCTCAAGTAACGATACGGAATCAAAGGTTCCTGAATTCATTCACCTCGGTTTCACTGGACCGGCTCGTACGCCACCCGTACGGCCCGTACACCGCTCGTACGGGAGATCCCCTCACGCGGCGCAAAGGAAATCCGTCCCATGACTTCGCAGCCGACCCTGACGAAGACCGGAAACGGTCCCGGAGACCCCGAGGAACCCCGCTCCGGTCTCCAGGCGGGCCTCAAGAACCGTCACCTCTCGATGATCGCCATCGGCGGGGTCATCGGGGCCGGACTGTTCGTCGGATCAAGCTCCGGCATCGCCACCACCGGACCCGGCATCCTCCTCTCCTACGCCCTCGTCGGCACGCTCGTGGTGCTGGTGATGCGGATGCTGGGCGAGATGTCCGCGGCCAACCCGACCTCGGGCTCCTTCTCCGCGCACGCCGACCGCGCGCTCGGCCCCTGGGCCGGTTTCTCCATCGGCTGGCTGTACTGGTTCTTCTGGGTCGTCGTACTGGCCGTCGAGGCGACCGCCGGTGCGGCGATCCTCGAGTCGTGGATCCCCGCCGTCCCGCAGTGGGGGTGGGCGCTCGTCGTGATGGTGGTGCTGACCGCCACCAACCTCGTCTCCGTCGGCTCCTACGGCGAGTTCGAGTTCTGGTTCGCCGGGATCAAGGTCGTCGCCATCGGCGCCTTCATCGTCGTCGGCGGGCTCGCCGTGTTCGGCGTGCTGCCCGGCGTCGACGCCGACAAGGCGGGTGTGGGCAACCTCGTCGACCACGGCGGCTTCCTCCCCCACGGTCCCGGCGCCATCCTCACCGGCGTCCTGCTCGTCGTCTTCTCCTTCATGGGCAGCGAGATCGCGACGCTGGCGGCCGGCGAGTCGGAGAACCCGCAGCGGGCGGTCACGAAGTCCACCAACAGCATCATCTGGCGCATCGCCGTCTTCTACCTCGGGTCGATCTTCGTCGTGATCACCCTGCTGCCGTGGAACGACCCCTCCATCAAGGAGAAGGGCTCCTACGTCGCCGCCCTCGACTCGCTCGGCATCGCGCACGCCGGTCAGATCATGAACTTCATCGTGCTGACCTCGGTGCTGTCCTGTCTGAACTCCGGCCTCTACACGGCCTCCCGCATGGCCTTCTCGCTCGGTGAGCGCGGGGACGCGCCGAAGGCGTTCGCGCGCACCACCTCGCGCGGTGTGCCGATGGCCGCGATCATCGCCTCCGTGGTGTTCGGGTTCGTCGCCGTCTTCTTCAACTACAAGTTCCCGGACTCCGTCTTCCTCTTCCTCGTCAACTCCAGCGGTGCGGTCGCCCTGTTCGTGTGGCTGGTGATCTGCTTCTCGCAGCTGCGGATGCGGAAGATCATCCAGGCCGAGGCGCCGGAGAAGCTGGTCGTCCGGATGTGGCTGTACCCCTACCTGACCTGGGCCACGGCCGCGCTCATCGTGTTCGTCCTCGGCTACATGCTGACCGACACCGAGCACGACGGCCGGGAGACCGTGCTGCTGTCGCTGCTCGTCGCCGCGGTCGTCGTCGCCGTCTCCTTCCTCAAGCAGCGGCTGAAGACGCGGGACGCAGGACGGGACGGGACGCAGGCCGAGGTGTAGTTCCGGCCCGGCCGGACGCCGCCCCCTCGGGCGGTCCGCGGTCCGCACCGGTGGAGGGGCCCGTGACCACGGGCCCCTCCACCGTGCTCCCGGTCCCCGGTCCCCGTCTTCTCCGTGCCCCCGCCTTCTCGGCGTCCTCAGCGCCGCAGGCCGGGGGCGTCACAGCACCGTGAAGCTGTCCTTCACCCTCTCGTAGGTCCGCAGTGCCGCCGTCTCGACGTCCGGCCGGTACCAGGTGTTGATCTGGTACGACTTCCCGCCCTCGTCGAAGCCGAGGAGCCGGGCGTGCCAGGGGGTGCCCCCGAGGGTGAAGGTGTACTCCCACACCACCGCCGGACGGCCGTCGAACGTCGACTCCTCCAGGCGGATCTTGCGGTAGTCCTCGTCCTGGTGGGCGTTGCGCTCCGAGGTCCGCCAGGTCTCCATCAGATCGCCGCCGGACAGCGAGGACTTGGCGGCGAGTTCCTGCCTGCCGTCGGGTGAGGTGTAGTGCACCTCCGCGCCGGTCTTCACGTCCCGCTGCCAGCCCCGCGGCGTCACCCACGCGTACCCGCCCGCCTCCCGGCGCGCCCCGGGCGGCGGACTCGGCGGCCCGGTCGTGCCCCGGTCCGGACCCCCGGACGCTCTCCCGGCCGTCTCCTCGGCCGTGGCTTCCGCCGTGCCCCGTGCCGTGCGGGACGCGGCCCGGCCGACGGTCTCCCCCGACGGGGTCCGCGTGGCGGTTCCGGCCGACGGGGCCGCCCGGTCCGCGCCGTCGCCTCCGCCCGGCGCCGAGACCAGCGCGAGGGCGACGGCGGCGGCCACGGCCGTCACGCCCCCGGCCGCCGCCAGGGTCGTACGGCGGTGGAGGCCCGTGCGGGCCGGGGCACCGGGGACGGCCGGGGCCGTTGACTCCTCACGGCGCGTCTCCCGCTCCTCCGTCGATGTCGACGCCGGGGTCGGGGTCGGGGTCGGTGCTGGCGGAGGTGCCGGTGGCGGTGGCGGGTGTGCCACCTGCCGCAGGGTCGACTCCAGGTCCGACAGGCTCGCCCGGAGCGTGGGCTCCTTCTCCAGGACGGCGGCGAGGATCTCCCGCAACGGCCCCGCCCCGGAGGGGAGCCGGGGCTCCTCGTGGAGGACGGCGTGCAGGGTGGCCAGGGTCGTGCCGCGGGCGAAGGGGGAGTGGCCGGCCAGGGCCGCGCAGAGGGTGGCGCCCAGGGACCAGACGTCGGAGGGCGGGCCCTGGGGGCGGCCGGCGATGCGCTCGGGGGCCATGTAGTCGGGGGAGCCCACCAGCATGCCGACCATCGTGAGCGCCTTCGTGTCCTGGATGGCGGCGATGCCGAAGTCGGTGAGGACGACGCGCTGTCCGGCCTCCTCCACCAGGACGTTGCCCGGTTTGACGTCGCGGTGCAGGACGCCCCGCGCGTGGACCTGGCGCAGTGCGGCGATCAGGCCGAGGCCGATCCGGGCCGTCTCGCGCGGGCCGAGGGGGCCCGTCTCGGCCGTGATCCGCTCCAGGCTGCGGCCGGCCACCAACTCCATGACGATCCACAGGCGTTCACCCTCGTCGACGACGTCGTAGACGCGCACGACATGGGGGTGGTCGATGCGGGCGGTCGCCCGGGCCTCACGCAGGGTGCGTTCCCGGCGGGTGCGGGAGTCCTCCGCCTCGGTGTCGCCCAGGCGCATCTCCTTCACGGCGACGAGCCGGTCGAGCATCTCGTCGACGGCCCGCCAGACGCGCCCCATCCCGCCCTGGCCGATGCACTCGACCAGCCGGTAGCGTCCCGCCACCTGCAGGCCGGGCACCCCCTCGCCCCGCACGCCGCCCGCTGTTCCCGGTGCCCCCGCCGTTCCCGGCCCTCCCGCGCCGCCCCCGCCTCCCGCACTCCTCGGGTCCCGCCCGTTCCCCCGGCCGCCCGCGCTCCCCGACCCTCCCGCTTTTCCCTGCTCTCCCGCTTTTCCCTGCTCTCCCGCATTCCCCGGATTCCCCGCATCTCGCGCTCCTCCCCTGTTTCCCGGCAACGCTCCACACCCCCTCCTTCGCCCTTCTTGTGGAACACAATGGTCACACTTCACGCCACTCCAGCATAGTGCGGAGAAATCTTGTGGTACCTCTTCGAGTACTGCGTATTCAGGCGCGGCAAAGGGGGGCGAACATGAGTTCTCTTCGCATGAGGACGGTCGCGGGAACGCTGGTCACGGCATCTTTCTCGGCAGTGATGATCCTCGCGGTCCCGGCCACGGCGGAAGATCGGGGACCCGCGAGCGGAAAAGGGGGAAAGGCCGTCGACCAGGCGCCCGCGGGCGTCGAACTGACCACGCTGCTGCCCGAGAGGATCTCGGTCGCCAACGCGTCACGGAAAACGTCGATCACCGCCACGGTGAAGAACGGGGGAACGAGGGAAAGCGGCACCATTCGGCTTCTGATCGTCGGTTTCGACGGGTTGACGGTCAAAAGCGTCCGGGGGTGCGCGCCGATCGCGGAAGGAGACCTCCCGGAAGGTTCCGGCAGCGGCTTCTCCTGCTCCATCGGCGGCCTGGCGGCCGGGACCTCGAAGTCGTACGCCGTCGAGGCGACCTTCGATCTCGGCAGGACCGGGAAGATCTGCCTGCCCGTCCAGACCCCGGACGGGTCGAAGACGTACTGGCAGCAGGGGCCGGTGCCGTTCGGCACGACGAACCCGTCGCCGAACGCGCCCGCCACCCCGCTGCTCCTGGGCACCGACAACACGCCCGCGGCACCGCGCGGCGGCGAACTGCCGCGCACCGGCGCTCCCGGACGGGACGTCGTGCCGCTCGGCGCCCTCGGCGCGGCCCTGCTCACCGCGGGTGCCGCCGGGCTGTGGTGGTCCAGGCGGCGGCCGGAGCCCCGGCAGGGGTGAGGCCGTACCGTCCGGACACGCAGGAGGCCCGCCCGGTCCACCTCGCGGTGCGACCGGGCGGGCCTCCTTCCGACGGATCCCCCGTACGGGCCGACGGACCCCGGCACGGGGCCGACGGCTTCCCCGTACGGGGCTGTCGCGTCTAGCGCTTGACGAGCTTCCAGGCGGCGGGCAGCAGGCCCATCGCCAGGGCGGCCTTGAGGGCGTCGCCGATCAGGAAGGGGGTGAGGCCGGCCGCGATCGCGGCGGAGGCGGAGAGACCGGCGGCGAGGGCGAGGTAGGGCACGCCGACGGCGTAGACGACCGCCTCGCCCACCAGCATCGCGCCCGCCATGCGCAGGGCCGAGCGGTCGGCGCCGCGGCGGGCCAGGGCGCCGACCAGCGTCGAGGCGAGGATCATGCCGAGGACGTATCCGAAGGAGACCGCGGCCGCGCCGGACCCGCCCTCCGCGAACCACGGCACGCCCGCGACGCCGGCCAGGGCGTAGAGGGCGAGGGAGAGGAAGCCGCGCCGGGCGCCGAGGGTGGTGCCGACCAGCAGGGCGGCGAACGTCTGGCCGGTCACCGGCACCGGGGAACCGGGCACGGGGACCGCGATCTGGGCCGCGAGACCGGTGAGCACGGCACCGCCGAGCACGAGCGCGACGTCCCGGACGCGGGAGGCCGGGATGAGGTCGGCGAGGACCCGTCCGGGGCTGACGGGGGTGGCGGCGGTGCTCATGGGGTCTCCGCGGAGATAGGTGGGGCTGGGGACACCGTGACGCTATCCCAGCGGCCTCGGCCCGATCACCGTCAGCCGTCGACAAACGGGCGAGCGGCGCCTTGGTGGGCTCCGGACAAAGGCCGCCGGTTACACGCGGGGCGGCGTGATCCTGGTCACTGAGGCGCCGTGGCGGCGGCGACGCGGGGCGGACGGCGGACGTCCGCGGGGTTCCCCCCATCGTGCCGTCGGCGGGCACGGCACCTCCCGGCAGCGGCCCCGGCCGCCCGCCGAACCGTCCGCCGGCCCGGCGCCGGGCCGTGGCCGTCTCACCCGTCGGTCGCCGTCTGGGCAGCGGTCGGCCGCTTTGTTAGCTTCGGGCACATGGTTGCCCAGGCCCGGAACTTCTCGTCGCGTCGCCACGTCGACCTGCGACGCGTGGGCGCGGCCGCCTGTCGCCCTCCGGTGTGAGGCGGGCGGAGCCGATCCGTGACGCCTCGCAGACGACGGCGCAGTGTCGGACCGGCCCGTGAGGAATCCCCATGCCCCGTACCGCGACAGTTCCCCTCGTCCCCTCCCCCGTCACCCGGGTCGCCGACCGCGACCGGCGGCGTACGAGCGCCAGTGTGATCCTGCGGTCCGTGCTGGAGCACGGACCGGTGGCGCGCAGCACCGTCGCCAGGCTGACCGGGCTGTCCCCGGCCTCGGTCACCGACCACTGCGCACGCCTCGCCGGGCTCGGGCTGGTCCGGGAGACCGACCTGCCGCGGCGCAGCAACGGCGTCGGCCGGCCGCACGTCCCCGTGGACGTGGACGACACCCGCTTCACGGTGTGCGGGGTGCACGTGGCCGTGCCGTACACCACGGTCGCGCTGCTGGACCTGCGCGGACGGGTGGTGGCCAGGCGGGAGTTCAAGCACCGGGGGACCGGGCCGGCCGGGGTGCTGGCGCGGGCCGCCGAAGGGCTGGCCAAACTGCTCGCCGAGGCGCCCGGCCGCCGTCCGCTGGGGGTGGGCGTGGCCGTGGGCGGCTGGGTGGACCGGGATTCGGGGACCGTCGTCGAGCATCCGCTGCTGGGCTGGCGCGACGTACCGGTGCGGGAGCTGGTCGGCGACCGCACGGGGCTGCCGGTCCACGTGGACGGGCACGCGCGGGCGCTGGTCAACGCGGAGCGGCTGTTCGGGCGGGCGCGCGGCAGCAGCAGCGTGCTGCACCTGTTCGTCGGGAACGTGGTCGACGCGGCGTTCGCCACCCATGACGAGGTGCACCACGGGCCGCGTTCGCAGGCCGGCGCCATCGCGCACCTGCCGCTGGCCGGCGGCACCGAGCCGTGCGACTGCGGGCGCACCGGCTGCCTGCAGGCGGAGCTGAGCGAGCGGACGCTGTGCCGGCGCGCCCGTGCGGCCGGAGTGACCGACGGGACCAACCCCATGCACGTGGTGGCCGCGGCCGCCGGCGGTGACGCACGGGCCGTACGGCTGCTGCTGGAGCGGGCACGGATGACGGGGCGGGCGGCCGGGCTGCTGCTGGACGTGCTCAACCCGGAGAGGGTCGTCGTCACCGAGGTGGGCGCCGTGCACCGGGAGGACTGCCTGGCGGCGCTGCGGGCGGAGGCCGGGGCGGAGCGGGCGGCGACGGTGGCGCCGACCAGCTTCCCGGACACGGTGCTCGCGGTGGCGGGCGGCGCGGTGGCGCTCGACGTCCTCTACCGGAACCCGCTGGGCCTGCTGTGCGGGGACGCGCGGCCCGCGCCGTCCGAGGCCCATTAATTCAGAAACTCCGAATGTTGACAGACATCGTCCGGGAACAGGAAAATTTCCTCATGAGCTGTCGCACCCTTTGTTGCTGACGCATTGACGCGCCCCGAGCGCCCACTTTCTCCTGCGTGAGTTCCCTCCGCATCACCCGCATCGCCGAGCGCGATCTCGCGGTCTTTCCGCGAGCGGCTCTCCGCATTTCCTCCGCGGGTCTTTCCGTCCGGGACCACGTATTGCTCACCGCCTTCGCGCGGCGCTTCGCCCTGCCTTTCCCCCAAGGAGTACCGCCATGCCCGTTTCCCGTGTGCCCGGCGTCGACCGGCGCCTCTTCCTCACCTCGTTGCTCGGGGTCACCGCCGCTGCCGCCGGGCTGAGCGGCTGCGCCGAGAGCAGTGCGGCCACCGGGTCCGAAGGGGCGTCCACGGCCCCGCTCGCCGACCGGGTGCCCGCCGGCACCGGCCTGAAGATCGCCTCGTACCAGAACGCCCAGCAACTCCAGTTCAAGCTGGCGAAACTCCCCGAACCACCGTTCAAGGTGTCGAACTGGCTGAACATCGGGGCCGGTCCCGACGTCATCAACGCGTTCCGCGCGAAATCCCTGGACGTCGCCAACAACGCGGGAATTCCGCCGATCCAGGCGCACTACCAGGGTTTCGACGCGAAGATCGTCGCCATCAACATCACGCGCAGGCCGAACTATCTCTTCGCCACCAGACCCGGCAGCGACATCCGGACCGTCGAGGATTTCGAGGGCCGCAGGCTCGCCTTCTCGCAGGGGCAGGCGCAGGGCGTCGTGCTGCTGCGGGCGCTGAAGAAGGCCGGCCTGGCGTACGACGACGTCGACCTGGTCCCGCTGACCAGCAACCAGTTCCTGACCGCGCTCCAGTCGGGCCAGGTCGACGTCGCCCCGCTCGGCAACACCCAGGCGCCGGCGTACCTGGCCCAGTACGGGTCCAGGGGCGCCCGCACGGTCACCACCGACGTCGTCGACCTGCTCAACCTGCTGTGGTCGCCGGTGTCCGTGCTGAACGACCGGGCCAAGGCCGCCGCGGTCGCCGCCTACGTCCCGCTCTGGGCACGGGGCCAGGTCTGGCAGTACGAGCACCCGGACCTGTGGAACGAGGAGTTCTACGTCAAGACGCAGAACCTGACCCTCGCCCAGGCCCGGTCCGTCACCGCGCTCGCCAACAAGCCGCTGTTCCCGCCGAGCTGGACGGAGGCGATCGCCTGGGAACAGGAGACGGCCGATCTGCTCGCCGAGGGCGGCTTCGTGAAGGAGTTCGACGTCGGCACGCTCTTCGACCACCGCTTCGAGGGCATCGCCGCCGCGTCCGTAGCGGCCGAGTACCGGAAGTGACCGCCATGACCACGACCACCGTGACCACCGCTCCCCCGGAGAAGCGCACCCCCGCCGTCACCGACGAGCGGTCCCGCACCCGGCGCCGCGGACTCGCCCCCGGAAAACGCCTGCCCGCCGCCCGGCTCACCGGGCCGCTGCTGCTGCTCGCCCTGTGGGCCGCCGCCTCGGCCGCCGGCAGGCTCGATCCCGGTGCGGTGCCCGCGCCCTGGACGGTGCTGGAGACCGGGGTCCGCCTGTGGACCGACGGCACGTTGGCCGACGACATCCTCACCTCGCTGCAACGGGCCGGGTCCGGTTTCGCGATCGGGCTGACCGCCGGGGTGCTGCTGGCGCTGGCGTCGGGGCTGACCCGCACCGGGGAGGCGCTGATCGACGGGACGGTCAACCTCAACCGGGCGATCCCGACGCTCGGCCTGATCCCGCTGTTCATCCTCTGGCTGGGCATCGGCGAGACCTTCAAGATCGCGATCATCGCCATCGTCGTCTACGTCCCGATCTACCTGAACACGCACTCCGCGCTGTCCGGCATCGACCACCGCTTCGTCGAACTCGCCGAGGTGCAGGGCCTGTCGAAGTTCGCCTTCATCCGGCAGGTCGTCGTCCCGGGTGCCCTGCCCGGCTTCTTCGTCGGGCTGCGGCTCGGGGTCACCGGATCGTGGCTGGGTCTGGTGGTCCTGGAGCAGATCAACGCCACCAGCGGCCTCGGCTACCTGATGTTCCAGGCCCAGAACTACGGCCAGTCCGACGTCATCCTCGTCGGCCTGGTCGTCTACGGCGTCCTCGGCCTGGTCTCCGACGGCGTGGTCCGTATCGTCGAACGGAGGGTGCTGTCATGGCGCCGCACACTGAGCAGCTGACCCGTCCCGCCGTACGACTGGAGGACCTCACCCGCTCCTTCGACGGGCGCAGGGTCCTCGACGGCATCGACCTGGACATCCCCGCCGGACAGTTCGTGGCGCTGCTCGGGCACAGCGGGTCCGGCAAGAGCACCCTGCTGCGCGCGGTCGCCGGTCTCGACCACGAGGTCACCGGGAGCGGGCGGCTGACGGCTCCCGAGCGGGTGTCGGTCGTCTTCCAGGACTCGCGGCTGCTGCCCTGGCGGCGGGTGCTGGCCAACGTGCTGCTCGGGCTCGGCGGCGACCGGGCCGAGGAGCGGGGCCGGGAGGCGCTCGCCGAGGTGGGCCTCGCGGGCCGCGAGCGGGCCTGGCCCGACGAGCTGTCCGGCGGCGAGGCACAGCGTGCGGCCCTGGCCCGCTCCCTGGTGCGCGAGCCCGAGCTGCTGCTGGCCGACGAGCCGTTCGGCGCGCTGGACGCCCTCACCCGCATCCGGATGCACGCCCTGCTGCGGGAGCTGTGGGAGCGGCACCGGCCGTCCGTGCTGCTCGTCACCCACGACGTGGACGAGGCGATCGTGCTCGCCGACCGGGTCCTCGTCCTCGACCGGGGCCGCATCGGCCTCGACCTGACCATCGACCGCCCGCACCCGCGCTCGTACCGGGACCCGCTGCTGGGCGAGTTCCGCGAACGGCTGCTCGCCGCCCTGGGCGTCACGGAGGACCACCGATGACCACGAGAAGACTCCACCTCAACGCGTTCCTGATGAACACCGGCCACCACGAGGCCTCCTGGCGGCTGCCCGAGAGCGATCCCCACGCCCACGTGGACCTCGCGCACCACGTCCGTCTGGCGCGGACCGCCGAACGCGGCACCTTCGACTCGCTGTTCCTCGCCGACGGGCCCCAGCTGTGGGGGACGGTCGCCCAGCGGCCGGCCGGGGCGCTGGAACCGCTCACCCTGCTGACCGCGCTGGCGACGGCGACCGAGCACATCGGCCTGATCGCCACGGCGTCCACGTCCTACAACTCGCCCTACAACCTGGCCCGCAGGTTCGCCTCGCTGGACATCGTCAGCGGCGGCCGCGCCGGCTGGAACGTCGTCACCACCGCCGGTGCCGAGGCCGCCCGCAACTTCGGGCTCGACGCCGAGCCCGCGCACGCCGAACGGTACGCGCGGGCGGCCGAGTTCCTCGACGTGGCGCTGAAGCTGTGGGACAGCTGGGAGGACGACGCGATCGTCGCCGACAAGGCCGGCGGCGTCTGGGGCGACGACGCGAAGATCCATCCGCCCCGGCACCGGGGGACGTACTTCAGCGTCGAGGGGGCCCTCAACGTGCCCCGCGCACCGCAGGGTTACCCGCTGCTGGTGCAGGCGGGCTCCTCCGAGGACGGGAAGGCGTTCGCCGCCCGGTACGCCGAGGCCGTGTTCACCGCGCAGCAGACCCTCGCCGACGCGCAGGCCTTCTACGCCGACCTCAAGGCCCGCACCGCCCGGGAGGGCCGGGACCCCGGCCACCTCAAGGTGCTGCCGGGGATCGTCCCGGTGATCGGTTCGACGGAGGCCGAGGCGCGGGCGCACGAACGGGAGCTGGAGGACCACATCGTGCACGCGCACGGCGTCCACCGGCTGGAGCAGCTCCTCCAGCTGGAGCCGGGCACGCTCGACCTGGACGCCGGACTGCCCGCCGATCTGCCGCCCGAGGACGCGGTCGAGGGCGCCAGGAGCCGCTACACGCTCGTGGTGGAGCTGGCCCGGCGCGAGCGGCTCACCGTGCGGCAGCTGATCGGCCGGCTCGGCGGCGGGCGCGGGCACCTCACCTTCACCGGGACGCCCGAGCAGGTCGCCGACGCGATCGAGACCTGGTTCACGCGCGGCGCCGCCGACGGCTTCAACATCATGCCCGCGCTGCTGCCGTCCGGCCTGGACGCCTTCGTCGACCACGTCGTCCCGCTGCTGCGCGCCCGCGGCCTGTTCCGCACCGAGTACGGCCCCCGCCGCACCCTGCGCGAGCGCTACGGCCTCCCGCGCCCCGCCAACCAGTACGTCCCCGCTCCCGCTCCCGTTCCCGTCTGAAAGGCAGGCCCCGCCATGACCCTCGACCTCCGCAAGGTCACCGCGCACATCGGCGCCCACGTCTTCGGCGTCGACATCTCCAAGCCGCTCGACGGCGCCACGGTCGCCGCGCTCCGCGAGGCGCTCGACGTCCACAAGGCGCTGGTCTTCGACGACGTCCACCTCGACGACGAGGGCCAGCAGGCCTTCGCCCGCCACTTCGGCGACCTCACCACCGCCCACCCGACGGTGCCCGCCGTCGACGGCGCCCCGAACGTGCTGCCCGTCGACAGCGAGCAGGGCAGCGCCAACCACTGGCACACCGACGTCACCTTCGTCCTCAACCCGCCGCAGGCCAGCACGCTGCGCAGCCTCACCCTGCCGCCGTACGGCGGCGAGACGCTGATCGCCAGTTCGGCGGCGGCCTACCGGCAGCTGCCCGAGCCGCTGCGGCGGCTGGCGGACGGGCTGTGGGCGGAGCACACCAACGACTACGACTACGCGGTGCCCACCGAGGACATCGACGAGGAACGGGCGGCCCAGCGCGCCCGGTTCACGTCCCTCACGTACCGCACCGCGCATCCGGTGGTCCGTGTCCACCCGCTGACCGGTGAGCGCGGACTGTTCATCGGCGGGTTCGCGCAGCGGATCGTCGGACTGTCGGTGGGCGAGTCCCGCACGATCCTGGACCTGCTCCAGTCCTACGTCACCCGGCCGGAGAACATCCTGCGCCACCGCTGGTCGCCGAACCAGCTCGTCCTGTTCGACAACCGCATCACCCAGCACTACGCCGTCGACAACTACGACCGGCACCCCCGCCGGCTGCACCGGGTGACCGTGGCCGGTGAGGTGCCGGTGGGCGTCGACGGCAGGCGGAGCCGGCCGGTGGAGGGCGACGCCGCGCACTACACGACCGTGGCGGCGTAGGCACGGCGGCGCCGGACGGAGACCCGGGAGTCCGGGCCGGCCGGCGCGGGGCCCTCACCCGGGCACGCCGGGTGAGGGCCTTCCTGCCGCCCTGACCGGCGGGGGCGGCGGCGAGCCCCTCGCGGTGGACGGGGCGGGCGAGCCGTCGGACGCGATCACGGAGGCCTTCGGCTCCTTCGCCGCCTTCAAGGCCCGGCTGTCCAGGGCCGCCGCGACCACCCGGGGCTCCGGCTGGGGCGTCCTCGCCCTCGAGCCCCTCAGCGGCCGGCTGATCGTCGAACAGGTCTACGACCACCAGGGCGACGTCGGCCGGGGTTCCGTGCCGCTCCTCGTCTTCGACGCCCGGGAGCACGCCTTCCACCTGCAGTACCGCAACCGGAAGGCCGACTTCGCCGAGGCCGTGTGGCAGGTCGTCGACCGGCAGGACGTACAGCGCCGCCACCTGGCCGCGAAGTCCCGCGCCGACGTGCTGCCGCTCGCGCCGTAGGCGCCGCACGGCGTCCCGCCTCGTGATCGTCTCCTCACCCTTCACGGCGGCGGGCGGAAAGAAGGGGACCCCCGCGAGGACGTGACTCGCGGGGGTCTTCTTCCGGGGCGGCCGGCCCCTACAGGTTGCTGAAGTCGGGGCCCTTGGTGCGGGTCCGCTTGATCTCGTAGAAGCCGGGCACGGAGGCGACCGCCAGCGTGCCGTCCCACAGCCGCGCGGCCTCCTCGCCCTGGGGGGCGGGGGTGACGACGGGGCCGAAGAAGGCGATCTGCTCGCCGTCGGCGCCGGGCACGGCGATGACGGGGGTGCCGACGTCCTGGCCGACCTTGTCGATGCCCTCCTTGTGCGAGGCGCGCAGCTCGGCGTCGAACTCGAAGTTCTCCTGCTCGGCGTACTCGATGAGGTCGGCGGGCAGACCGGCGTCCTCGAGGGCGCCGGCGATGGCCTCCAGGGTCGGGCCCTCGTCGTTGTTGTGGAAGCGGGTGCCGAGCGCGGTGTAGAGCGGGCCGAGCACCTCGGCGCCGTGCTTCTGCCAGGCGGCGGTCACCACCCGGACCGGCTTCCAGGCCTTGGTGGCGAGCATGTCCCGGTACTCCTCGGGCAGCTCGTCGATCTTGTCCTCGTTGAGCACGGCCAGGCTCATCACGTGCCAGCGGACCTCGATGTCACGGACCTTCTCCACTTCCAGCACCCAGCGGGAGGTCATCCAGGCCCAGGGGCACAGCGGGTCGAACCAGAAGTCGACGGGGGTCTTCTGCGACATGTCTCTCCTCGGGAGGAAGCGTTTCCCCGGTGAACGCCACGGCACGCGCCGCTCATTCCCCCGCTGACGCCCGTCAGGGGCACATGGCAGGATCGGTCCTGTCCGCAGCCATCGCGCAGCCGCATCGAGGGAGTACCGCCCGTGCCCGGTGAGAACCTGTCCCGTGACGAGGCCCGGGAGCGGGCCGCCCTGCTGTCCGTCGACGGGTACGACGTGTCCCTCGACGTGCGGTCGGCGACCGGTGACGCGCCCGGCGACGGGAGCGGCGAGCCCCGCACCTTCCGCTCGGTCACCACCGTCCGCTTCCGCTGCAACGAGCCCGGCGCGTCCAGCTTCGCGGACCTGATCGCGCCGAGCGTGACGGCCGTCTCCCTCAACGGCCGCGACCTCGACCCCGGCGAAGTCTTCGACGGCGCCCGGATCCGGCTGGACGACCTGGCCGCCGAGAACGAACTGGTCGTCGACGCCCGGTGCGCCTACTCGCGCACCGGCGAGGGCCTGCACCGCTTCGTCGATCCCGAGGACGGCGAGATCTACCTCTACACGCAGTACGAGCCGGCCGACGCGCGCCGTGTCTTCGCCAACTTCGAGCAGCCCGACCTCAAGGCGCCGTTCCGCTTCGAGGTGCGGGCGCCCGAGGAGTGGACGGTGTGGAGCAACGGCGCCGGGGAGCGCGCCGACGGTGTGTGGCGGTTCGCGGAGACCAAGCCGATCTCGACGTACATCACCTGCGTGGTGGCGGGCCCGTACCACTACGTGACGGACTCCTACACGCGCGAGCTGGGCGACGGCACGACGCTGGAGATCCCCCTCGGCGCCCTGTGCCGCAAGGGGCTCGCGCCCCACTTCGACGCCGACGACGTCTTCCTGGTCACCAAGCAGGGCCTGGACTTCTTCCACGACCACTTCGACTACCCGTACCCCTTCGGGAAGTACGACCAGGCGTTCGTGCCCGAGTACAACCTGGGCGCGATGGAGAACCCGGGGCTGGTGACCTTCCGGGAGGAGTACATCTTCCGGGGCAAGGTGACGCAGGCGTCCTACGAGGCGCGGGCGAACGTGATCCTGCACGAGATGGCGCACATGTGGTTCGGCGACCTGGTCACCATGGAGTGGTGGGACGACCTGTGGCTGAAGGAGTCCTTCGCGGACTTCATGGGCTCCTTCTCGCTGGTCGGCGCGACCCGCTTCACCGACGGCTGGATCACCTTCGCCAACCGCCGCAAGGCATGGGCGTACCGGGCCGACCAGCTGCCCTCCACCCACCCGGTCACCGCGGACATCCGCGACCTGCAGGACGCCAAGCTCAACTTCGACGGCATCACCTACGCCAAGGGCGCCTCGGTGCTCAAGCAGCTGGTGGCGTACGTCGGACAGGACGCGTTCCTGGAGGGCGCCCGCCGCTACTTCAAGCGGCACGCCTACGGCAACACCCGTCTCGGCGACCTGCTGTCGGTGCTCGGGGAGACCAGCGGCCGGGACATGGCCGGGTGGGCGCGGTCCTGGCTGCAGACGGCCGGGGTGAACTCGCTGACCCCGCAGGTGCTGCTGGACGCGGAGGGCCGGGTCGACGAGCTGGCGGTGCTCCAGGAGGCGGCGGAGTCGCACCCGGAGCTGCGGCCGCACCGGGTGGCGATCGGCCTGTACCGGCGGGTCGACGGGCGTCTCGTGCGCTACGCGCGCGCGGAGGCCGACGTCGAGGGGCCGCGGACGGTCGTGCCGGAGCTGGCGGGCGCGCGGGCGCCGGAACTGGTCCTGGTCAACGACGAGGACCTGACGTACTGCAAGATCCGGTTCGACGAGACCTCGCTGGCGGCGCTGCGGGAGTCCCTGGGCGACCTGAGCGACCCGCTGGCCCGCGCGCTGTGCTGGTCGGCGCTGTGGAACATGACGCGGGACGCGCTGCTGCCCGCGCGGGACTTCGTGGACCTGGTGCTGCGGTTCGCCGGGCGCGAGAGCGACATCGGCGTGCTCCAGATGCTGCACGCCTGGGCGGACTCGGCGCTGGCGCACTACGCGGCGCCCGACTGGCGGCCGGTCGGTGAGCGGCTGCTCGCCGAGGGCGCGCTGGCGGAGCTGCGGTCGGCGGAGCCGGGCAGCGAGCACCAGCTGGCGTGGGCGCGGTTCCTCGCGTCGGTGGCGTCCGGCCCGGCCGACCTCGACCTGCTCCAGCAGCTGCTGGAGGGGTCGGCGAAGGTCGACGGTCTCGAGGTGGACCAGGAGCTGCGCTGGGCCTTCCTGGGGCCGCTGGCCGCGCACGGCCGCGCCGACGAGGGCGTGCTGGCGGCGGAACTGGCCCGCGACGACACCGCCTCGGGCAAGCGGCACCAGGTGCGCTGTCTGGCCGCCCGGCCCTCCGCGGAGGTCAAGGCGCAGGCCTGGGTGCAGCTCGTCGAGTCGGACGCGCTGTCCAACGCGCTGGTCGAGGCGACCATCGCGGGCTTCCAGCAGCCCTCGCAGCGCGAACTGCTCGCCCCGTACGCGGAGAAGTACTTCACGGTGATCGGGCGGATCTGGGAGCAGCGCTCCATCCAGATCGCGATGCACGTGGTCAAGGGGCTGTTCCCGGCCCTGCTGGACTCCCCGCAGACGCTGGCGGCGACGGACGCGTGGCTCGCGGCGCACGAGTCGGCGCCGCCCGCCCTGCGCCGGCTGGTGCTGGAGGCGCGCGACGACCTGGCGCGGGGGCTGCGCGGGCAGGCGTGCGACGCGGAGGCCGGATCCGGCACCGACTGACGGGACGGCCCCGGCCGGCGGGGCGGTCCTGCCGGCGGGACGGTCCCTGCCGGCGGGATGGTTCCTGCCGACAGGGCGGTCCGGCCCGGTCCGACGGGACAGTCCCGGTCCGACAAGACGGTTCCGGCCCGCAGTGGTCGGGGCCGGCACCCCGCCCGACCTTTGGCCTGGAATCCGGCGGACGGTGACCGTTACGAAATTCAGTCGATCCGCACCGTAACCCCTGGCCCCCACCGAGGGGACCAGGGGTTTTCGGCTCCTACTCGGCATCCGAACACCCGTCCTTTAGGACGAGCTTGTCCGGATTTTTCGACGGGCTTGTCACAGCGGTTACAGGAGGGCGCGGAGACGGGAATCTGCGGGGCATGAACCACAACGCCCCCCTCCCCCCGGCCGCCGCCCGCCCCGCGCGCAGCCTCCCGGACGCGCAGCGGCGCGTGCTGACCACGGCCCAGCTCCGCTCGCTCGGTGTGTCACCGGGCGAGACGAACGAGCGGTGCCGGCCGGGCGGCCCCTGGCAGCGGTTCCTGCCGGGCGTCCACCTGCTCCACCAGGGGCCGCCGACCAGCGAGGAGCGGCTGCACGCGGTGTTGCTGTACGCGGCCCGCGAGGTGACGGCGCCCGGGGTGCCGGCCCAGCCGGAGCCGGGGCGGCCGCACCGGCCCGTGTACCGCGAGGCGATGATCACGGGGCTGGCCGCGCTCACCCTGTACGGCTTCGCCTCCGCGCCCGCGCTGCCCTCCCTGGACCGCATCGACGTCCTGGTGCCCCGGCTGCGCCGGCTGCGCTCGGCGGGCTGCGCGCACGTCCTGCGCACCGCGGCCCTGCCGACGCCGCGGGAGGCCACCGGGGTGCCGGTGGCACCGGTGCCGCGCGCCCTGGCGGACGCGGTGTCGCAGCTGACGGACGCGGGGACGGTACGGCGGCTGCTGTCGGAGGCGGTGCGCGCCGGCCACTGCGAACCGGCGGCGGTCGTCGAGGAGTTGACCCGGGCCAAGCTGCTGGGCCGCCCGCACGTGGTGGACGCGGTGGACGCGCTGCTGGCCGAGGGGCGGGCGATCGCCGAGGACCGCCTCTACACGATGGTGCGGAGGTTCGGGCTGCCGGACCCGGTGTGGAACGTGGACCTGCGGCTGCCCGGCGGCCCGCACCTGGGGGAACTGGACGCGTACTGGCCGGAGCAGGCGGTGGCGGTGGAGCTGGACACGCGGGCACCCCGCCGGGACGAGGACGCGCTGTGGTCGGAGCACGCCCGCAAGCGGGAGCACCTGGAGCGGCTGGGCATCACGGTCGTGCACATCACGCCGAGGAAGCTCCGGGAGGGGATGGAGCAGCAGGCGGCGGTGGTGCGGACCGCCCTGATGGCGTCGGGGGACCGCGATCCGGCGGCGTACGTCGTGGTGCTGCCCCGGTCGTGACGGGCCGGGCGGCGCCAGGAGGGGAGAGGAGGGGCCGCCGGGCACGACCCGGCGGCCCCTCCTCCTCAGGCCGGCGCCCGTCCGTCCGCGGGCCGCTCGCGCCACAGCCGCAGCGCCACGTCGACCAGCCGTACCCGGGTCAGCCCCGGTACGGCCGACAGGTCGTGCCAGGCGGCCAGGTCGGTCGAGCCGCCGATCTCGTGACGGAGTTCACCGCCGGTCACCCGGCCCTCGTAGACGATGCGCACCCCGTGGTGGTCGACGGGGCCGCGCAGGTTCCTGCGGGGGAAGGTGTGGCGGAAGGAGTCCACGCCGAGCAGGCCGGTCACCTCGACGCGGTAGCCGGTCTCCTCCTCCAGCTCCCGCACCACGGTGTCGTACGGGTCCTCGCCGTGCTCCATGCCGCCGCCGGGCAGCACCCACTCCGGGGTGCCGTCGGGCGCCGGCGAGCGTGCCAGCAGCAGTTGTCCGTCCCGGACGCACACGGCGTAGGCCGCCACCCTCAGCTTCTCGCGCACAGGGGGACGTTAGCGGTCCCGGTCCGGGTTGGCAGGTGAGTATTCGGGCGCGGACCAGCGCAGGGGCAGCGCGGCGGGGGTGTCGACGGCCCGCGTCACGGTGAACCGGACCGTGCGCTCGCCGTCGGAGCCGAACTCGGTGCGGGCCCGCCCGGTGAGCTGGAGGGTGCGGCCCGTCGTCCAGTCGAGGAGGAGCAGTCCGGCGCGCGGGTCGGCCTCGAGGTTGCCGAGGCTGAGGAACATGGCGTTGCCGGGGTAGTCGCGCCAGGCCAGTTCGCCCGGCGAGAGGACCCGGACGAAACCGGGGTTGCCGCCGCGGTGGCTGGCGTCGGCACCGCCCTCGCGCACGCTGGCGAGGAAGAAGGTGTCGGACGCGGCGACGAACCCGGCCTGCTCCGGGGTGAGTCCGGTGCCGTGCCGGGGCGGACCGGGGAGCCGATCGGGCACCGTCTCGTACGCCTGCCGTCGCTGGAGGTACTTGGGGCAGTTGGCGAAGACCCGGTCGGCCTCGACGGCGAAGCCGTGCGGGGCGGACCGCAGCCGGCCGTCGAGGCGCATGCGGCGGCGGGTGCGCGGGTCGAGGGCGATGGTGCCGACGGGGGTGCCGGGGGTGGCGAGGGCCGTCGCGAGAGGGTCGGTCGGGGGTGGCCCTCCCGCGACGGAGATCCGCCGGGGCCCGGTGACCCGGACGAAGCCGGGGGTACCCGCGACCACCGAGGCCCACACCTCGCCGCTCGCGGGATCGGCGGCCCCCAGGACCAGCTGCGGCTGGAGTTCCAGGAAGGCGGCGGCGGCGAACCGGATGCGCTCGCCGACGGACCGGCCGACGTGGTCGGCGAGTCCGCGCACCCCGAGCCGGTCCTGGAGGGTGCGCGAACCGGCGTGGTAGAGGTCCATGACCTGGCCCATCCCCTAGAAGAAGCCGCAGGTCGGAGCGGATGTCCCGCCGGGCGCCGGAGCCCCCGCCACCCCGTCGGCCACCGAGATCTCCAGGCGGGTGCCGTCGGGGTCGTGGAAGAAGACGCCGCCGGAGGTCGCGCCCTCGTGGTGGGCGACGACGCCCTCGTGGGCGAAGTCGGCGCCGTGGGCCCGCAGGGCCGCCTCGTACTCCCGGACCCGCTCGACCGAGTCGGCCTCGAAGGCGAGGTGGTGCAGACCGGCGCGGCCCGCGTCGTACGGCCCTCGTGCCTGCTGCCAGAGCGTGAGGACGAGCCGGTCGCCGTCACCGAGGAAGGCGTACCGCCGGCCCTCCTCCTCGCCCTCGCCGACGAGGGCGAAGCCCATGACCTCCCGGTAGAAGGCGAGGGAGCGGTCGAGGTCGGTGACGTTCAGGCCGACGTGGCCGGTGCGCAGGGTCATGACGGGGATCCCCTTCGACGGAGGCGGGTCAACGGTTCTAACCGGTGTTCATGACATTAAAGGTTAGGGAAGGACGCGTCAACCGGTCACGTACTCTTTGCTGGTTAGCACGGAAGGAGCCCTTCGATGCCCACCACCCCCGACCCGCGCCCCCTCACCGGCGAACCCCTCGCGCTCGACCTGCTCAACACGCGCTGGATGCGGGACGGCTCCCTCCAGGACCTGCTGACCGGCACGGACGGGCTGGCGGTGTGGCTCGCCGCGAACGGGCTGGACGGGCGGTTCGCCGCCGACGAGGCCACCCTGCGCCACGTCCTGCGGGCGCGCGACGCGCTGAGGGCGGCCGTGGACGGGACCGACGGGGAAGGGACCGGCGGGGGCGGGGCGGCGGACGCGGCCGGGACGGCGGTGCCCCCCGGGCCGGCGCACGAGGTGGACGCCGTGCTGGAGCACGGACGCATCCGGCCCACCCTCACCCCCGAAGGCCCCGGCGAGCGGGCGGAGTTCGCGGACGCGGCCTGGGGGCCGGCCTGGTTGGCCGCCCGCGACTACCTGGAACTGCTGAGCACCGCGCCCGACCGGATCCGCCGCTGCGCGCACGAGGCCTGTGTCCTGCACTTCTTCGACACCTCACGCAACGGCACCCGCCGCTGGTGCTCGATGGCGGCCTGCGGCAACCGCGCGAAGGCGTCCCGCCACTACGCCCGCACGAAGGACGCCTGACCCGCACCGGCCGGCGTCCGCTTCCGCCCGTTCCGCGACCGTTCCCGCCCGGCCGACGCGCACCTCCACCCGGCCTGCGCCCGTTCCCGCCCGGCCGACACCCGCTCCCGCCCGGCCGACGTCCGACCGGCCGACCGCCCGGCGACCACGGGCCGCCCGGAACCGGTCGGGCGAAAGCCCTCTCACAGGCGACGCGTAGAGGGTTTTCCCCATACATCCATATCGATTCGGTCAACTCTCACCAAATATCAGCCCCTTGGACAAGGCTGTGCGATCGTCCGGGATCACATTCCGGCGACCGCGATCAGGCAGGAACGGCCCGGTCGCGTGACGCTCGCTCGTTCCTTCACCTCCAAGGGATGCCGATGACCCACACCCCCCAGCGCGAACCGATACCCGGCGCGAGACGTGCGGCCCGGATAGCCGTGGCCGCCGGTCTGGTGGCCGCGCTGTCCGCGGCCGGGCCGATACCCCTGGCCTTCTCCGCCGACCAGATCCCGGCCGCCGACCCGGGCGTGAAGTCCGCCGCCGACAAGCTCGGCTCCGACGACGCCGACGTCCTCGCCGACGCCAAGGCCGCCGGCGACAAGAACGTCACCCTGATGGTCGCCACCTCGCCCGGGAAGACCGAGCAGGTCGCCGACGAGCTGGACGCGGTCAAGGGTGGTTCCGTCGGCCGGTCCTACGACAAGCTCGGCTACGTCCGCGCCACCGTCCCGACCGCCAAGGCGGACGCGGCCATCGCCGCCGCGGCCGGGCTGTCGTCGGTGCACGCGATCGACCTGCGGCAGGAGATCGCCCTCGACGACCCGACGCCGAGCGCCGACACCGCCAAGGGCGCGGGTGCCGCCGCGAGCGCGAAGACGTACCCCGCGCCCGGCCGGAAGACCCCGGCCGAGAACCCGTACAACCCGTCCTTCGAGACGGGCGCCGTCGACTTCGTGAAGGACCACCCGAAGGCGGACGGCCGCGGCGTCACCATCGGCGTGCTGGACTCCGGCGTGGACCTCGGGCACCCGGCGCTCCAGAAGACCACCACCGGTGAGCGCAAGATCGTCGACTGGGTCACCGCGACCGACCCGATCGTCGACAGCGACGGCACCTGGCGCCGGATGACCAACCCCGTCAGCGGCCCGTCCTTCACCTACGGCGGCGCGTCCTGGAAGGCGCCCGCGGGCGACTACCAGGTCAACCTGTTCCGCGAGTCGTTCACCGCCGCCGGTGACGCCAAGGGCGACGCCAACCGCGACGGCGACACCACCGACGTCTGGGGCCTGCTCTACGACCCGGCCGCCGGCACCGTCCGCGTCGACCTGAACAACAACTTCGACTTCACCGACGACGCGCCGATGAAGCCGTACAAGGACGGGTACCAGGTCGGCTACTTCGGCACCGACGACCCGGCCACCGACGTCGTCGAGCGGCAGCCGTTCGTCGTCGAGATCCGCAAGGACGTGCCCACCGACCCGTACGGCGGCGACTGGGTCGGCAAGAAGGCCGACTTCGTCAACGTCGGCGTCATCGAGTCCGAGCACGGCACCCACGTCGCGGGCATCACCGCGGCCAACGGCCTGTTCGGCGGGAAGATGAACGGTGCCGCCCCCGGCGCCAAGGTCGTCTCCTCCCGCGCCTGCTCCTGGACCGGCGGCTGCACCAACGTCGCGCTCACCGAGGGCATGATCGACCTGGTCGTGAACCGCGGCGTGGACATCGTCAACATGTCCATCGGCGGCCTCCCGGCGCTGAACGACGGCAACAACGCGCGCGCCGAGCTGTACACGCGCCTCATCGACACCTACGGCGTCCAGCTCGTCATCTCGGCGGGCAACGAGGGCCCCGGCGCCAACACGATCGGCGACCCCGGCCTGGCCGACAAGGTCATCTCGGTCGGCGCGGCCATCTCCAAGGAGACCTGGGCCGCCAACTACGGCTCGCAGGTGGAGAAGAAGTACGCCCTGCTGCCGTTCTCCTCGCGCGGTCCGCGTGAGGACGGCGGCTTCACGCCGACCCTGGTCGCGCCCGGCGCCGCCATCAACACCATCCAGACCTGGCTGCCGGGCGCCCCGGTCGCCGAGTCCGGGTACAAGCTGCCGGCCGGCTACGCGATGCTCCAGGGCACCTCGATGGCCTCCCCGCAGGCCGCCGGCGCCTCCGCGCTGCTGCTGAGCGCCGCGAAGCAGAAGCGCATCGCGCTGACGCCCGCCGTCCTGCGCACGGCGCTGACCTCGACCGCCGACCACATCAAGGGCCTCCAGGCCTACGAGGAGGGCGCGGGCGCCATCGACATCGTGGACGCCTGGGACGCCATCGAGGACGGCGCCACCGCCCACGAGTACACGGTCAAGGCCCCGGTCGACACCGCGATCGACTTCGCCCTGAAGACGCCCGGCTTCGGCACCGGCATCTACGACCGCGAGGGCGGTCTGAAGGCCGGTCAGAAGAAGACCTACGACGTCACCGTCACCCGTACGACCGGCGCCGACAAGGTGATCCGCCACAAGCTGCGCCTGGAGAACAACGCGGCCGGCGCCTTCAAGATCCTCGGCTCGACCGAGGTGAAGCTGCCGCTGAACAAGCCGGTGACCGTCAAGGTCCAGGCCGCTCCGAAGTCCGCCGGCATCAAGAGCGCGATCCTCGAGGTCGACGACCCGCGGACCGAGGGCGTCGACAAGCAGATCCTGAACACGGTCGTCGTCTCGACGCCGGTGGCGCACACGTTCTCCGCGAAGAACACCGTGCAGCGCAACAGCTCGCAGCACTACTTCCTGACCGTGCCCGAGGGCGCGACGTCGCTGGAGGTCGCGATGAGCGGGCTGAAGGACAAGAGCCAGACCCGGTTCATCTCGATCCACCCCTACGGTGTCGCCGTCGAGGACAGCGCCACCGTCTACTGCTACAACAACTACCTCGACGGCAACGGCTGCAAGCCGGACACGCGTTCCTACGCCGACCCGCAGCCCGGCGTCTGGGAGATCGAGGTCGAGTCGCGCCGCACGTCGCCGCTGCTCGACAACCCCTACAAGCTGGACGTCACCGTGTACGGCGCGGCCTTCGACCCGGCGACCGTGACCGTGCCCGAGGCGAAGGTCGGCACCCCGGCCGCCGTCTCCTGGAAGGTGACGAACGACTTCGCCGCCATCGACGGCAAGCTGCAGGGGGGCCCGCTGGGCTCGTCCAAGGCGGACCGCCCGACCATCGCGGAGCACGAGACCCGGACGACCACGGTCGAGGTGCCCGCGGGCGCCAAGTCCCTGGACGTCTCCATCGGCGGTGTCTCCGACGCCTCCGCCGACCTCGACCTGGCCGTGTACGACGCGGCCGGCAACCAGGTCGCGCAGCAGGCCGACGGCGACTCCGAGGAGGCCGTGTCCATCCCGTCGCCCGCCGCCGGGACGTACACCGTCGAGGTCGCGGGCTACTCGGTGCCGGCCGGCACCACCGCGTACGACTACCTGGACGTGTTCTACTCGTCCGCGCTCGGCACGGTCGGCGTCGACGAGTCGACGCCGGTGAAGCTGGCCACGGGCGCCTCGGCGACGGTCTCCGCGACCGTCACCGCCGCCGCCCCCGCGCCGGCGGGCCGGTCCTTCTTCGGCCAGGTCCAGCTGGTGAACGCGCGCGGCACCGTCGCGGGCCTCGGCAGCGTGGTCATCGAGAAGGTCACGCAGTGACGCGGTGGCTCAGGGGCTCGGCAGTGCGGTGAGCCCCTGAGCCGCCGGACGAAGGGGGCGGGCGCCCGGTCGGGCGCCCGCCCCTCCCTCATTCGCAGGCCGTGCCGTCCGCCTCGGGCAGCGCGCGGGCCAGCGCCGAGCGTCCGGCGGCGATCTCGGCCTCTCCGACGGCCCACACGTCGGGGGCGGCAAAGCCCCGCGAGAAGCCCACCAGGACGTGGTCGCCCTCGGCGACCAGCGGATCCACGTCCCGCTCCACCACGAAGCCGACCTCCTGCCCGGCCGTCGCCCCGGGCTTGTAGGAGCGGGTCACGCGCAGGGTGATCCGCTCGCGGGAGGTGCCGCGCACCGGGGCCACGGCCGTCACGTCGCCCTCGGCCACCAGCCGGGCGCAGGCGAGATAGCCGGGGTCGCCGAGGGGATCGCCGGCGGCGCCGGGCGCGGCGGCCTTCTCGTCGGCGGCCGACCCGTCGGCGCCGGAGGAGGCGATGCCGCTCGCTCCCCCGTTCACCTGGACGAGCAGCCACCCGCTCCCGGCGACCAGCGCCCCGGCCGCCGCCAGCCCGACCGCCCTCAGGCGCCGGCGGGCCAGCCGGAGCGGGACGGGTGCCGGCCGCCGCGCGGGCTCCGCCGCCGGCGGCCGGGTGAGGGCCTCGGCGAGGACGCCGAGCTGCTCGCGCAGCAGCGCCACGTCGGCCGCCGCGGCGCGGTGCGCGGCCACGAGGGCGGGATCGGTCCGCGCCTCCCCGGACAGCGGCACGCCCAGGGCGGCCGCCATCAGCGGGTCCGTGGCGTCCGTCGCGTCGTCCGTGCCGCCGGCGGGGCCGTCGTCGTACCGGCTGCCGGGGTCCTCACGGCCGTCGTCGTGGGTCCCGGGTTCGTGTCCGGCGCTCACGTCACACCACCTCGTCCTCGTGCAGGCGGGCGCGCAGGGCCCGGACCGCCGTGTGCAGCCGGCTCTTGACCGTGCCCTCCGGGACGCCCAGCTCCTCGGCTATCGAGCGCACCGGCAGGTCGGCGTAGAAACGCAGGACGACCACCTGACGCTGGGCGTCGGGCAGGTCGTCCAGGCCCTGCGCGACGGCGAGGGAGAGCACGCTGGTGTCCTCGCCGGAGGGGTCCTCGGGCGGGCGCAGGGACGCCAGCCGCTCCCCGAGGCGTTCCTGGCGGCGCTTGGCCCGGTGCCAGTCCATGGCGAGGTTGGAGGCGACGACGGCCGCCCACGCCGAGACGTCCCGCGGGGCGTCCTGCCCCTTGGCGGCCCGCTCCAGCAGGCGCAGACGGACCTGCTGCACCCCGTCCGGCAGGTCCGCCTGCGGTACCCCGCCCAGCGCGAGCACCGCCCGCACCCGGCGTTCCTGCGCCGCGTCCAGCGGGTCACCGTGCGCGGTGTCCTCCCCCGGTCCGCGGCGGGCCGTTCTGCGCAGCACGCCACCCCTCCCCTCCCCTCCCCGTGTCCCCCCTACGACGCCGCGGCGCGCGGAAACGTTCGGCGCGGCACGGGGAAATCGTCCGGAGGCGTACGTCACACCGCCGCGCGGGGCGGCACAGCTTGCGGCGGGGAGCCCGCGCGGGGCGAATTCCTCCAGCTCAGCGGGGGTGTGGACGGAAGTTCCGGAACCGTGCGGGGGTGCGGGGTGTCCCACTCCTCGAGCGTGGCGGTCAAAGGATTGGACAGGCGGGCCCATGTCGGCCGCATGATGGAAAGGCCTCGGCCAGGCACCATGCACGCAGAAGCACAGACAGAGGGAGTCGCCGTGAGGGTCGGAATCGTCGGAGCCACCGGTCAGGTCGGCACGGTCATGCGCAGGATCCTCAAGGAGCGGAACTTCCCCGTCACGGAGCTGCGCCTGTTCGCCTCGGCCCGGTCCGCGGGGACCGAGCTGGACGGCGTGACGGTCGAGGACGCGGCGACCGCCGACTACTCCGGCCTCGACATCGTGCTGTTCTCCGCCGGTGGCGCGACCTCGAAGGCGCTGGCCGAGAAGGTCGCCTCGCAGGGCGCGGTCGTGATCGACAACTCCTCGGCCTGGCGCCGCGACCCCGACGTGCCGCTGGTCGTCTCCGAGGTGAACCCGCACGCGGTCGCGAACCGGCCCAAGGGCATCATCGCCAATCCGAACTGCACCACGATGGCCGCGATGCCGGTCCTCAAGCCGCTGCACGCCGAGGCGGGCCTGGAGGCGCTGGTCGTCGCCACCTACCAGGCGGTGTCCGGTTCCGGTGTCGCGGGCGTCGCGGAGCTGCACGGCCAGGCGCAGAAGGTCGTCGCCGAGGCCGACCGGCTCGCCCACGACGGCGAGGCCGTCGACTTCCCGGCGCCGCAGGTCTACCGGCGGCCCATCGCCTTCAACGTCGTCCCGCTGGCCGGTTCGATCGTGGACGACGGCCTGAACGAGACGGACGAGGAGCAGAAGCTCCGCAACGAGTCCCGCAAGATCCTGGAGATCCCCGGGCTGAAGGTCTCCGGCACCTGCGTGCGCGTCCCGGTGTTCTCCGGCCACTCCCTCCAGGTCAACGCCCGTTTCGCGCGCCCGATCAGCGCCGAGCGCGCCACCGAGCTGCTCGCGGACGCCGAGGGCGTCGTCCTCACCGACATCCCGACCCCGCTCCAGGCGGCCGGCAAGGACCCGTCGTACGTGGGCCGCATCCGCGCGGACGAGACCGTGGACAACGGTCTCGCCCTGTTCGTCTCCAACGACAACCTGCGCAAGGGCGCGGCCCTGAACGCGGTGCAGATCGCGGAACTGGTGGCCGCGGAGCTGAAGGGCTAGCCGGTGCCCGGTGGCCCGCGCGGTCACCTCTCCCCGGGCGTCTCCCGGGTCACCTCGTAGAGGTAGCAGCCGTACTCGACGGCCCGGACGTGGACGAGCGCCACGGCCGGGTCGTCGAACGCTTCCCGCAGGGCCCGCTCGAACGCCTCCGGCGAGGGGTCCCCGACGAGCCGGCCGCCGAGGATGCGGCCGTCGGCGGAGTAGCGGCGGACCGTGCGGTGCGCGTTCGTGAAGGGCAGGGCCGCGTCGTCCCGGTCCGGGCTCGGGCACGGGTCGGCGTGGACGAAGACGGGGCCCTGTTCGTCGTACGCGCCGGGGTCGGTGCCCGTCTCGGCGGCCCGGCGGCGCAGGGGCGCGTAGGAGACGAGGGCGATCCGCTCCCCCGGTGTGCTGTGGCGCAGGCAGCAGCGCAGCGGGGCGCCGCCCTCGTCGTCGGTGAACGCGGCCGCGGGGCGCCCGGCGTCGTCGGCGGCGCGGAGTTCCGCCAGCGCGCCGGGGGCGATGGGACGGGCCGTGAAGGTCCGGGTCGTGGTCGTCATGCCGTCCAGGTTCACCCGCCGCGGAGCGTCCCACCGGCGGGTTCCGGACGTCGCGCTGCCTTCGTGGTACGGGACATCGCGCGCATCTCACCTTCCAGGGCTGCGGAGGTCGTGATCCGGCGTACGGTCGTCACGATCTCAACTTTCAGGAGGTGTCGTGGCCTCGTCCGCCGCAGAGTCCCGCCCCGGCCGCGGGGAGCCGCCGTCCTCCCGTCCCGGCGGCGCGGTGACCGTCGAGGGGCTCATCGCCGAGATCGGGCGGGGGGCGGCGGAGCTGGGGCCCGGGGAGCCGGCCGCGCTGTACGCGGGGGTGACGGAGCTGACGGCCGCCGTGGACCGGCTGCGGCGGGTGGCCGGGACGGCGCGGGCCATGGCGGCGGCCGACGACGGGGAGCGGGACGGGGACCGGGGCGAACCGGACGACGGCCGGCACGGGCTCGCCCTGCCCGCGGCCGGTTTCGCCGCGCTCGCCGAGACGCACCGCCGCGCGCTGCTGGTCCACTGCTACCGCATGACCGGCTCCCACGACGACGCCGAGGACCTCGTCCGGGAGACCTTCCTGCGGGCCCGGCGGGCCCGGGACACCTTCCCGGCCGGGGCGAGCGTACGGACCTGGCTGCACCAGATCGCCACCGACGCCTGCCTGGACCTGCTGCGCCGCACCGCGCGCCGCCCCCACGCCTACGCGCCGCCGCCCGGCGCGGGCCGCCGCGCCGGCGAGCCGCCCGCGCGGGTCACCTGGCTGCAGCCCTTCCCGGACGACGAACTGCCGGAGGCTCCCCGGGACGGGGACGGCGACGGCGACGGGGCGGGCGCGTACGGGAGCCTGGAGCTGCCCCTGGTGGTGGCGCTGCAGCACCTTCCGCCCCGGCAGCGGGCCGCGCTGGTCCTGCGGGACGTGCTCGGGCTGAGCCTCGGGGAGACCGCCGAGACGCTCGACCTGGCGCCGGTCTCGGTCGACGGCGCGCTGCAACGGGCCCGGCCGGCCCTGCGCGACCTGCTGCCGGGCGGGCGTACGCGGGAGCCGGCCGAGCGCGAGGCCGCCCTGCTCAGCAGGTACATGGCCGCCGGGGAGGCGCTCGATCCGGCGGCGTGGGACGGGCTGCTCGCCGACGACGTACTGCTGACGGCGCCGCCGGACCCGTACTGGTGCCGGGGCCGGGACGCCGTCCTGGCCTTCCTGCGGCCGGGCCCGGACCCGGCCTCCGCCGCCTTCCCGGGCCACCGGAGGTACCTGCCCGCCCGCGCCAACGGGCAGCCCGCGGCCGGGAGTTACCTCCGCCGGCCGGGTACGAACGTGTACCGCGCCCAGTCCCTCGACGTGCTGCGGGTCGAGGACGGCCGGATCGTGGAGATCACGTGCTTCGAGCCGCACCTCTTCCCGGCCTTCGGACTGCCCCCGCGGCTGTAGTCCCGCCCCCGGGACGGCGAAGGGCGCCCGGCGGACACCGGGCGCCCCTCACCACCGTACGGCCCCGTAGGGACGACGGACCGCCAGGACCCTAGCTCGCGTCCGCCGCCTGGGCCCGCAGGGCGCGCTCCACGCCCGAGCGGGCCTCGGAGACGAGACGGCGCAGGGCCGCGTTCGGCTCGGCCGAGGTCAGCCAGGCGTCGGTCTTGCGCAGGGTCTCCTCCGAGACCTGGACGGCCGGGTAGAGGCCGGTCACGATCTGCTGGGCGATCTCGTGCGAACGGGAGTCCCAGATGTCCTTGACGACGTCGAAGTACCGGTCCGTGTACGGCGCCAGCAGCTCGCGCTGGTCGGTCTGCACGAAGCCGCCGATCACGGCCTCCTGGACGGCGTTGGGCAGCTTGTCGGACTCGACGACCGAGGCCCACGCCTCCGCCTTGGCCTCCGCCGTCGGGCGGGCGGCGCGGGCGGTCGCCGCGTGCCGCTCGCCGGCCGCGGTCCTGTCGCGCTCGTACTCGCCGGCGATCTCCGCCTCGTCGAACCGGCCGACCGCCGCGAGGCGCTCCACGAACGTCCAGCGCAGCTCGGTGTCGACGGCGAGGCCCTCGATCGTCTGCGTGCCCTCCAGCAGCGCCTCCAGCAGGTCCAGCTGCTCCGGCGTGCGGGCGGTGGCCGCGAACGCGCGCGCCCACGCCAGCTGGTGGTCGCCGCCCGCCTCCGCGGTCCGCAGGTGCGCCAGCGTGGCGTCGGTCCAGCGGGTCAGCAGCGTCTCGCGGGCGGCCGGGTCGGCGTACAGGTCGAGGGCGAGCTTGACCTGACGGTGCAGGGACTGCACGACACCGATGTCGGACTCCTTGCCGATGCCGGACAGCACCAGCGACAGGTAGTCGCGGGTGGGCAGTTCGGCGTCGCGCGTCATGTCCCAGGCGGACGCCCAGCACAGGGCGCGCGGCAGGGACGCCTCGAAGTCGCCGAGGTGCTCGGTGACGAACGCCAGGGACCGCTCGTCGAGGCGGACCTTGGCGTAGGACAGGTCGTCGTCGTTGAGCAGCACGACGTCCGGCCGGCGCCGGCCGGCCAGCTGCGGTACGGCGGTCAGCTCGCCGTCCACGTCCAGCTCGACGCGCTCGACGCGCACCAGCTTGCCGCTCCCGCCTTCCGAACGGTCCAGGTCGTACAGGCCGACGGCGATGCGGTGCGGCCGCAGGATCGGCTCGCCCTTGGCTCCGGCGGGCAGGGCGGGGGCCTCCTGGCGGACGGCGAAGGAGGTGATGACGCCGTCGGCGTCGGTCTCGAGCTCGGGGCGCAGGACGTTGATGCCGGCGGTCTGCAGCCACTTCTGCGACCAGGTGCCCAGGTCGCGGCCGGAGGTCTCCTCCAGCGCGCCCAGCAGGTCGGACAGCCGGGTGTTGCCGAACGCGTGCCGCTTGAAGTAGGCCTGGACGCCCGCGAAGAACGCGTCCGTGCCGACGTAGGCCACGAGCTGCTTCAGGACGCTGGCGCCCTTGGCGTAGGTGATGCCGTCGAAGTTGACGAGGACGTCGTCCAGGTCGCGGATCTCGGCCATGATCGGGTGGGTCGACGGCAGCTGGTCCTGCCGGTACGCCCAGGTCTTCATGGAGTTGGCGAACGTCGTCCAGGAGTGCGGCCACCGGCTGTCCGGGGCGTACGCCTGGCAGGCGATGGAGGTGTAGGTGGCGAACGACTCGTTCAGCCAGAGGTCGTTCCACCACTCCATGGTGACGAGGTCGCCGAACCACATGTGGGCCAGCTCGTGCAGGATCGTCTCGGCCCGCAGCTCGTACGCGGCGTCCGTCACCTTGGAGCGGAAGACGTACTGGTCGCGGATGGTGACCGCGCCCGCGTTCTCCATCGCGCCCGCGTTGAACTCGGGCACGAAGAGCTGGTCGTACTTCTTGAACGGGTAGGCGTAGTCGAACTTCTCCTGGAACCAGTCGAAGCCCTGCCGGGTGACCTCGAAGATCGCGTCCGAGTCGAGGAACTCGGCGAGCGAGGGCCGGCAGTAGATGCCGAGGGGCACGCTCCGGCCGTCCTTCTCGTACACGCTGTGCACGGAGTGGTACGGGCCGACGATCAGCGCGGTGACGTACGTGGAGATCCGCGGGGTCGGCTCGAACGCCCAGAGGTCGTCCTTGGGCTCGGGCGTGGGCGAGTTGGAGATGACGGTCCAGCCGCTCGGCGCCTTCACCGTGAACCGGAAGGTCGCCTTGAGGTCGGGCTGCTCGAACGAGGCGAAGACGCGGCGGGCGTCCGGCACCTCGAACTGCGTGTAGAGGTAGGCCTGCTCGTCGACCGGGTCGACGAACCGGTGCAGTCCCTCACCGGTGTTGGTGTAGGCGCAGTCGGCGACGACGCGCAGGACGTTGCGGCCGGGCAGCAGGCCGGGCAGGGCGATCCTGGAGTCGGCGAACACCTCGGCCGGGTCGAGCCCGTCCCCGTTGAGCGTCACCTCGTGGACGGCCGGTGCCACCAGGTCGATGAAGGACGCGGCGCCCTCCTCCGCGACGTCGAAGCGCACCGTGGTCACGGACCGGTAGGTCCCGCCCTCCTGCGCGCCGGACAGGTCGAGATCGATCTCGTACGAGTCAACGGTGAGCAGCTTCGCCCGCTGCTGCGCCTCTTCGCGAGTCAGGTTTGTGCCAGGCACGCGGTCATCTCCTCGTGATGTGTCGGTTGCGTCATCCTTCCACGGCGGCACCGCCTCGGGCGACGACCTTCCCCGGTGCCCGCGAGGCGCTTTCCGCGCGGGCCGCGCCGACGGCGGTGGCGGTGGTAGCGGCGGCGGCGGTGGTAGCGGCGGTGGCCGTGTCCGTGTCCGTGCCGGCGGGGACGGTGGTGGCGGTCGCGGAGGCGCTCACCGCGGTCACGGCGGTCACGGCGGTCACGGCGGTCACGGCGGTCGCGGTACGGCGCGGGCCGAGCTGTCCGGCCACCGTCGCGCCGAACGCCAGTGCCATGCCGGCCAGTTGCACCGGGGTCAGCGCCTCGCCGAGGAACGCCCAGCCGACCACGGCCGCCGTCAGCGGGGAGAGCGGCGCGAGGAAGGTGACCTGGGTGGCGGCGAGCCGGCCGATCCCGCGGAACCACAGCCAGTACGCGACCGCCGTGCCCGCCAGCGACAGGTAGAGGTAGCCGCCGACGGCCGGGGCGTCCAGGGCGGGCGGGGCGCCCTCCACCAGGAGGGCGAGGGGCGCGATCAGCAGGCCGCCGATGGTCAGCTGCCAGCCGGCGAGCGCCAACGGGCCCGCCCCCTCGGGGCTGCCCCACCTCTTGGCCAGGACGAGACCGGCCGCCATCGAGGCGGTGGAGGCGACCGCCGCCGACAGCCCGACCGCGTCCGGCCCACCGGTCGCCCTCAGCACGACCAGGCTGACCCCGAACACGGCGACGACCCCGGTCAGCAGGGTGCGGGCGGCGGGCCGGCGCCCGAGCAGCAGCGCCGAGAACCCGATGACGAACAGCGGTCCGGCCGAGCCGACGACGGCCGCCATGCCGCCCGGCATCCGGTACGCGGCGAGGAACAGGAGCGGGAAGAACGCGCCGATGTTGAGGATGCCGAGCACCGTCGCCCTGCCCCACCAGACGCCGCGGGGCAGCACCCGGACGAGGGCGAGCAGCAGCAGCCCCGCGGGCAGGGCGCGCACGAGGGAGGTGAACAGCGGGCGGTCGGCCGGCAGGAACTCGGTGGTGACGGCGTAGGTGGTGCCCCAGGAGACGGGGGCGAGGGCGGTGAGCAGGACGGTCGCGGCCCGGTTCATGACCGGCACCCCTCTCGGAGAAACGGCTTGGCGGTAATTAGCTTAGCCCTAAGCAACTTGCCGTCAAGCTACTTTCTTGCGGCCGACCGGACCCGGGCGGATACTCCCCGTATGAGCGCACAGCCCAAGGACCCGGCCCGGCCCACGGACCCGGCCCGGCCCACGGACCCGGCACCGCCCACGGAGCCGGCCCGGCGCGAGCGTCCTGCGCGGCGCGGGGATCCGGTCGACGCGATCGTCGAGCAGTGGGCGGCCGAACGGCCCGACCTCGACACCACCGCCATGGAGGTCTTCGGCCGCGTCTCCCGGCTCGCCCGCGCGATGGGCGACCGGATGGAGAAGGCCTACGCGGGCCTCGGGATCTCACGCGGCGAGTTCGACGTGCTGGCCACCCTGCGCCGCTCCGGAGAGCCGTACGCCCTCTCGCCCCGCCAGCTGTCGGCGACGCTGATGCTCACCACCGGCGGCATGACCGGCCGCCTCGACAAACTGGAACGGGCCGGCCTCCTGCGGCGCTCCCCCGATCCGCACGACCGCCGGGGACTGCGGGTGACCCTCACCGACCAGGGCCTGGCCGTGGTGGAGGAGGCGGTGGGCGCGGGGCTCGCCGTCCAGACGGAGGCCCTGACCGCGGCCCTGGACGCCGGACGGGCCGGCCTGCTGGCCGACCTGCTGAGGGAACTGCTGCTCGCGACGGAACGGTAGGCGCGGGACGGCGGGCACCGGCCGCCGGTGTCGCGGCCGGCGGTGTCGCGGCCGGCGCCCGCGCCCGCGGCGGCCGTACGACGCGCGAGGGCGCCGTCTCCGGCGTCGTACGGCGGTGTGCGCGTACGGACGGCGGGGACGGCGCCCTCGAGAGGTGTACCGGGAAGGGTCAGCCGGCCTTGGCAGCCTTGGCGTCGCCCTTCACGGTGATGTTGGAGCTGGTGGTGTCGCCGCGGTCCTTGGACCGGTCCAGCACCCACACCAGGCCGGTGATGATCGCGAACAGGGCGAGCGGAGCCAGCACGTAGAGGCCGAGCGTCTCGATGACGCTGAGGCCCTGACCGGGGTCGTCGCCGTCGTCGCGGGTCAGCGCGAGCGCGGGGGACGACATGAGCAGCATCATCAGCGTCGTACCGGCAGCCAGGGCGCCGGCGCGCAGGGCGTTCTTCTTGTCCACGGTGCCAAGTTAGCGAACGGGGTCGGGGCGCGCGCGTCCGGGGTGCCGTATGAGGCGGCGCGCGCCCCGCGCGTCCCGGCCGCCCCGCCCCGCGCGTCCCGGCCGCCCCGCCCCGCGCGTCCCGGCCGCCCCGCCCCGCGCGTCCCGGCCGCCCCGCGCCGCGCGGGGCCCTCACCCGTCGGGCTCCTCCCGCAGCACCTCCATCAGCGCGTGCAGGCGCGGGGACGCCGACAGCTCCTCCAGCGTGACCGGCCGGCCGTCGGCGTCCGCGATCGGCAGCCGCCAGTTCGGGTACTGGTCCCAGGTGCCGGGGAGGTTCTGCGGGCGGCGGTCGCCGACGGCGTCCGGGAGCCAGACGCCGATCATGCGGGCGGGGGTGCGCAGCAGGAACCGGTGGACGGCCTGGATCTCGGCCTCCTCCGAGGAGGTGTCGCCGCCCCCGCCGGTGCCCTGGAGCAGGTCGAGCCGGGACAGCAGGTCGAGCCACTCGCCGGTGTCGGCGGCGGCCTCCGCGCGTTCCTCCTCCAGCGGGCGGGTCGACAGGTCGAGCCGGTGGCGGAGTTCGACGTGCTCGCCGGTGAGGCGGGCGGCGGTGGAGGGCAGGTCGTGGGTGGTGGCGGTGGCCAGGCAGTCGGCGCGCCACCGGTCGGGGGGCAGCGGGCGGCCGTCGCCCTCCCAGTCACGTTCGAACCACAGGACGGAGGTGCCGAGCACCCCGCGTTCGCGCAGGGACTCGCGCACGCCGGGCTCCACGGTGCCGAGGTCCTCGCCGATCACCACCGCGCCGGCCCGGGAGGCCTCCAGGACCAGCACGGCGAGCATGGCCTCGGCGTCGTAGCGGACGTAGGTGCCCTCGGTGGGCGGCTCGCCCTGGGGGACCCACCACAGCCGGAACAGCCCCATCACGTGGTCGACGCGCAGGGCGCCGGCGTAGCGGAAGAGGGCGCGCAGGAGGCGGCGGTAGGGGGCGTAGCCGGACTCGGCGAGGCGGTCGGGGCGCCAGGGGGGCAGGCCCCAGTCCTGGCCGCGGGCGTTGAAGGCGTCCGGGGGCGCGCCGACCGACATGCCGGCCGCGAGGTGGTCCTGCTGGGCCCAGGCGTCGGCGCCGCCGGGGTGCACGCCGACCGCGAGGTCGTGCACGATCCCGAGGGGCATGCCGGCCTCGCGCGCGGTGCGCTGGGCGGCGGTGAGCTGGGCGTCGGTGAGCCAGGCGAGACGGGAGTGGAGGTCGACGCGCTCCATCAGCTCCCGCCGGGCCCGGGCGGTCTCGGCGGAGCGCGGGTCGCGCAGCCCGCGCGGCCACCGGTGCCAGTCGGAGCCGTGCACCTCGGCCAGCGCGCACCAGGTGGCGTGGTCCTCCAGGGCCTGCCCCTCGCGGGCGAGGAAGTCGCAGTAGGCGGCGCGCCGGCCCGGCCCGAGCGGCACGGCGGCGATCTGCTCCAGCGCCTCCCGCTTCAGCTCCCACACGGCGTCCCGGTCGATCAGCGCCCCCTTGTCGAGGACGCTCTCCCGCAGCCGCGCGGCCCGCTCCCGCAGCTCCCTGAGCCGCTCGGGGCCGGCGGCGTACGCGAACTCGGGGACGCCCTCGACCCGCAGGTGCACCGGATCGGGGAAGCGGCGCGAGGAGGGCCGGTACGGGGAGGGATCGGTGGGGGCGCCGGGGACAGCCGCGTGCAACGGGTTGACCTGCACGAATCCGGCGCCGAGCGTCCGCCCGGCCCAGTCGGCCAGCTCGGCGAGGTCCCCGAGGTCGCCCATGCCCCAGGAGCGGTCGGACAGCAGGGAGTAGAGCTGGACGAGGAGACCGTGGGAGCGGCCGGCGGGCGCGGGCAGCCGGGGCGGGGCCACGACCAGGTGGGCGCGGGCGCCGCGGCCGTCGGGCGCGGTCGCGGTCATCGTGTGGACGCCCGGCGGGAGCGGGCCGAAGGAGGTGCGGGTCTCGCCCTGCTCGGTCTCGATCAGCAGGCGGGTGCCTTCGGGAAGGACGGCGAGGGCGTCCGGCTCGGGACCGTCGCTCCAGTGGACCACGGTGGGCGGCAGCAGCCGCTCGTCCCGTTCGCGTTCCCGGTCGGCCAGCGCGGCGCGGGCCGCCTCCGGGGTGCCCGCGTCCACGCCGAGGGCGGCCAGGGCGCGGGTGACGGCGGCGGCGGAGGCGGTGACCGTGCGGTCCGGGGAGGGGTGGTAGGAGGTCGCCACCCCGTACAGGGCGGCGAGACGGGTGAGGTCCTCGTCGGGGGGAGCGGGTGCGGCCGGCCGGGGCGCGGTCATCTACGGCCTCGTGACGTCGGGGTCCGCGGCGGCGAGCGGCGGCTCGCTGGTGAGGGGCTCGGCGTCGGGCAGCGGGGGTTCGCTGGTCAGCGGGGCCTCGGTCCGGGCGCTCTCCGCGCCGCACGCGTACAGGTCGGGTTCCTCGGTACGGGCGGACGGCACCGCCGGATGACGGGAGCGGTCCGGGAGCAGTCGGTGTGCCGGTGCGACCATGTGGCCTCCTTGTTCGGGACGGCGCCGCCGTACGGGTGTGCGGCGTCGTCGTACGGCGCTCGACCGCGTCGGACGGTGCGGGGCGGTGCCGGGCGGTGCCCGACGGTGCCGGGCGGTGCCCGACGGTGTCCGGCGGTGTTCGCGGGTTACCGCAAAAGCCCTACCCAGCGGGCGCGGTGACAGACGTCCCCGTACCGGACGACACGCATCTCGCCACATTCCCCACCCTGACATTCTCCTCGAAGCGGAGCGATCGCGGCATACCGTGCGCCGTCCGGGTCCCGGCGTGAACCGTCGGCGCCGGACCGGCCGACAGACAGGACGTGAGACTGTTCCGCCCCATGAGGGGCCACGGTGAGGGCGATACGGACGCGGCGCTGCTGCGGTCCGTCGCCGACGGGGACGCCCACGCCCTGGCCACCCTGTACGACCGGCACGCCGGCTGGCTGCACGCGCGGCTCACCCGGCGCTGCGCCGATCCCGAGGTGGTGAGGGAGGTGGTGCAGGACACGTTCGTGACCGTGTGGCGGTCGGCGGCCGGACACGGCGGCGGGGAGGCCGGCGGCTGGCTGTGGACCATCGCCGCCCGGCGGCTGGTCGACGCGCGGCGGGCGCAGGAGCGCTCCGCGCGGATCGAGACGGCGCCGATGGACACCGAGCGGGTGGAGCGGGCACCGGCGGCGGCCCTGCCGTCCGCGGAGGATCGGGTCCTGGCGGGGCTGGAGTTCGGCGACGTCGGCACCGCCCTCGAACGGATCCCGCCCGAACTGCGGGAGGTGCTGCGCGCGACCGTCGTCGACGGGCTCACCACCCGCGAGGCCGCCCGGCTGCTCGGCATCCCCGAAGGCACCGTCAAGACCCGCGCCATGCGCGCCCGTGCCGAACTGCGCGCGGCGCTGGCCCGCTTGCACCCGACTCCGGCGGGAGGCCCGGTATGAACCCCACCCGACGGCACACGACCGACGCCCTGGCCGCCCGCTACGCCGACGGCTCCCTCCCGGAGTCCGACGCCTGGTCCCTGGAGAAACACCTGGAGCACTGCGCGGCCTGCGCGGCCCGCGTGTCCCGCGCGGTACGGGAGGGCGCCGCGGGCGCCGTCCTGGGGCAGGTGCGGAGGGCTGTGCTCCGAGAGGTCTCGAGCCCCGCGCGGACGGGGCCCGCCGAGGTCCCCGCGCGCGCGCCGCGCCCCGCCGGCACCCGGCCGGAGCCCGCCGCTCCCGTGCGGCCCGCCCACGCCGGCCCCTTCCCCCGCGCCCGCCTGTGGTCGTCGCGCACCGCCGGCCGCTCCGCCGGGCACTCCGCCGGCGGCTCCCCCCGCCGGACGGCGGGCGCCGGACCCGCGCCGGACCGCGTCCCCCGCCTGGCCCGCGTCCTGTGGGCGGCGGGCCCGGCCGTGCGGGGGGCCTGGTCCGTCGCCGTGGTGGTCGTGGCGCTGGGGGCGGTGGCGTTGGCGTACGGGGCCGGGGTGGACGGGGCGCGGCCGTTGCTGCTGGCCCTCGCGCCGGTCGTGCCGGTCCTCGGGGTGGCCCTGTCGTACGGGCCGCACGCCGACCCGGTGCACGAGATCGCCGCGGCCTCGCCCGCCGGCGGGCTGCGGCTGCTGCTGACCCGGACGGCCGCCGTGCTGCTGGTCAGCGTGCCACTGCTGACGCTGGCCGGGCTGCTGCTGCCCGGCTCGGGCGCGCCGGGCGCGGCGGCCTGGCTGCTGCCGGGGCTCGCGCTGACGCTGGCCTCGCTGGCCCTGGCCGGGTACGTCGGTTCCCGGCCCGGCGCGGCGGTGACCGGCGGGGGCTGGCTGTGCGCGGTGCTCGCACCGGCGCTGGCCGCACCGTCCGGCGCGCCGCTGGCCCGGCTGGCCGAACAGCTCACCGTCGTCCTCGGCGGCGCCCTCGCCCAGGGCGCGTGGGCGGCCGCGGCGGTGCTCTCCGCCGCCGCGCTGGCCGCCCGCCGCTCCGTCTACGACCGGACGCCCTGACCCGCGTCCGCACACCGGCCGGCCCGCCCGGCCCACGCCCGCACACCGGCCGGCCACCCGGGCCCAGGTCCGCACACCGGCCGCACCGGCCCACGCACGTCCGCACACCGACCGGCCGCACCGGCCCACGCAGGCCCATGCCCCGGCCTCCCGCCCTCCCACCGACCGGCACCTCCCTGCCCGTCCGTCCGTCCGATGGAGATCCTTTGAGCACGATACGAGTGACCGGACTGCGCGTCCGGCACCGCCGGACCGTCGCCCTCGACGGGGTGGACCTCACCCTGGGCCGGGGGGTGCACGGCCTGCTCGGGCCGAACGGCGCCGGGAAGACCTCGCTGATCCGGGTGCTGGCCACGGTCGCGCCGCCCGCCGGGGGGCGGGTGGAGATCCTCGGCGAGGACGTCGGCGAGGCCGGGCGGCGCGGCACGGTCCGCCGCCGGCTGGGCTACCTGCCGCAGGAGTTCGGGTACTACCCGGGCTTCACGGTCCGCGAGTTCGTCGCGTACGTGGCCTGGCTGAAGGAGCTGCCCGTCGCCGACGTGCCGGCCGCCGTCGAGAGGGCCGTCGAACGGGTCGGTCTCGGCGACCGGGCCGACGCCAGGATGCGGACGCTGTCCGGTGGCATGGTCCGCCGGGCCGGCATCGCGCAGGCCCTCGTCAACGACCCCGACGTGCTGCTCCTGGACGAGCCCACGGCGGGCCTGGACCCCGAGCAGCGGATGGAGTTCCGGGCGCTGCTGCGCGCACTGGGCGCCTCCGCCACGGTGATCGTCTCGACGCACCTGGTGGAGGACGTGGCCGCCGCCTGCACCGAGGTCACCCTGCTCGACGCGGGCCGGGTCGCCTACCGCGGCACCCCCGGGGCGCTGAGCGCGCTGGGCGGGGACGGCACCGGCGGCGGAACCGGCGACAACCCGATCGAGCGCGGCTACACGGCGGCACTGCGGGCCCACCGCGCCCGCCCCGTCCCCCGGGAAGGGGCGGCGCGATGAGCCGCACGGTCACGGCACCGGGGCGCGCGCCGGTCCGCGTGCACCCGTTGCGCGCCGAGGCGCTGCGCGGGTTCGCCCCCTGGGCGGGACTGGCGGTCCTCGTGACGGTCGCCGGGCTGCTGGCCGCGGGGGCGGACCGCTGGCAGGGCGGCTGGGCCGAGACCCGCGCCGAACTGCACGGCCTCCTGCTGGTCGTCCTGCCGCTGGCCGCGGCGGCGGGCTGTCTGCAGGGCGGGCGGGAGCGCCGGCGCCGTACGGAGGAGCTCTGGGGGACGGCCGCGCGCGGACCGCTGGCGCGGTTCCTCGTGTCGGCGCTGCCGGTGGCCGGCTGGACGACGGCCGGGTACGTGACCGCGGCGGCCGGGGCACTGCTGGCGACCTGGCCGTACTCCCGGGGGGACGGGCCGGGTCCCTGGTCGCTGCCGGCGGACGCGGTGGCGGTGGCGGCCGCCGCGGTGGCCGGTCAGGTGGTGGGGCGGCTGGTCCCCCGGCGGCCGACGGCGCCGCTGCTGGCGGTGGGCGGTTGTGCCGCGCTGGGCCTGGCGTCGCGGGCGGACGCCGGCGCCGGCCGCTTCCTGAACCCGGCGCTCCCCGCCCCGGAGGGCCTGGTCCCGGTGGTGTGGCAGCCCGTGGCGGCGGCGGTGTGGACGGCCGGCCTCGCGGCGGCCGCCGTCCTGGCGTACGCGGCGCGGCGCCGGTCCACGGCCCTGCTGCCGCTCGCGGCGGCGACGGCGGCGGGCGCGCTGCTGGTGCAGGGCGGTGCCGGACTGTGGCACACCGATCCGGTCGGCGACCGCCAGGTCTGTGGCACCTCGACCACCCCGCAGATCTGTGTGAACGCCCGCTACGGCGAGCTGTTGCCGCAGGTCGAAGCCGCTCTCTCGGGCGTCACCGGCCGGCTGGAGGGCGTACGCGACCTGCCGGTCCGCTTCGAGGACCGGCCGGGGGCGCCCCGCCCCGGGGAGGTGGAGCTGCCCCTGCTGACGCCGATGGGCCACTCCTTCGTGCGGGGCGCGCTGACCGATCCGGAGCAGTACGCGTGGGAGGCCGTGGTGGCGCTCCAGGGCCGCGGCGACTGCGCGGGGCCCGCGGACCCGCGGGTGAGCCGCGCGGACGACGCCGTGGAGAACCTCCTCGCGCCGAAGCCGTCGCAGGAGCACTTCGACGCGCTGGACGCCCACGGCGACGAGGCCGCCCGTACCGGGCTGCGCGAGCGGCGGGCCGCCCGGGCGCGCCTCGCGTCGATGGCCGCGGACGAGCGCCGCGCCTGGCTGACGCGGTACTTCGCCACGGCGGGCGACTGCGATCCGGACGGGGTGCCCGCGCTGTGACCGGAGCCCTGCTGTACGCCCGTTCCCGTGGTCTGCCCCGGGCGCCGGCCGTGGTGGCCGTGGTGGTCGCGGTGGTCGTTCTCGCCGGGTGGGTGGCGTCGCGGACGGGCGCCGCCGCCGATCCGGCGCGGATGAGGGCCCTGGCCGCCGTGGTCCCGGCGCTGGCCGCCGCGGTGATCGGCGTGAGCCTGTCGACCCCCTTCGACGAGCTGGACCGGACGGCGGCACGCCCCTGGTGGCCCCGCCGGCTGGCCCACCTGCTCGGCCCGACCGCCTGCGCGGCCGCGCTGCCGGCGCTCACCGCGCTCGGCGCCGGCCCGGCCTTCGGTCCCGCTCCCCTGGTCCGCGGCCTGCTGGGCTGCACCGGCATCGCGGCCGCCGCGGCGGTGGTGCTGGGCGCCCGCCTGAGCTGGCTGCCGGTCCTCGGCTACGTCGGCGCGGTGATCCCGGCGTCGGCCGGCGTGACCGGGCGGGCGGTCACGGTGTGGGCCTGGCCGGTGCAGCCGGGCGGTCGGCCGTGGTCGTGGGCCGCGGCCGGCGCGGTGTTCGTGCTGGGCACGGCCCTGTTCGCGGCGCGCGGGGCCCGCCGGGAGGCCGCGCCCCGCTGACCGGCGCGGGCCCGTCCCGCGGGGCCCCGTGGCGTGTCGGCGCCACGGGGCACGCGAAGGCCCGGACCGGTCAGGCGGAGATGCCGTCGATCCGGGCCAGGGCGTCGTCCGCGCCGTACGGCTGCAGGTACGGCAGCCAGCGCGGGTCCCGATGGCCGGTCCCGATGATGCGCCAGGCCAGCCCGGTGGGCGGGGCGGGTTTGTGCCGCAGCCGCCAGCCGATCTCGACGAGGTGGCGGTCGGCCTTGACGTGGTTGCAGCGCCGGCAGGACGCCACGACGTTGTCCCAGACGTGCTTGCCCCCGCGGCTGCGCGGGATGACGTGGTCGACGCTGGTTGCGACGCCACCGCAGTACATGCACCGGCCCCCGTCGCGGGCGAAGAGCGCCCGGCGGGTGAGGGGAACGGGCCCCCGGTAGGGAACCCGGACGAATCGCTTGAGCCGGACCACGCTGGGTGCGGGGACTGTGACGGTCGCGCTGTGCAGGAAGGCGCCGGATTCCTCGAGGGAGACGGCCTTGTTCTCCAGGACGAGGACGAGCGCGCGGCGGAGCGGTACGACGCCGAGGGGCTCGTACGACGCGTTCAGGACCAGGACATGCGGCACGGATGCCTCCTTGGGCGTCGGCGGCGCGTGGCTCGCGCCGGGACGATCTGAGGTCAGTCTCCCCTCTTGCCTGGTGGGCGCGCCACCATGTCCCGGTAACGGGCCGGGAGTGTTTTCGACCACACCCGCACACATCCCCCGCGCCCCGACCTGTTCAAGCGCGGGTGGACACGGGCTCTCCTCCGGACATCCCGCCGGGGCACACACCGTGCCCCGTTAGTGTGGTGTTCCTGCCCCGCCGGTGACCTTTTCGTGACCTGGACCACCTTGACCACCCCGCCGGAGGGAGCAGCGCCGCACCTGGAGGTACCTGCCGTGTCCTTGTCCGCCGTCCTGAGGGCCGCCGGTCCGTCGCCGTCGCCGGCTCCCTCGGAGTCGCCGACCTCCGTGATCGTCCCGAGTCTGCAGGACGCCCAGGAGGGCGCGACGAACGCCGCCAGCTGGGTCGAGGAGAACTGGTCGACCTGGCTCGCGATCGGCCTGCGGGTGCTGCTGATCCTGGTGATCGCCGCGGTGCTGCGCATGGTGGTGCGGCGGGCCATCACCAAGCTCATCGACCGGATGAACCGCACGGTCCAGGCGGGCGACGGCACGGGACTGGGCGGCCTGCTGGTCAACGTCGAGCGGCGCCGGCAGCGGTCGCAGGCGATCGGCTCGGTGCTGCGGTCGGTGGCGAGTTTCCTCATCCTCGGCACGGCGGCCCTGATGGTCCTCGGCGCCTTCGAGATCGACCTGGCCCCGCTGCTGGCGTCCGCCGGTGTCGCGGGCGTCGCCATCGGTTTCGGCGCCCGCAACCTGGTCACGGACTTCCTGTCCGGCGTGTTCATGATCCTGGAGGACCAGTACGGCGTCGGTGACCAGATCGACGCGGGCGTCGCCTCCGGCGAGGTCATCGAGGTGGGCCTGCGCGTGACCAAGCTGCGCGGCGACGGCGGCGAGATCTGGTACGTCCGCAACGGCGAGGTCAAGCGGATCGGCAACCTCTCGCAGGGCTGGGCGACGGCCGGGGTGGACGTCACGGTCAAGGCGTCCGAGGACCTGGACCGCGTCAGGGGCGTCCTCGTCGAGGTCGCCGAGAAGATGAACAAGGAGGAGCCCTGGAACGAGCTCCTGTGGAGCCCGATCGAGGTGCTCGGCCTGGACAGCGTCCTGATCGACTCGATGGTGGTCCGCGTCTCCGCGAAGACGATGCCCGGCAAGTCCCTGACCGTCGAGCGCGAGCTGCGCTGGCGGATCAAGCGCGCGTTCGACGCGGCGGACATCCGCATCGTCGGCGGCGCCACGGTCCCGCCGGAGCAGGACCCGGACAACGACCCGACGGCCGCCGTCGCCGCCCCGTCGGTGTACTCCAACCCGGCCTCCCCCCAGGCGGCGGCCGCCTCCCCGCTGACCCCCCTGACGCCGCCGGGGGCGGCGAAGTAGCACGGGTTCCGCGACGCCCGTCCCGTCGAAGGGGCGGGCGTCCGTGCGCCCCGCCCCGCCCTCCCGGCCCTCGGCTCCCCGTCGCGCGCCCCGCCCCCTTGACGCCCCGCGACACCGGGCCTACCTTCCCCGCATCGGACAGGAAACCTTCCTGACAGTGACGGACGTGAGGGGCGCCGGGTCCCCGGCGGGCTTCCCTCCGGGGTCACCGGGAAGCCTGTGGCCGGGAGAGGCAGGTGCGAATCCCGTGGCAGGAACCGCCGGAACGCCGGGCACGCCGCGCGTGCTGCGCGCCATGAACGACCGCGCCGCCCTGGACCTGATGCTGGCCCACGGTCCGCTGTCGCGCACCCGGATCGGCGGGCTCACCGGGCTGTCCAAGCCGACCGCCTCCCAGCTCCTGGCCCGTCTGGAGGCGGCGGGGCTGGTGCTGGCCACCGGCACCACGCGGGGGCGGCCGGGACCCGGCGCCCGGCTGTACGGAGTGAACCCGGCCGCCGGTCACGCCGCCGGCCTCGACGTCACGCCCGGGCGCGTGCTGGCCGCCGTCGCCGACATCACCGGCCGCACGCTGGGGACGTACGAGGTGCCCACGCCGGGCGGAAGGGGCGCGGGGGCCGTCGTGGGGCGGGTCACCGAGGCGCTGGACGGCGCGGTGAAGGCCGCCGGGCTCACCCGGGACGACGTGCGGCGGCTGGTCGTCGCCACGCCGGGCGCCTTCGACCCCACCACCGGCCGGCTGCGCTACGCCTCCCACCTGCCGGGCTGGCACGCCCCCGCGCTGCTCGACGAGCTGGCGGCGGCCCTGCCGATGCCGGTGGAGTACGAGAACGACGTCAACCTGGTGGCCGTGGCCGAACAGCGGCTCGGCGCGGCCCGCGGGCACGAGGACTTCGTGCTGCTGTGGAACGAGGAGGGTCTCGGCGCCGCCCTCGTCCTGGGCGGCCGGCTGCACCGCGGCCGGACCGGCGGCGCGGGCGAGGTCGGCTTCCTGCCCGTGCCGGGCGTGCCCCTGGTCCGGCAGGTCACCCGGGCCAACAGCGGCGGCTACCAGGCACTCGCCGGCGCCCGGGCCCTGGCGGAGCTGGCCCGCGAACTGGGCGTCACCGGCATCCCCCGGGGTCCGCACGCCGAGGCCGCCGCCGCCCTCGTCGCCCGGGCCGCCGCCGCGCCGGACGGCCCGCTGCGGGAGCTGCTGGGCGCCTACGCCACCCGGCTCGCGACCGGTCTCGCCTCCCTCGTCTCCGTCCTCGACCCCGGGCTCGTCGTCCTCGGCGGCGCCTGTCTGACCGCCGGCGGCGAGGTGCTGCGCGCCCTCGTCCAGGCCGAGCTGGAGGAACTGGCCGCGTCCCGGCCGAAGCTCGTCGTCGGCGGCGTCACCGAACGCCCGGTGCTGCGCGGCGCCCTGGAGAGCGCGCTGGCGGCCACCCGCGACGACGTGTTCGACACCTCGCGCTGACCGCCGCCCCGTGCCCGCCGCCGCCGCCCCGTGCCCGCCGCCGTCGTCCTCGTCGCCCGTCCGTCCGCTCGTCCGCCCTTCCCCGGGAGGTCCCGTCGTGTCCGTGCACATCCCCGAAGCGGTCGGGAAGGCGGCCCTCGCCCCGCCCGCCGCATCCGCCCCTCCCGCAGCATCCGCCCCGCCCGCAGCGTGCGCCGCGGGCGTCACCCCGGCCGGAACGAAGGGTTAGCCCGGACGTGAAACTCACCGTGGTCGGCGGAGGCTCGACCTACACACCCGAACTGATCGACGGCTTCGCCCGCCTGCGGGACACCCTGCCGGTCGAGGAACTGGTCCTCGTCGACCCGGCCGCCGGGCGGCTGGAGCCGGTCGGCGGACTCGCCCGGCGCATCTTCGCCCGGCAGGGCCACCCCGGCCGCATCGTCACCACCTCCGACCTTGACGCGGGCGTCGACGGCGCCGACGCGGTCCTGCTCCAGCTCCGCGTCGGCGGCCAGACCGCCCGCGGACAGGACGAGACCTGGCCCCTGGAGTGCGGCTGCGTCGGCCAGGAGACGACCGGCGCCGGCGGCCTGGCCAAGGCGCTGCGCACGGTCCCGGTGGTCCTCGACATCGCCGACCGGGTCCGCCGCGCCAACCCCCGCGCCTGGATCATCGACTTCACCAACCCGGTCGGCATCGTCACCCGCGCCCTGCTGCGGGCCGGGCACCGGGCGGTCGGACTGTGCAACGTGGCCATCGGGCTCCGGCGCAGGTTCGCCGGCCTGCTGGGGGTCGCCGCGTCCGAGGTCCACCTGGACCACGTGGGCCTCAACCACCTCACCTGGGAGACGGGGGTGCGCCTCGGCGGCCCCGCGGGCGAGGACGTCCTGCCCGCGCTGCTGACCGGTCACGGGGACGCGATCGCCGCCGACCTGCGCCTGCCGCGCCCCCTGCTGGACCGGCTCGGCGTGGTCCCGTCGTACTACCTGCGCTACTACTACGCCCACGACGAGGTCGTCCGGGAACTGCGCACCAGGCCCTCGCGGGCCGCAGAGGTGGCCGCCATGGAGCGGGAGCTGCTGGAGATGTACGGCGATCCGGCGCTGGACGAGAAGCCGGCGCTGCTCGCGAAGCGGGGCGGCGCCCACTACTCCGACGCGGCCGTGGACCTGGCCGCCGCGCTGCTCACCGGCTCCGGCAGCCCCTGCCAGGTGGTGAACACCCGCAACGACGGCACGCTGCCCTTCCTGCCCGACGACGCGGTGATCGAGGTCCAGGCGGCGGTCGGCCCCGAGGGCGCCTCCCCGCTGCCGGTGGCGCCGCTGGACCCGCTGTACGCGGGCCTGACGGCGGCCGTCGCCGCCTACGAGGACCTCGCCCTGGACGCGGCGCTGCGCGGCGGCCGCGACCGTGTCTTCCGGGCCCTGCTCGCCCATCCCCTGATCGGCCAGTACGCGTACGCCGAGACGCTGACCGACGCGCTCGTCGCCCACAACCGGGAGCACCTCGCGTGGGCCTGACCGCGAGCGTCCTCGCCGTCGACGCGGGCAACAGCAAGACCGACGTGGCGGTCGTGGCGGCCGACGGGGAGGTGCTCGCCACGGCCCGCGGCGGCGGCTTCCGGCCGCCCGCGGTGGGCGTGGGACCCGCCGTGGACGCCCTCGCGGACACCGTCACGCGCGCGTACGCCGCCGCGGGCGTCACCTCGGTGACCCACGTCTCGGCCTGCCTCGCCCATGCCGACCTGCCCGTCGAGGAGGAGCGGCTGGCGGCGGCGCTGCGCGAGCGGGCCTGGGGCGGGTCCGTCGAGGTCCGCAACGACACCTTCGCGATCCTGCGGGCGGGCGTCGCCGAGCCGCGGGGCGTGGCCGTCGTGTGCGGCGCGGGCATCAACTGCGTCGGCATGCGCCCCGACGGCCGCACCGCCCGCTTCCCGGCGCTCGGCCGGATCTCCGGGGACTGGGGCGGCGGGTGGGACCTCGCGGAGGAGGCCCTGTGGCACGCGGTCCGGGCCGAGGACGGCCGGGGGCCCGCCACCGCCCTGGCGCACACCCTCCCGGCCCACTTCGGCCTCCCCACGACGTACGCCCTCGTCGAGTCCCTCCACCTGGAGCGCGTCCCCGGCGCCCGCCGCCACGAGCTGACCCCGGTCCTCTTCGCGACGGCCTCCGGCGGTGACGCGGTGGCGCGCGCGGTCGTCGACCGTCTGGCGGCGGAGGTCGCCGGCATGGCCGCGGTCGCCCTGGCCCACCTGGACCTCCTGGCGGAGGAGACCCCGGTGCTGCTGGGCGGCGGGGTCCTCACGGCGGGCCACCGCCGGCTCGACGACGGCATCGGCGAACTGCTGGCCGCCAGAGCGCCGAGGGCGGTCCCGAGGGTGGTGCGGGAACGCCCGGTGCTGGGAGCCGCGCTGCTGGGCCTGGACAGACTGCGGGCGGGTCCCGCCGCGCGGGCGAGGCTGCGCACCCACTTCGAGGGCTGACCTGGACGGGGACCGGCCTGGACGGGGACCGGCCTGGACGGGGACCGGCCTGGACGGGGGCGGTCCGCGGCAGGCGGCCCCGGCCGCCCCACACCCGCGTGACCGCCCGCCACGTGGCCCTCGGCCCCCGGGGCGCGAGGCCCGGCGCCCCGGGGCGCGGGCATCGGCGCCCGGAGGCGCGGGGAAGCGCGCGACCGGCCGCGGGTGCCCCGTGCCCGCCCCGTCGGCCCCGGCCCGGAACCGAACATCCGTCCACGACGTGTTCACCGACGGGCCGGGCGGCCGCGATCCGACCGGGATCCGGCGGAGCCCGGTGCGCGGCACCGCGCCGAACGGCGATACTGGCGCCGACGGTTGACCATGGGGGAGGTCAGGGAACGTGGCACATACGCCGACAACCGGCACGGCGGCGCCGCCCGGCCGCCGGACGGCGTTCGCCGAGGGCGTCGACCGGTTGCGCTCCGCCGCGACCACCGAGCCGGGCAGGCTCCGTGCCATCGGCGCCGTCCTCGCCCTCCTCGTCGTCGCCTTCGGCGCCGTCACCGCCTGGCAGACGAGCGACCGCGCGGCCGCCGCCGACGACGTGCTGCACAAGAGCCAGCCGCTCAGCTCGGCCGCGGCGGACATCTACCGTTCGCTCGCCGACGCCAACACGGCGGCGGCCGGCGGCTTCCTGGCGGGCGGTCAGGAGAGCGCCGCGTCGCGCGAGCGCTACGAGGACGACATCGACACGGCCGCCGCGAAGCTCGTCACCGCGGCGAACAACGCGGACGCCGGTTCCCCCTCCACCGCGGCGATCACGAAGCTCAACACGCTGCTCCCGGAGTACAAGGGCCTCGTCGAGCGCGCCCGCACCTACAACCGGCAGGGCTTCCCGGTGGGCGGCGCGTACCTGCGCTACGCCAACCAGAAGATGCAGGACGAGATGCTCCCGGCCGCCGAGGACCTGTACGAGAGGGAGAACCAGCGCCTCGAGGACGACTACGCGGCGGCGAAGCCCTACCCGTGGGCGGCGATCGCCCTCGGCGTCCTCGCGCTGGCCGCCCTCGCCTGGGCGCAGCACCGCGACTACCGCCGTACGAACCGGGTGCTGAACCACGGCATGGTCGCGGCGTCCGCGGCGTCCGCCGTCGTGCTGCTGTGGCTGGTCGTCGGCCACAGCGTGGCCCGCGCGCAGCTGAACGACTCCTACGAACACGGCGTCCGTTCCCTCAACGTCCTGCACGACGCCCGCATCGCCTCGCTGAAGGCGCGCGGCAACGAGAACCTCACCCTGGTGGCCCGCGGCGCCGAGACCGTGAAGGCCGGCGACACGACGGTCGACGCCTACGACCACGACTTCACCGAGGAGATGGCCGCCCTCGGCAAGGGCCTCGCGGCGGCGGCGGGACTCGCCGACGACCCGGCGGGCGGGAAACCGGTGGCGACGGCGGAGAGCGCCATGGCGGAGTGGCGAAAGCGCCACACCGCGGCCCGCGCCCAGGACGACAACGGCAACTACGAGCAGGCGCTGGCCCTGGTGATCGGCGCGAAGGGCGCGACCGGCGAGTGCTTCGACGGCGTCGACGCCAGCCTGGCGAGCGCGCTCGACCACGAGCGGCACGAGTTCCGGCAGGCGGCCGGCGACGGCCTGGACGCGATGGGCGGGCTGCCGCCGGGCGCGGCCGTCCTCGCCGTCCTGGCGGCGGCGGGCGCGGTCCTCGGCATCGGCCGCAGGCTGTCGGAGTACCGGTGAGAGGGGGCGTGACGATGCGTGCGCGACGGATACGGGCCGGTCTGCGGGGCTGGGGCGGGGTGGGCGCGATGGCGGTCGTCTGCGTCCTCGCCCTGGCGTTCGTGCTGCTGCTGCCCCGGACCCAGGCGAAGGGCGACGGCAGCACCGGCACCGGTGGCCCGGGGGTCGCCGCGGGCCGCCCGGCGGCGGACTCGACGTGCGAGGCGCCGGAGAAGCAGACGCTGGCGCCGTCGGCCGCGGACGGTCCGACGATCGCCGCGATCAAGGCCCGTACCGGCGAGAAGCGCAAGCTGATCGTCGGCGTCGACCAGAACAGCTACCGCTGGGGCTACCGCGACCCCAACAACACCGGTGCCGCGCTGGAGGGTTTCGACATCGACCTCGTGCGGCGGATCGCCGAGGACGTCCTGGGCGACCGCGACGCCGTCCAGTTCAAGGCGATCCCGACCAACCAGCGCATCCCGGCCGTCCAGGAGGGCCGGGTCGACATGGTGGTCCGCACGATGACGATCACCTGCGACCGGATCGAGGACGTCGCGTTCTCCGCGCCGTACTTCAGGACGGGCCAGCAGGTCCTCGCCCCCAAGACGTCGACCGTCACGGGCTACGACGGCACGCTGGCGGGGAAGCGGATCTGCACGGCGGCCGGTTCGACCGCCAACACCCGGCTGACCGACGACGTGAAGGCCGGGAGGCTGCCCGCGACCACCGACGTCTCCACCACCGTCCCCAACCAACTGGACTGCCTGGTGCGGCTGCAGCTCGGCGAGGTCGACGCCGTCGTCACCGACGGGGCGCTGGCGGCGAGCCAGGCCGCGCAGGACCCGACGGTGGAACTCAAGGGCGCCGCGTTCACGACCGAGTACTACGGCGTGGCGATGAACGAGGACGCGGACGACCTGGTACGCCGGGTCAACCAGATCCTGGTGGCGTACCGGGCGAACGGCTGGCGGCAGTCGTACGCCGCCTGGCTGTCGGCCACACTGGGTACGGATCCGGCGACGTCGGTGCCGCCCGCGCCGCAGTACCTGCGCACGAGTTGACGGGACGGCGGGGCGGACGGCGGACCGGGCAGGGGACGAAGACACAGCGACGAGAGGTGATCGATGGGCGTCACGGGACCCCCCGGGCCGGTGATGGACCGGGACGAGGTCGACCGTGCGCTGGCGCGGCTCGGCGCGGAGCACGAGGCGATCGAGACCTCGCTCCTCGCCCTCCAGGACCACGCGGGCCGCAGGCTCCTCGAGGGCGCCGCGCTGACCGGCGTCACCGAGGAGCGCTGGGCGTCCGCGGAGGCGTCGATCACGCTGCTGTGGACCTACTTCGACGCGTACACCGACGTGTTGCGCTCGGCGCGGGACGTCCGTGCGCGGCGCCGCTGGTCCAGCCGTGAGGACCTGGCGGAGCTGACGGAGCTGCTGCGCGGCGAGTGCGTCACGGTCGCCGGCCCGGCCGCCGCCGCGGTGAACGCGCCGGCCCTGACCGGCGGCGGCAGGCTCAGCGAGAGCTTCTCGCTGGCCACCCTCGTCGACCGGATGAACGAGCTGTACGCGTCCTCGCTGGACATGGTCGTCGCCGCCGACGCGGTGTGGTCCGCGCTGCCCGCCCGGATAGACCTCCTGGCCGCGGAACTCCAGCGCACCCGGCAGCTCGCGCACTCCGTGGGCGTGCGCCCCGGCGAGCATCCGGCGGGCGACGACCTGGAGGGCATCACCCGCACCCTGGCCTCGCTGCGCGAGCGGGTGATCTCCGACCCGCTGGCGTTCTGGGTGCCCGCGCAGGGCAGTTCGGCGCCGGGCGGCGGACGCCCCGACACCACGGTGTACGACCGCGAGGCGCGCGCCCTGGAGGAGGTGCGCCGGGAGATCGACGCCGTGCTGACGGTCCGTCAGGACGCCGAGCAGCGGCTGGTGCGGCTGCGGGACGTGCTCAGCCGCGCGGACCGGACCCTCGCCGAGGCGCGCACCGCGCGCGGCGAGGTGCTCGCGAAGATCGCCGCCACCGAGGTGCCGGTCGTCAGCGGCCCGCCGACCGTGCTCCAGGAGCAGCTGGCGACGGCGGCCGAGTACCGCCGGCACGCCCAGTGGCACCGCCTGTCGCCGCTCCTGGAGTCCCTGGAGCGGCGGGCCGAGGACGAACTGCTGCGCGCCCGCGAGTCGTTGACCGCGGTCACCGCGCCGCTCGCGGTGCGCGCGGAACTGCGCGGCCGGCTCGACGCCTACCGGGCGAAGGTCGCCCGGCACGGACTCGCCGAGGACCCGTTCCTCATCGAGCGCCACGACGCGGCCCGGCGGATGCTGTGGAGCGCGCCCTGCGACCTGCGCGTCGCCGAACAGGCCGTCCTGCGCTACCAGCGGGCGGCCGCCGAACTGCTGGCCGCGCCGCGCGTGCCCGAGCAGGGCGGTCCCGAGGACCACAGGGGGGAGCAGAGGCCATGAGCCAGGCAGGGCAGACGTGTCAGCGACCGGGCTGCGAGGGCTCGTACGAGGACGTGGGCGGCGGCGAGCTGTACTGCGACACCTGCGGTCTGGCCCCCGTCGTCGCGTCCGGGGCTCCCCCCTCCGCGGGAGGCGTGGTCGGCTCACCCCCGACCGGCGTGACCCGCAACGGCAGGGGCGTGACGGGCGGGAGCGCGGCGGGCGGAGGCACGGCGGGCGGCGGCACGGCGGGCGGGGGTTCACGCTCCAGCGCGCGCAGCGCGCGCACCTCCTCGCAGTCGTCGAGGTCGCGCCGCTCGGTGTCCGGACGGCTCTCGCGGTCGCTGTCGGGCGCGGCCGGCGGCCGCTCGGTGTCGGTGCGCGGCTCCGGTTCCACGTCCGGCTCGTCCGGGCGGGCCCGCCTCGGGGCGGGGCTGGTCTCGGTGCCGCAGGTGCCGCGCCCCGACCCGCGCGCGATGGTCCTCGACGATCCCCAGGTGCCCGAGCGCAAGCGGTTCTGCTCGCGCGCCGACTGCGGCGCGCCGGTGGGCCGGGCGCGCGGTGAGCGCGAGGGCCGCACGGAGGGCTTCTGCACCAAGTGCGGCCACCCCTACTCCTTCGTCCCCAAGCTGCGCGGCGGCGACGTCGTGCACGGCCAGTACGAGGTCGCGGGCTGTCTGGCGCACGGCGGCCTCGGCTGGGTCTACCTCGCCGTCGACCGGGCGGTATCCGACCGCTGGGTGGTCCTCAAGGGCCTGCTGGACACCGGCGACCAGGACGCGATGGCGGCGGCGATCTCCGAACGGCGCTTCCTCGCCGAGATCGAGCACGCCAACATCGTGCGGATCTACAACTTCGTCGAGCACCTCGACCAGCGGACCGGATCGCTGGACGGGTACATCGTCATGGAGTACGTCGGCGGCAAGTCCCTCAAGGAGATCGCCAACGCCCGCCGCACCCCCGACGGCAGGCGCGACCCGCTGCCGGTGGAGCAGGCCTGCGCCTTCGGCATCGAGGCCCTGGAGGCCCTCGGCCACCTGCACGGCCGCAACCTGCTGTACTGCGACTTCAAGGTCGACAACGCCCTCCAGACCGAGGACCAGCTCAAGCTCATCGACATGGGCGCCGTGCGCCGGATGGACGACGACGAGTCGGCGATCTACGGCACGGTCGGCTACCAGGCCCCGGAGGTGGCGGAGGTCGGCCCGTCGGTGGCCAGCGACCTCTACACCGTCGGCCGCACCCTGGCGGTGCTCACCTTCGACTTCCAGGGCTACACCACGGCCTTCGCGGACCGCCTGCCCGACCCCGACTCCATCGAGGTCTTCCACCGGTACGAGTCCTTCTACCGGTTCCTGGTCCGCGCCACCGACCCCGACCCGGCCCGCCGGTTCGCCTCCGCCCAGGAGATGGCCGAGCAGCTGACCGGGGTGCTGCGCGAGGTCGTCTCGCTCCAGTCGGGGCGGGCCCGGCCCGCCCTGTCCACCCTGTTCGGCCCCGAGGTGCGGGTCACGGACACGGAGCTGTTCCCGGCGCTGGCAGCGGAGGTGTCACGGCTGGGCTCCCGGGCCGTCACGTCCCGACGGCGCCCGGGCCGCGCGGCCGCCCCGGACGGCGCGCCGACGGGCGGGACCGGCACGGCCGGGCTCCTGCCCTCACCCCGCGTGCCCGGCCCCGCCCCGGCGGGCGCCCCGGCGGGCACCGTCCCGACCGTCCCCGTCCCGGCGGGCGTCGGCGGTGCCGCGGAGGGGCTGGTCAGACCCGTCCCCGCACCCGCCGCCGCACTCGCCCTGCCGGTCCCGCACGTCGACCCCGCCGACCCCAACGCCGGTCTCCTCACCGGTCTGCCGACCACCGCGCCCACCGAGCTGATCGCCGCCCTCGCGGCCGCGCCGGCCCCGTCGGTGGAGAGCCGGCTGCGGGAGATCCGCGCCCGGCTGGAGAACGACGACTTCGAGGCCGCCCTGCGGGCGCTGACCGCGCTGGAGGGCGAACGGCCCGACGACTGGCGGGTCGTGTGGTACCGGGGCGTGGCCTCGCTGGTCACCGACGACCGGGAGGGCGCCGCGCTCGCCTTCGACGCGATCTACGACGCCTTCCCCGGCGAGCCGGCGCCGAAGCTGGCGCTCGGCCTGTGCGCGGAGGTGCTGGGCCAGCTGGACAACGCCGCCGAGTACTACCGCCTGGTGTGGTCGGCCGACCCGGGCTTCGTGAGCGCCGCGTTCGGCCTGGCACGCGTCCAGCTCGCGGCGGGCGACCGCCGGAGCGCCGTACGGACGCTGGAGTCGGTGCCGGAGTCCTCCATCCACTACACCGCCGCCCGCGTCGCGGCCGTCCGCGCCCGGCTGCGGCAGCGGACGGCGGCCGCGGCCGCGGCCGACGTACCCTTCCAGGAGGACCTCGCCGCCGCGGCGGCGCAGGTCGAGGCGCTGGACGCCTACGGACTGGACCCCGAGCGCCGGGGGCAGCTGTCCACCGAGGTCCTCGGCTGCGCGCTGGACTGGGTACTCTCCGGTGGCCGGGACGGCACCGGCCCCGGTGCCCGGCGGGAGCTGCTCGGCAGCGACCTGGACGAGCGGGGGCTGCGCTTCGGACTGGAGCGTTCGTACCGCATGCTGGCCCGGCTGGCGACCGGCGCCGAGGAGAGGATCGACCTGGTGGAACGTGCCAATCGTTACCGCCCCCGGACGTGGGTGTAGTTGATGTCCCAGATCTCCGGGCAGGCCGCCCTGCCCACGTGTCCGAGCTGCGCGGAGCCGATCGACGCGGGCGACCGCTTCTGCGGTGCGTGCGGATCCGAGCTGTCCGTCGTACCGGCACGCCCGCAGGACACTCCGACGCTCACCATGAACACGCCGGAGGTGCCGGCCGCGCGGGGCGCCGCCGGTCCGCGCCCGGGTGCGGCCGGCGCGCCGCCCCCGGCGGCCCCGCGACCGCCGGCCGCCCCTGCCGCGGCCCCGCCCGCGCCCGCCGCGGCGCCCGTCGCGGCGGCCCCTGTGCCGGCGGGCGGGCCGGTGGCGCCGGCCGCCGCCGCCTCCGGCGTTCCCGCCGCCGATGCCGGCCTTCCCGCGCCCGGGGTCCGGTTCGACCGGCCCGCCGAGCCGGAGGAGTACCCCCTTCAGGCGCCGGACCCGCGGCTGGCCGTCGTCAAGGTGTGCGTGGCCTGCCGGGCGGGCCGGGTGGACGACGACGGGTACTGCGAGAACTGCGGGCACGCCCAGCCGCGGGAACGCGACCACATGGAGCAGGAGTCGGGCCCGGTCGCCGCCGTCAGCGACCGCGGCCTGCGCCACCACCGCAACGAGGACTCCTTCACCGTCGGCCGCACGACGCTGCCCGACGGCGGCCCGGCACTGGTGGCGGTCGTCTGCGACGGCGTCTCCTCCGCGACCCGCCCCGACGACGCCTCGCACGCCGCGGCCCGGGCCGCCGGACGGACCCTGCTGGCGGCCCTGCCGCAGGGCACGCACCCGCAGCAGGCCATGCACGAGGCGATCGTGGCCGCCTCGCACGCGGTCGACGCGCTCGCCGGGGAGCCGGCCACGGCCCGCGAGCACGCCCCGCACCAGAACGCCCCCGCCTGCACCCTGGTCGGCGCGGTCGTCACCGCGGGCCTGCTGGTCGTCGGCTGGGTCGGCGACAGCCGCGTCTACTGGGTTCCGGAGGACCGCGGTTCACCGCCCGCCCGGCTCACCGAGGACGACTCCTGGGCCGCCCAGATGGTCTCCGCGGGCCTGATGAACGAGGCCGAGGCCTACGCCGACGAGCGCGCCCACGCGATCACCGGCTGGCTCGGCGCCGACGCCTACGAACTGGAGCCGCACACCGCCGCGTTCAAGCCGGACCGGCCGGGCGTGGTGATCGTGTGCACCGACGGGCTGTGGAACTACGCGGAGGGGGCCGGGGAGATGGCCGAGGTGCTTCCCGCGGACGCCGCCGCCCGCCCGCTGCACGCCGCCCGGGTTCTCGTCGGTCACGCCCTGGACGGCGGGGGCCACGACAACGTAACAGTGGCCGTCGTACCGTTCCCCGCCCCCGCGCAGGGGGCAGGATCGGCCTGAGGCCAGGCACGGACAGAGCGCCGGCCGGCCCCGTGGCACGGGGCCGGCCGGTGTGCGGTGAACGGAGGCGGACCGGAGGGGACCGGTCCGTCCATGTCGTCACCCCACGCGCCGTGGGAGTTTCCGAGGGGGAGGGAAAAGGCATGGCCAATTTCTCGAAGTCGAACGTGCCGCAGTTCGCGGTGGAGGTCTACCAGAACGCCTGTCTGCCGGAGGGCGGCCGCGAGGTCAACGCGATCGTGACGGTGACCGCGACCGGCGGCGGCACCGTCGGCACCGGGGTCGCGGCACCCCACCCGTACGCGTCGGGCGAGGGCCCGTCCGCCGCCGTGGCGATCATGGTCGACTGCTCCGGTTCGATGGACTACCCGTCGGCCAAGATGCGCAACGCGCGCGACGCGACGGCCGCCGCCGTCGACACGCTCCGCGACGGCGTGCACTTCTCGGTGATCGGCGGAACCCACGTGGCCACGGAGGTCTATCCGGGCGGCGGACGCCTCGCGGTGGCCGACTCCGTCACCCGCGAGCAGGCCAAGCAGGCCCTGCGCCGGCTCACCGCGGGCGGCGGCACCGCCATCGGCACCTGGCTGCGGCTGGCCGACCGGCTGCTGTCCACCGCCGACGTCGCCATCCGGCACGGCATCCTGCTCACCGACGGCCGCAACGAGCACGAGTCGTCCGAGGACCTCAGGGCGGCGCTGGAGTCCTGCGCGGGCCGGTTCACCTGTGACGCGCGCGGTGTGGGCACCGACTGGGAAGTGAAAGAAGTCACAGGGATCGCCTCCGCCCTCCTCGGCAGCGCCGACATCGTCGCCGACCCGGCCGGGCTCGCCGCCGACTTCACGCGGATGATGGAGACGGCCATGGGCAAGGAGGTCGCGGACGTCGCCCTGCGGCTGTGGACACCGGCCGGCGCGGCCGTCCGGTTCGTCAAGCAGGTGGCGCCGACGGTCGAGGAACTGACCGGCAGACGCACCGAGTCGGGCCCGCGTTCCGGCGACTACCCCACCGGTTCCTGGGGCGACGAGTCCCGCGACTACCACGTGTGCGTCGAGGTCCCGGCGGCCGGCATCGGCCAGGAGATGCTTGCCGCGCGCGTCTCCCTGGTGATCCCGGAGCCCGGGGGAACGGTGCGGAACCTGGGCGCGCAGGGCCTCGTACGGGCCGTGTGGACCGACGACCTGACGGCCTCCACCTCGATCGACCCGCAGGTCGCCCACTACACCGGGCAGGCCGAACTGGCCCGGGCCATCCAGCAGGGACTGGACCTGCGCAAAGCGGGCGATATGGATGGAGCAACGGCCAAACTGGGCCGGGCCGTTCAGCTCGCGAGCGTGTCCGGGAACGCGGATACTGCGAAACTGCTTGCGAAGGTGGTGGACGTGGTCGACGCGCCGACAGGTACTGTGCGATTGAAGGCGAAGGTCGCGGAGGCGGACGAGATGACCCTCGAGACCAGGTCCACAAAGACTGTTCGTGTAAAGAAGTGACCCGAGCGACCTAGCGGACGCCGGCGGAACACCGAAGGAAAGGGGGACGCGCCGACATGCCGACCTGCCCGAACGGACACCAGTCGGGTTCCGACGACTGGTGCGAGGTGTGCGGTCACCGCATGGCCGGTGCCGTACCTCCGCCCCCTCCCCCGCCGCCCGGCGGCTACGGCTTCCCGCCGCCCCCGCCGGGCGCCGACGGCCGGCACCCGGCCGCGGCACCGAACGCCGAGCCGGAGCTGTGCCCGCAGTGCCGCACGCCCCGTGAGGGCGGCGCGCCCTTCTGCGAGGAGTGCCGGTGGAACTTCCTGACCAACACGGCGACCTCGTACACGCCCGCCGCCCCGCGCACGCCGGGACCCGGCGGACCGGGTGGGCCCGGCGGCCCCGGGGGACCGGGCGGGCCGGGTGGACCCGGCGGATTCGGCAGACCCGGTGGTCCCGGCGGTCCCGGCGGTCCCGGCGGCCCCGGAGCGGGTCCTGACGCGCGGTTCCAGCCGCCGCCCCCGTCCTTCGGCGGGAGCGACGCGTTCGACTACCAGAGTTCCCGTCCGTCCCAGGTGAACCGTCCCGCCGAGCCGATCCCGCCGGGCCCGCCGTTCGGCGGCGACCCCTCGCGGCCTCCGGGCCAGGGGGGCGGTCGGCCCTTCGGTCATGAGCAGGGCGGCCAGGGCGGTCCCGGTGGACCTGGCGGTCCCGGTGGGCCTGGTGGTCCGGGCGGTCCCGGTGGCGGCCGGCCGTTCGGCGGTCCGCCCGGCGGACCTCAGGGACACGGCCAAGGACACGGCCAGGGGCAGGGCCCCGGCGGCCCCGGCGGCCCCGGCGGCCCCGGCGGCGGATCACCCGCGGGTGCCTACGGGCGTGACCCGTCGGGCGGCGCCCCCGGCGACCCCTTCGCGCGCCGCCCCGGCCCCGCGAACCCGTCCTCCGACCCCTTCGCCCGCGAGCCCTCCGGCCCCGGCGGCCCGGGCGGCGGCTACGGCGGCCCGCCGCAGCCTGGCGGCCCCGGTGGTCCGGGCGGTCCCGGTGGTCCCGACGGCTTCGGCGGCCCCGGGGGACACGCCCCGCAGGCGTTCCAGCCGCCCGGCGGCCCGCAGGCCCCGGCCGGCTACCCGCAGGGGACCGGCCGGCCGCAGCAGCCGTCCGGTCCGTCCTTCGGCGGCGGTGACGACGACTGGGTGCTCTCCCCGCCGTCCCACACCGGCCCCGGCGGCAACCGGGACGGCGGCTACGGCTACCCCCGGCCCGGAGGTGACCAGGCCCCGCCCGGCCAGGCCTTCCCGCAGCAGCCGGCGACCTGGACGGCGACGATAGGCCCGGACCGCGAGTACTTCATGGCGATGATGCACCGCTCGGGACCGGAGGCCGCGGGCCTGAACCTGCCCGCCTACTCCCCCGAGCAGCAGCGCACGCTCGACGGCGACCAGCTCACCATCGGCCGCCGCCGGCACTCCACCGGTGAGACCCCCGACATCGACCTGTCGGTGCCGCCGGAGGACCCGGGCGTCTCGCACCAGCACGCGGTGCTGGTGCAGCAGCCCGACGGCGGCTGGGCCGTCGTCGACCAGAACTCGACGAACGGCACCACGGTCAACGGCTCCGACGAGCCGATCCAGCCCTTCGTGCCCGTCCCCCTCCAGGACGGCGACCGCGTCCACGTCGGCGCCTGGACGACGATCACGATCCGGCGGGGCTGAGTCCCGCGGGGCCGGGTCCCGGCGTGGACCCGGCCCGCCGGACCACCGAGCCCGTCAGGGCTCCAGGAGGCCCGGGCCCGACGCCCCCGGGAGGGGCCAGGCGTACGGTCCCTCCGGGTCGTCCAGCCACGCCCACATCCGCCCGCCGCCCACGGTGACGCCGTACCGGTGCCGTCCGGGCCCGCCCTCGCGCTCCCACAGCGCGTACGCCTCCTGGGGGTCGAGGGTCTCCCGGGTGAGGGCCAGCAGGAAGCGGAACAGCTCGTTCTCCCTGGCTTCCGGCGGCACCCCGCCGAGGGCGACCGGCTCCGGCGCGGGCCGGTCGGTGCCGCGCAGCGGGACGAAGTAGGCGGGGGTGTGCAGGAAGTTCCCCTCGGCCTGCCCGCCCTCCCCCACCGTCAGCGCGAGCAGCCCGGTGGCCAGCGGGGCCAGGACGCGGCCGCCGGGACGGCACTGGGCGACCCAGGCCCGTGGTACCGACGCCAGCTCGCAGGTCGCGACGATCCGGTCGAAGGGCGCGCGTTCGGGAACCCCGCGGGCGCCGTCGCCGGTGACGACGGTCGGCCGGTAGCCGGCCTCGGCGAGATGGCGCCGGGCGGACTCGGTGATCTCCGGATCGATGTCCACGGTGGTGACCCGCTCGTCCCCGAGCCGGCACGACAGCAGCGCCGCGTTGTACCCCGTGCCGGCGCCGATCTCCAGCACCCGGTCCCCCTCCCGCACCCGCAGCTCGGCCAGCATCTCGGCCATCAGCGAGGGCTGGCTGCTCGAGGAGAGCAGTTCCCCGTCCCGCAGCCGGGTGGCCAGCGGCACGTCCTCGTACACGCCGCGCACCCACCGCTCGCGGGCCCGCGGATCGGCGCTCTCCCCCCAGCGCCGCTCGTACCCGCCCGCGCCGCCGGCGTAGTAGTACGGCACGAAGAGGTGGCGGGGCACCACGGCGAAGGCCTCCCGCCAGGCCGGATCGGCGGCGAAGGCCCCGCTCGCCTCGATCTCCCGCACCAGCGCCGCCCGCTCGGAGGCGGCGAGCTCCTCCAGCTCCCTGCTGAGCACATGCGCTGCCATACGTCCACTGTGCGGCGCGGGAGCCCGCGGGGCGAGTGCCCGCGCCCGCCGGCCCGAGGAGCCGTGCCCGAAGCCCCGTGCCCGGAGCCCCGTGCCCGAAGCCCTCCGCCCGGGGGCTCCGTGCCGGGAGGTCCTAGGGCTGGAGTACTCGGTCCCCGGGTCTGAGAACATGGGGGACGTGAAAGAGATCCGGCGCGGCACGCTTCAGGAGCAGACCTTCTACGAGCAGGTCGGCGGGGAGGACACCTTCCGCCGACTGGTCCACCGTTTCTACGAGGGAGTGGCCCAGGACCCGTCCCTGCGGCCGATGTATCCCGAGGAGGACCTGGGCCCGGCCGAGGAGCGGCTCACGCTGTTCCTGATCCAGTACTGGGGCGGCCCCACGACGTACAGCGAGAACCGCGGCCACCCCCGGCTGCGGATGCGGCACGCACCCTTCACCGTGGACCGGGCCGCGCACGACGCCTGGCTCCGGCACATGCGGGACGCGGTGGACGAGCTCGGGCTGTCCGAGGAGCACGAGCGGACGCTGTGGAACTACCTGACGTACGCGGCGGCGTCCATGGTGAACACCGCGGACTGATCCCGCCGCACGGGGTCCGCGCGTGGGAGGCGGGGCCGGGGGTGCGGGCGGGTGCTCAGCTCACGCTGAGGCCCAGGCCGCCGAGCCCGGCCCGCCGTACCGCCACCGAGCCGTACGGCGTCCGCAGCCGCAGCCACGCTCCCGAGGAGTAGAGCCCGGTGTCCCGGGCCGCGGTGGCCGGCCGCAGGAAGCCCAGCGACTGGGCCGCGTGCACCGCGCGCACGGGCAGTCCGGTGTCCCCGACCGTCCGGGACCAGATCTCCCGCCCGATCCCGTCGAGTTCGGCGCGCGTGCGGCGCTCGGCCGGCAGCTCCTCGGTGCGGCGGCGGAACTCCGCGACCGCCGCGCCGACCATCACGCGCAGACCGTCCGGCGCCGGAAGGCCCGCCCGCGGCTCCCAGCCGCCGCGAGGCGGCAGCACGCCCGCCCACGGAGGCCCGGTCACCGCGGCGGGCACGGCGGCCGTGGCCGCCGCCCCGTCGACGCTCTCCAGCAGCTCCCCCGCCGACACGGTCACGTCCAGCGTGACGTCGAGGCCGTTCTCGTAGGGCTTCGCCAGCCGGACCGCCCGGACCGCGAGGACCTCGAAGGACGGCGGCCGCCCGAAGACGGCCAGCGCGGTGCTGGCCGCCTGGAGCCGGACCGCCGCCGCGCGGTCGTAGTGGAGCAGCCGGGAGAGGAAGGCCGCGAGATCCGCCGCCTCCCCCTCGTCGGCGAGGTGGAGCACCGTCATGCGGCGACGGCCTCCTTGTCGTCGTCCCGGTACTCCTCGAGGAACTCGCGCTCCTCGTCGGTGATCCGGCGAGGCCGCTGCGCCGCGAAGTCGAACGGCACGATCACCGTCGACGCGCTGACGTAGACCTGGTCACCGTCCTTCACCTCGTAGGCGATGGTGAAGGACGCGGCGCGTATCCGCGTGATCCACAGCTCGATGTCCACCGGCCGGTGCCGGTGGACGAGCTGCCGCTTGTAGTCGATCTCGTGGCGCGCCACCACGGACCCCTGCTGGAAGTCCTTGTCCGGGCGGAACAGGAAGTCGATGCGGGCTTCCTCCAGATAACGGAGGAACACCACGTTGTTGACGTGGCCGTACGCGTCCATGTCCGCCCAGCGCAGCGGGCAGCGGTAGATGTGCCGCAAGAAGGATCAGCCCCGGGTCAGCTTCTTGTAGGTGGCGCGGTGCGGACGGGCCGCGTCCGGGCCGAGCCGCTCGATCTTGTTCTTCTCGTACGACTCGTAGTTGCCCTCGAACCAGAACCACTTGGAGTCACCCTCGTAGGCGAGGATGTGCGTGGCGACCCGGTCCAGGAACCACCGGTCGTGGGAGACGACCACGGCCGCACCCGGGAATTCGAGCAGCGCGTTCTCGAGGGAGGACAGGGTCTCGACGTCGAGGTCGTTGGTCGGCTCGTCGAGGAGCAGCAGGTTGCCGCCCTGCTTGAGGGTGAGCGCGAGGTTCAGGCGGTTGCGCTCACCGCCGGACAGGACGCCGGCCGGCTTCTGCTGGTCCGGGCCCTTGAAGCCGAACGCGGAGACGTAGGCCCGCGAGGGCATCTCGACCTGGCCGACGTTGATGTAGTCCAGCTCGTCGGAGACGACGGCCCACAGCGTCTTCTTCGGGTCGATGCTCTCGCGGCTCTGGTCGACGTACGAGATCTTGACGGTCTCGCCGACCTTGATCGAACCGGAGTCCGGCTCCTCCAGGCCCTGGATCATCTTGAACAGGGTGGTCTTGCCGGCGCCGTTCGGACCGATGACGCCGACGATGCCGTTGCGCGGCAGCGTGAAGGAGAGGTCGTCGATGAGGACCTTCTCGCCGAAGGCCTTGCTGAGGTTGTTGACCTCGACGACGATGCTGCCCAGGCGGGGGCCCGGCGGGATCTGGATCTCCTCGAAGTCCAGCTTCCGCATCTTGTCGGCCTCGGCCGCCATCTCCTCGTACCGGGCGAGACGGGCCTTGGACTTGGCCTGACGCCCCTTGGCGTTGGACCGCACCCACTCCAGCTCTTCCTTGAGCCGCTTGGCGCGCTTGGCGTCCTTCTGGCCCTCGACCTTCAGACGGGTCGCCTTGGTGTCGAGGTAGGTGGAGTAGTTGCCCTCGTAGGGGTGGGCGCGTCCGCGGTCGAGCTCCAGGATCCACTCGGCCACGTTGTCGAGGAAGTACCGGTCGTGGGTGACGGCGACGACGGTGCCCGTGTACTTGGCGAGGTGCTGCTCCAGCCACTGCACGGACTCGGCGTCCAGGTGGTTGGTGGGCTCGTCGAGCAGCAGCAGGTCGGGGGCCTCCAGCAGCAGCTTGCAGAGCGCGACGCGGCGGCGCTCACCACCGGAGAGGTTGGTGACCGGCCAGTCGCCGGGCGGGCAGCCCAGGGCGTCCATGGCCTGCTCGAGCTGGGTGTCCAGGTCCCACGCGTTGGCGTGGTCCAGGTCGTCCTGGAGCTTGCCCATCTCCTCCATGAGCGCGTCCGAGTAGTCGGTCGCCATCAGCTCGGCCACCTCGTTGAAGCGCTTGAGCTTGCCCATGATCTCGGCGGCGCCGTCCTGCACGTTCTCCAGGACCGTCTTGGACTCGTCGAGCGGCGGCTCCTGCAGCAGCATCCCGACGGAGTAGCCGGGCGACAGGAACGCGTCACCGTTGGACGGCTGCTCCAGCCCGGCCATGATCTTGAGAACGGTGGACTTACCGGCACCGTTCGGACCGACCACACCGATCTTCGCGCCGGGCAGGAAGCTCAGCGTCACGTCGTCAAGGATGACCTTGTCGCCGTGCGCCTTGCGCGTCTTGCGCATGGTGTAGATGTACTCAGCCAAGAGAAACCGTCCGGCAGCTTGAATTCTGGCAGTGGGCAGATACACCCCATCTTGCCGGACGGCTACCCCTCGGGGGAAACCCGATCCAGCAGGAGGCTCTGACCTGCGGTTCTGTGCTGACGTCTGCGGGAGGTCCGTCACTGACGGTCGCCGTCGAGTGGCCTCGGGGAACCTCGGACGGCCCAGAGACGGCCCAGGGCTGATCCTCGCGGACGGCCGGTCGACCGACGACGGACCCCCACGGTGCGGCCGGCCCGAACCTCAGCCGACGACAGCCGGCCACGACGGCGGGCGCGCCGACCGACCAGGCACGCGTGTGCCTCGCCGCACCCCCACCGGCCTCAGCCACGCCGCCTGTGCCGTCGACCAGAGCCGGCCGCGCGGGCCGCGCCCGTGAAAAAGAACAGAGCTGATCGCCCAGCGAAGCCCTCAGCTCGGGAATCAACGGTGCTTGGGTTGCTGAAGGGGATCTGAGCTGCGATTTCGGATGGGGCAGGTGGATGGCTCCCGGTCTCTGGGAGCCATATCCGACCGCTGTTGTCCGCTCTGCCGGGCACGGATGGGGCACGAGAGCCGGCAGTGCGACGCGCGCTCCGGGGCGGGCCGACTGGTCAGAGGGGGATGACGCGGACTTGGTTGCCGCAGAGCTTGGTCATGTCATCGCTGTCGGACGTCAGCAGGGCGACGGGTTTCGGCTGACGGAGCGCGACCTCGGCGACCGTGGCGTCAATGGCGTACTTGTGCCCGTGCAGCCCGGCGCCTTTGAGGAGCTCAGCCGCCGCTTTCGCCGCCTGCTCGGTGACGGGCTCCACCTTGACACGGGACAGGGCCCAGTTCAGGCGGGGCATGTCGGTACGGGAGTGGGCTACTTCCACGATGGTGTTCGCCCCGATCACCAGGTCGGCTCCCATGTCGTAGAAGACCTGAAGCATCGCGAGGAGCTTGCGGTCCTGCGCGATCCAGGCGGAGAGCCCTTCCGAGTCCAGGACGACGGTTTCGATGCGCTCGCTCACGCGGCGTCCGCGCCCTCGGAGGAGCCGGTGGCGCCGAAGATCTTCGAGTGGGCCTCGGCGAGCTCCTCGTCGCTGAAGCCTCCGTGCTCTTCCTCATGCCGGCGAAGGTCGTCGCCCAGAAGCTGGTGGCGGATCTGGCGGGCCACGGCTTCCGCCACATAGCCGGAGACGTTGTCCGTGAGCTTGCGGAGCTCCGCCACCTGGTCGCTGGGGAGCGTGACGGTGATGCGAGTCGTCGAAGACACAAGTCCAGCATACTGGAGTATGCACCTGCTTGCTCGGGATTCCCCCCAAGCCTGGACGGCCGCGGCCGTGCTTCTGCACACGCTGGAAGACCACGCTCGGCGGCAACCCCGTGGTTCCAGCCGTCCCCACAGCCTCCACACCTCGTGCCGGCCCCGAACGCAAGAAAGGCCCTGGTCGCTGACCGGGGCCTTCATCAAAGAGCGGATGACGAGAATCGAACCGCCTGATGCCGCCCCGCACAAACACCTAGGGAGACCGTCGGAGGCCCTTGCCACGATGCGCCGCACCATGCACACGCACCACGTCGTTGCCATCCACACGCTCTTTCCGCTCGAATCCGGGCCTGATTCCCTGGTCGGGAAGGCACTTGGACTCGACCAGGGTGGCAGTACCGGATTCCCACCGCCGACCTGCTGCGGGTGCTCGGGATCGAGGAGCGCCCCATCTACCCGGCTGATCTGCGAGCCGGTGCCGACTTCCAGGAACAGCGCGATTCCGTAACGGAGGACTACGCATGAGCATCGCGGCCGTCGCCGAGCCGAAGCCCGAGGAAACGCCGATGACGACCTGCTTCGTCATCGCGCCTATCGGCGATGAACACGCCCCGGACGGGAGCCCGGAACTCCTGGCGTACGAGGAGAACCTGGAGATCTACGAGAAGGTGATCCTGCCCGCCTGTGCCAGGCACGGCATCGTCCCGGTCAGGGCCGACGGGATCGCCGACACGGGTGAGATCACCGAGCGGATCTGCCGCCACGTGCTGCAGGACGACATCGTGATCGCCGACCTCACCGGGGGCAACGCGAACGTCACCTACGAGCTGGGGATCCGGCGCCTGACGGGCAAACCGATCATCCACATCGGCGAGCATGGGCAGCTGCCGTTCGACCTCTCGCTGATCCGGACGATCATGTTCAAGCGCAGCCGGAGCGGTCTGGTCAGTGTGCGACGGGACCTGGAGACCGCGCTGAAGGGCTCCTTGGACAACCGCTTCGGGCCACTGACCCCGGCCCGGATCCTGTTCGGGCTGCCGGCGTCATCGCCGGCGCCGCCGTCCGCGTCTTCGCCCTCCCCGGCCCGGGCGTCTTCCGGCTGCTGGTCGCCGCTCTCCTTCCGCCACTCGGCACGTGGCTGTGCCTGCGCACACTGCGCCCGGATCGGCAGCGTCCCGAAGCGGCTGAACCGTCAGCCCCCGCCCTCGCGGCCCTCGCCCTGATGGTCGGAACGGTGGGCGGAATCCACGGGATCGGCGGCGGTTCCCTGCTCGGACCCGTCCTCGCCGCGCGCGGCATGCCGATGGCTCGTATCGCACCGGCCACGCTCGCCACGACCTTCACCACGTCCATCGCCGGGGCCGCCGCGTATGCCGTGCTGGCCCTGGCAAGCCCCGGCCCCGTGGCGCCCGACTGGTGGCTGGGCCTGGCCTGCGGGTGAGGTCGCACTCGACATCAGCGCATCACGCCCGCTGGCCGACCTCGCGGACGTCCACCGCCTCGGCGAAGCCGGCCGGATCCGCGGCAAGGTCGTCATCATCTCCTGAGCCCGACGCCGCGCCCTGTAGCCGTCTCCCCAAGCCACATCGGCGATTACGCCGACAGCGTCGTCCTGGCGCACGTCATCTCAGTTCTCCGGGTGCAGGCATGACACGTCCAGTGGGGCAGATCATCCGTGGGACCCCAGGCCAGAGCCGGGTGGGGTGGTCACCCGTGGGTGCCGTCTGTCAGCGTCGGTCGACCTCGGACGGCCCAGGGACGGCCCAGGGCCCGCTCCCTGGCGATGGAACGACCTCTCAGGGAGGGGTGCGAGTGGACATGCTCGAACTGATGGAGTGGCTGGCCGAGCGCGGCGTCACGACCGTCTTCAAGGTCGACGGTGACCGCATGGTGGAGCGGCGGGCGGCATGGATGGTCATCGTCAGCGGCGGGCCGCTCGTGAGAACTTCGGGTCCGCCGGTGGCCGGACGCGTGTCGTCCGGTCCGGCTTCCACCGGTACCGGCTCCGGTGCCGGCTCCGGTGCCGGCTCCGGTGCCGGCTGCACTGCCGGTGCCGTCGGCCGGAGGAGGCGGCGTCCGGCGGGCCGCGAGGACCGCGGTGGGAACACGTCTCCCTCCACGCTTCGTGGCCCTGTTCGGAGTCCCGAGGGATCCCGGCGCCTTCTCAGCCCCGTGCCTGGTTCTCCTTGCGGCCCACGAGGACCAGGACCGTGCCGCCGATGACGACCAGGCCGATCGCGGTGCCCGCGATCAGGGGGGTGAGGTCGGAGCCGCCCGTCTGGGCGAGGTCGGTGCCCGAGGACGCGGTGCCGCCCACCGTGGCCGGACTCGGTTCGGCGAGCGTCTGGGTGGTCAGGTCCGACTCGGCGGCTCTGGTGCGGCAGTCGAGGACGCCGGTGAAGCGGCTCTGGATGCCCTGCGGGCCCGTGATGGTGAAGTCGTAGGCCTGATCCTCCTGGAGGGGGATCGTCACCGTCCGGGACGCGCCGGCGGGGATGCTGTGCTGCACGCCCATCAGTTCGAAGGCGAAGGCCTGGTCACCCTGGTTGGCCGCGGTGAGGTCGAGGCCGTTCTTCGTGCAGTCCTTCGCCGCGGAGAGGGCCGGTACCGCGCCCGTCCCGGCCCAGGTCGCGGACGCCGTCGCGGAGACGGTCGACTCGCTCGACCCGGCCAGGATCTGGGTCTGGCTGCGGCTCTCGGAGGTGAAGGCGCGGCCGACGGGGACGGTGGTGGAGGCCTGGACGGTCAGCTCCGCGGCGCCGTCCGCGGTGTCGGCGGGCACGTCGAAGAACAGCTCGCTGCCGTCCTGCGCGGAGGTGACGGGCTCACCGTCCTTGCCGACGATCCGGACACCGGTGGTGGCCGAGTCCATCGGCGGTGACACCGTCACGGCGCTCGCGCCGGTGCGCACGGTGACCGGGCCGAGCAGTCCGCCGGGGCGGCCGGAGACCGCGGCACCGTCGAGGGTCAGCGAGGCCTGGGGTTCCGCCACGGCACGGGCGGCCTTCTGCAGGTAGTCCGCGAGCCGTTCGGCCTGCGGGTCGACGGCGTCGACGTCCGCGCCGTCCGAGTAGCGCCAGATCGCCACCTGGGTGCCGGCCGCCGCGTCCTGCTCGGTGAGGCCCCCGGCGATACCGGCCTTCTTGGCCAGCGTCGCCAGGTCGTTGACCTGGGGGTAGGAGTTCTGCAGGATCCAGCGGACGCGGCCGGCGTCCTTGTTGACGGCCAGTGAGGTGCCGCTCCAGGCGGTCTCCTGGTACTTGGCGTCCTTCTGCGTGGGGTTGTGGAGGTCGACGCAGTAGGTCTGGAGGGTGCCGCCGCCCTCGACGGACATCTCGAACAGGCCCGCCGAGACCTCCTGGTCCCCGCTCTCGTCGTGCAGCACGGCGGCCCCGTACGTCTTGAGGCCGCCCATCGTGGCCGTCGCCCCGCCCTGGGTCCGTGCCTCGGTCTCGGCGGCGGCCGGGCCCGCGGTGGCGAGGACCCCGGCGACGACGAGTCCGGACACGAGCGCCCCTGCCGCGAGGCGCACCGCGCCCCGTCCGTGCCCGAACGGCACGGAGAACGAAGAAATCACGTAATTTCCCTTCCAGCAGGACCCGTTGATGTGGGGGGACGGGTCCCACCAGCAGAATCAGAAGCCCCGTGAGCCATTTCGGCATCCTAAAGAGGCCGACGCACCGGCCTTCCCGGTCCGGTCGCCCGATGGGTGATCCGACTCGGAATCGTTATCCCCAAGATCGTGTCCGGGCAGGGCTTATCGACAAATCAACCCGTCACTTCCGGTCACATCCGCCGATAAGCCGCCGACCGGTCGGAGCGGCAAGCTCCCTGACATCAGGTCACGGCCGCAGGCTCGCGTCGCCGCGGTGGTGCCGGCTCCGCCGCGGACCGCCCCGCCGGGGTCTCCCAGTCGGGTTCCGGCCGGGCGGGTGCGCCGGCCGCCGCGGCCCCGGTGGCCGGCTCGGGCCTGGCCGCGCGGCGGAAGGCGGAGGTGCCGCGGGCGAGGTCGTGGCCGATCGCCACGGCGTCGATGTCGGCCGACGTCCGGTTCTGTCCCTCCCGTGCTTCGGCGCGCACCTTCAGCCGGCCCTGCACGATCACCGCTTCGCCCACGTTCAGCGAGGCGGCGGCGTTCGCCGCCAACTGCCGGTTGGCCCACACCGTGAAGAAGTTGGTGTGGCCGTCGGCCCAGATGTTCTTCTCCCGGTCCCAGTACCGCGAGGTCACCGCCAGCCGGAACCTCGCCGACGGTCCCCCCGGCAGCTCCCGGTACACCGGTTGCGTCGCCACGTTCCCCACCGCGCAGACCATCGTCTCGTTCATCGAGGACCCCTCCTTCACCCGGGCGTCGACGCCGGGCGGATACGCGTACGGGCCCGTCCCGTACGGCTGCGTCTGCCGGGGCGGCGGCGGCCGCGAGGCATGCGCCCCGAGCCGCTCACCGCCACCGTCGCCACGACCGCTTCGCCACGGTCGCCGCGCCATCAGACTGCCTCCGCCGGGCCGAGCCCGCCGAGCGCTGTGGATCACCGGCCGCCTGGGGAGAAAGCCGTCACCCGGACGGGGTGTCCGCGTCGCGCCGCCCCCGGATCGGCGTCCCGGCCCGCATCCACCCGTTCCCCTCTTCTCACCTGGCCGGCGCCTGTGCGTCCATCACCCTGCCGTACTGCTCCCGCACCTCCCGGTACCGCAGCAGCTCGGCGGCCACGGGGTCCAGGACCCTTGCCCTGCCGCACCCGGCGGCGGCCTCCCGCAGGCACCGTTCCGCGTCCTGGCCGTATCTGCGTGCGGGGCCGCGGGCCGCGATCCGGCAACTCCACTCCACCAGCGGGCCGCCGACGATGCCGGCCACCATCAGCAGCACCGGCACTCCCAGGTTCGGTGACATGACCCCGGCGATCTGGCCGACCAGCCACAGTCCGCCGAGGACCTGCAGGACCGTCATGGACGCCTGCGCCAGCACGGCCACCGGCCACCAGCCCGGCCGCGGCGGACGCCCCTCCGGTACCCCGGCCCGCGCGGTCAGCTCGTCCAGCGCCTCGGACAGCCCCTGCGCACCGCGTACGGCGGCCTCCCGCACCGCCTGCGCCCACGGCGCGGGCAGCCCCGCCGAGGCCCGCTCCGACACCGTGCGCACCGCCTGCTCCACGCGCTGCCGCGCGGTGGCCTCCTCGTCGGTCTGCGAGCGGACCCGGACGCTGCCGGTGGGGGGATCGCCGCGGTCCTGGTACCACCGCCACAGTCGCAGCCACGGCGTCCCGCACGCGCGGTTGGCATTGCGCAGCCAGGCGCGTTCGGCGGCCTCGCCCGCGGCCGTGGCGCCCACCGCGTCCGCGAGCCGGGCGGCGAAGTCGTCCCGCGCCTCCTCGCTCAGGCCGGTGCGCCGCGTCGTCGCGTAGACGGGGCGCAGCCGCAGACCGGCGGCGTCGACGTCGGCCGAGACGCGCCGCGCCGCGGCACCGCGCTCCGCGACGAACTGGCCGAGCAGTTCGCGCAGTTCCCCGACGCCGTCGCCGGTGAGCGCGGACAGCGCGAGCACGGTCGCGCCCGGTTCGCCGTACTCGCCGAGGGCGACGCCGTCCTCGTCCAGCAGCCGCCGCAGGTCGTCGAGGACCATCTCGGCGGCCTCGCCCGGCAGTCGGTCGACCTGGTTCAGGACGACGAACATGACCTCCGCGTGACCGGCCATGGGCCGCAGATAGCGCTCGTGGAGCACGGCGTCGGCGTACTTCTCCGGGTCGACGACCCAGACGACGGCGTCCACGAGGGCGAGGACGCGGTCGACCTGCTCACGGTGCTGCACGGCGGCCGAGTCGTGGTCGGGGAGGTCCACCAGGACGAGTCCGCGCAGCTGGGCCTCGGCGTCCGCGCTCTGCACGGGGCGGCGGCGCAGCCGGCCCGGGATGCCGAGCCGGTCGATCAGGCCCGCCGCGCCGTCGCTCCAACTGCACGCGATGGGGGCGGCGGTGGTGGGCCGTCGTACGCCCGTCTCCGAGATGGTCACCCCGGCGAGGGCGTTGAACAACTGGGACTTGCCGCTGCCGGTGGCCCCGGCGATGGCGACCACGGTGTGCTGTCCGGAGAGCCTGCGCCGGACGGTCGCCTCGTCGAGGACCCGGCTCGCCTCGGAGAGGGTCCTGCTGTCGAGCCGCGCGCGGGAGAGCCCCACCAGTTCCCGCAGCGCGTCGAGCCGGGAGCGCAGGTGGCCGTCGTAGGCCAGGGGGGCCGCGGCGGCCTGGGCGTTGCCGGACCGGATCTCCAGGGCGGCGGCGGCCTGCTCGGCGGCGGTGGTCTCGTTCACGCGGCGCGCGATGAGGCCGTCGCCCCAGGGCTCACCGGAACCGGGGTCCTCCTGCGGAGGGCGGGCGCCACCGTCCCTTCCCCGGCCGCCCTGGCCGCGCGCGGGAGCCCCGGTCTCCGACGGGTGCGCGGGACGGTCGGTGCCGGACGAGCGCCGGGAGCGTTCGCCGTCCGGCACGCGCGCGAGGCCGGCCTTGCTCTCACGCGCGGGACCGTCCTCGCTCCCGGGCGCGGGGCCGTCCTCGCTCCGCGGCCTGTCCCGCACGCGCGTGTGGGGGACGGCTTCGGCCTTGGACCGGCCGTGCGAGGAACGGTCGCCCTTGCGTGCGGGTGCGGCAGCCCTCTGGTCCCGCGCCTCGTCCCGCACCCGCGTGGGAGGACCGTCCTCCTCTCGCGCACCCGGCGCCCCGGCCTCGGGCCCGGCCCCGGGCCGACCGCCCGTGGACTCGTCGGTCTCGCGCGCTCGCGCCGGGCGGTCGGCCGCGTCACGGTCGCCCGCTTCGACGGGCGTCGGGAAGCCCCCGGAGCCGCCCTCCACCGCCTTCGCGGAAGAGTCGTCCACCCCCCTGCCCTTTCCGGCCTCTCGGTCTTCTCCGCCCTCACCGTCCCCGGAGACGACTCCCTCGGCCGCGCCCGCACACCGGTCCCCTCTCGCCGCCCCAGCGGAGTGTTCTTCCTCGGCCGCGTCCGGGGCAGGCCGTCCTTCGGTCCCGCCCGACGGCCGTACGTCGTCGGGCGCGTGAGCGGACCGTCCGGCACCGGCACCGGCACCGCTCGAGGAACCGTCTCCCTCGCCCCGCCCGGACTCCCGCTCCCGCGTCCCTCCCCCACCGTCGGCCCGTTCCGGACTCCCGCCCCTCTCGCACACGGCGAGTTCTCCATGATCCGCGTGACCCGTGTCGTCCTTGTGATTCGTGCGGCCGGTGCGGTCGGCGTGGTTGATGTGGTCGGTGTGGTCGGTGTGGTCGGTGTGATTCGTGCGGCCCGTGTGGTCGGTGTGGTCGGTGTGGTCCTGGTTCGTGACGGCGGTCACCGGTCACCTCTCCTTCTGTAGTACGGACAGCGCGGCGATGAGTTCGGCCTGGGGTTCGGCGTGGACGTCGAGTCCGTCGAGCGGTGCGAGCCGGCGCTCGCGTTCGTTGTGCATGACGCGATCGAGGTGTTCGGCGAGCAGCCGCCCGCCCCGGTCGCGCAGCCGCAGCGCGCCGTGGGCGCCGATCCGCTCGGCGAGCCCCTCGCCCGCCGATCGGGCCCTGCGGCCGCCCAGCAGGGCGGTGGCGACGAGGGCAGCGACGAGTTCGGGGTCGAGTGCGGCACCGCGTTCGAGGTGGCGCACCTCGTCCTCGGCGTACTCCTCCAGCTCGCGCCGCCAACGCCGTACGGCCATGCCGATGCGGTGTTCGGCGGTCTCCAGGGCGTCGTCGTCGTCGAGCAGCTCCGGGGCGTCCGCGGCCGGTTCGCGGCGCCAGGCCTCGTCGACCCGCTCGTCGGCCGCGGTGACGGCGCACAGCAGGAGCGCGGCCAGGCTCTCCACGAGGGCGTCGAGCAGCTCCCCGGCAGTGCAGTCCAGCGGGAAGGCCCGCCAGCGCTTGAGGGCGTCGCCGGCGAGCACGGCACCGCTCTGCAACCGGCCTCGCACGCGCGCGTATTCGCTGTCGTACGCCCCGTCGACGGCCGAGGTCAGCCGCAGTGCGGCCGCGTACTGCGCGGCCGCGGCGCCGGCCAGTTCGGGCATCCGGGAATTGAGCGAGTCGAGGACGCCGTAGGCCGTGCGGGCCATCACGTCGTGGCGGGCGGCGCGGTCCTGGGCGTGGTGGATGAGCCAGGCGCGCAACGGGGCCACCGCGGTGGCCGGAAGCAGGCCTCCGCCCCAGGCGGACTCGGGCAGTTCGGGCACGGTGAAGCGCGGTACGTGGCCCAGGCCGGCCTTGGTGAGCAGAGCGCCGTACTGGCGGGACACCTCGGAGACGACCTGGTGGGGCACGCGGTCGAGGACGCTGACGAGCGTCGCGTCGTACTCCTTGGCGGTGCGCAGGAGATACCAGGGCACGGCGTCGGCGTACCGTGCGGCGGTGGTGACCATGACCCAGATGTCGGCGGCGCAGATGAGTTCGGCGGCCAGGACGCGGTTGTCGGCGACCAGGGAGTCGACGTCGGGCGCGTCCAGGAGGGCGAGGCCGGGCGGAAGGGTCTCCGCGGTCTCGATGCGCAGCAGGCGTCTGCCGTCCTCGCCGGGCAGCAACAGGTCTTCCGACGGCTCCTGATGGGGCACCCACACGCGCGTGAGGTCGGGCAGCACCCGCATGCCGCTGAACCAGTGATGGTCCTCCGGGTGGCACACCAGCACCGGCGTCCGGGTGGTCGGCCTCAGCACGCCCGCCTCACTGACCCGCCGCCCCACCAGGGAGTTGACGAGCGTCGACTTGCCGGCGCCGGTGGATCCGCCCACGACGGCCAGCAAGGGCGCTTCGGGCTGTCTCAGCCGGGGCACCAGATAGTCGTCGAGCTGGGCGAGGAGTTCGTCGCGGTTGGCACGCGCGCGCGGCGCCCCCGCCAGGGGCAGCGGGAATCGCGCGGCGGCGACACGTTCGCGCAGGGCGGAGAGTGCGTTGAGCAGCTGAGGCCGTACGTCCAAGGTCACCACATGCGAAGAATGCCTAATTTCGGGGGATTTATGAAGCATATGGACATGCCTGCGCGCCGATGAGACACAAGGGACGGAAGGTACGACCGGGACAGAGGCGCAGCGTAGGCATAACGAGTGCACAACACCCGGTGCTCCAGACGCCAAAAGCGGTGCACGATTCGTACCTGCCTGCGATTATCAGGACCGCTTCACTGAACCTCCACATCGAGCCACGGAGGCGAAGCATTCGGGACGAGGAACCGGGAGCCCTATCCTTGTCCCCGGCAACGTCACGGATCGGCCCGCACCCGGGCACCGGGTACGAGGCCACCACAACCGGCCCCCGTAGCTCAGTGGATAGAGCAGGCGCCTTCTAAGCGCTTGGCCGCAGGTTCGAGTCCTGCCGGGGGCGCATATAGCCTCTCACCTGCGGAAACGCAACGAGGGGTTCTTTCTTTTCCAAATACCCATAGCCGCGGGAGCAAGCGCCTTGACTGCCCACGATGGCGGCTGCAGACCCTGAGGTGGGGTTGCGTTTCGAACTGACGGATGTCTGGCTACCGCTCCCCGTCCAGCACCTACGCAGCCGCGCGCGGGTCCATGAGGTTGGACCACGCCTGTTCGGCCGGGAGCAGGTCCCGCTCCGGCAGGGCGTACTCCGGATACCAGCCCTCAGCCTCGCAGCCGGGGACGTTGCGCAGGATGAGCACAGTCAGGTTCGGCGGTACGGAGCCGGTGATCCGGACGGCGAGGTAGGTCTCATGGCCGTCGTCCGCACGCACCTGGAGGCCAAGGGTGAAGGTGTCGAACTCGCGTGTGTGCTCACGGCCGTCGCGCAGTGTGGCGTGCGCCAGGTCCAGCAGAGTCGCCCGCAGGCGGCGCACGAAGCGGACGCCGGCCTCGGCGCGGTACCGGACGTGATCCTCACGTCCGGGCAGGAGGTGAGCGGTGTGCGTCGCGGTCTTCAGCCCGTCGGAATGCTCCGCGTTGTAGCGAGCCCGGACGGCGCGACCGTCGGCCTCCAGAGCTGCATAGAAGTCATCGCCCGAGCCGTCCTCGCGGCGCCCCGCCGCGACCAGCCACGGCAGATCGGCGTCCAGCCATACCGCGCCGCGCCATCGCTGCACCTTGACCTTGAACAACACTTGGTCGTCCACGGACCGGATGCGTTCGTGCTTGCCGTCCTCGTCCGCGAACTGCTCGGACGCCTTGGCCAGCACCGGGTGGTCGATCTCGTCCAGCGGCACCGTGACCGGCGGCACCGCGAGGCACAGATCCTCGCGTAAGCAGCGCAGTGTCGGGCGGGCCGGGCGCAGCGGGCCGGGCCCGTTCATTCCTCGATTCCCCCGACCGCGTCGATCTCCTCCGCGGTCAGTCCGGTCAGCAGCATCACATCCGATTTCAGCGACCCATCCAGCACACTGAGGGCCTCCACCATCCCGGACCGCAGATCCTCACGGCGCTGCTCCAGATATGCCCGGACCGCCTCGGCCACCAGGTCCTTCTTCGTCAGCCCCAGAAAATGAGCGCCCTGGCTGATCAGTTTGTCCGTCGCCGGGTCCACCTTCAGCGGGGACTGGCGTACCGGCTTCGCTGCCGTCGTCATGGTCAACACCTCCGTTACCATAGTACCTAAGTACCTCACGGTGTGGTTGTTGCGGCGTCACCGCTGTCGAACGCCCTCGCTCCGGCCGACGGCACGCGCTTTCATTGCCCGAGACGACCATCGAGCAGGCATCCCGGAATCGACAGCAAGCGCTTTGACGATTTTCGTCCGTGGGTGACCTGCGAACACGCAGGTCAGCACATCGCTTGGACCCGCGCACCTTCTAAGCGCTTGGCCGCAGGTTCGAGTCCTGCCGGGGGCGCAAGTCTCCGCCCTCCCCTCGGGAGGGCATTTTTGCTGGCCAGAGCATGTTTCACCCGAAACGACGAAGCCCCGGCCCCTCCCCCGACGATCATGGGGAGGGTCCGGAGCCGTCCGGCTGCCACCAGGTTTTCGCGGGTGGCCGTGTCGCATACGTGTCGAAGTCTTCGGTGGAGCTCTGGGCGAGGAGCCTCAGCCCGTGCCGGGCGGCTCGGGGAGATCTCCCGCGGTCTCCAGGCGCCGTTTCAGGTCGGGGAGCCGCCCCTCGACGCACCGGGCGTAGGTGGCCAACAGCACCGGCACGCCGTTCCCGGCCCATTCGGCCACCTGAGCGGGCGGGATCCCGTCGTCGAGCCACTTGGTGAGGCGCGTGTGCCGGGCGTCGTACACCCGTCTGCCGGTGGGCGACTCGAAGACGTGCGGGGGCAGGGCGGGCTTGCGCGCGCTACGCCATGCCCGGCGGACATTGTTCGTCCACGCGACTCACGATGATCAACGGTGGCCGCACTCCTTCGGAGTCTCCCGTCAGTCCCGGACGAGACAGAACGGGTGCCCTGCGGGATCCGCGAAGACACGCCAACTCCGCGTGCCGTCCCCCGCGTCGAGCAGTGTCGCGCCCAGACGGAGGACGTCTTCCTGGGACTGGTCCAGGTCCTCGACCCCCAGGTCGAGGTGGAACTGCTGAGGGTGAGCGGGGTCCGGCCACCGCGGCGGCTGGTACTCGTCCACGCACTGGAAGGCCAGCACGAGCCCACTGTCCGTGTGGAGCGTCGTCCAGTCGTCGCCGAGCGACCAGCGCGGATCCGGCTGGTTCACCGTGCCGCCGAGAAGCGACTGGTAGAACCCGGACAGCGCGACGACATCGGCACAGTCCAACACCACACACTGCAGCTTGGCGATCATGCAGGGCAGCGTAGAGCAGCACCGCCACACGCCCCCCCCCACGAGCCCGATCACGATCTACGGCTGGAGTACGGGAGCAAAGCGGGTGGGCCGATGCCGACACCACCCCCTGATCGACCTGCCGAGGATGAGGCCGCACCTCGAGTGCCGTTCCCCCTCGTGCCCGATCGAGCGGGGAACCGCGGTGCAGGCGTCCCATCCCCGCGCGACCCACCGTGACCGTTCGCGCAGGTCAGCGCAGAGATGAACCGCAAATGCCCGCAGCCTCCCGAGGAGACGACTCTGGGCACGGGCGCGAGTCGGCCGTCACAGAGCAGGTCGGCGGGTGTCGCGCCTACCTTCGGTGTCGGATGTACCAAGCCGCCACCAGCCCGATGAGGATGGCAACCACGAAGGCCCACACGGTCGTTGTGCCGTGGTACGAGCGGTAGGCAGTCAGAGCAAGCATGTTGAGGCGGATACCCCGGGTTCGCGGCTTCAGCCGACGCGCGTCGCCCGCCCCTGTGCCGGATACGTGTCGAAGGCGCCGCGCGTCCGTGGTCGTCAGCCGGGGAACGCGAGGTCGGAAGGCATGTGTCGGTGATCCCGGCAGCCGCCTTCCGAGTGCTCGGCCGCGGGTTCGGGTCCCGCCGGGGGCGCACGTCTCCGGCCTCGCCCCGAGGGAGGGTTTTCGCTGTGCGCCGTATGTTCCGCCTGCCGGGGCGAAGCTCCGGGGGCCTCCCGTCGAGGGCGGCCGGGACGCCCCGGAGGACCGGCGTCAGGGGGCGGATCCCGCCTGCACGGCCACCCGTACACCGCCCCCCGCCAGCACCGCGACGGCCGCCGTGCGCGTCCCCGCGACCGTCAGGTCCGCCAGGCTCACCTCGGGACGCGGGCCGAGCCGACCGGGCCAGCCGAGGACGGCCGGCGCGGCGTCCGGTGCGGACAGCTCCAGCTCGCGCAAGGGCGCGTGGAGGCCGGTGCCGAGCGCCTTCAGTACGGCCTCCTTGCGGGTCCAGGTGCGCAGGAAGGCGGCACGGCGTCCGGTGGCCGGGCGGGCGTACAGGGCTCTCAGTTCGCCGTCGCCGAGTGCCGCGCGCGCCGCCGCGTCCACGTCGAGAGGGACTCCGTCGTCCTCCACGTCGAGCCCCACGGCGGCTCCCCGGCAGACCGCGACGCCGACCACCTCGCCGCTGTGGGTGACGGAGAAGTCGACGTCCGCGTACGGCGACCCCTGCGGCACCGCCAGCTCCACCTTGCCGTGCGGTCCACCGCAGCGGGGGCACACGCGGCGCAGGGGGACGGCGGCGGGAGGCACGCCGAGCAGTCCGCCGAGGGCGACGCGGCTGAGCGCGCACCCGACCAGGAAGCGCGCCTTGTCGGCCGGCAGGACGGTGGCCTCGTGGCGGGCCCGCTCCACGGAGTCGAGCAGGCCGAGGAGCGCGGGCCGGGCGGCGCCCGACCGGGCCCACCACACCAGCACCTCGTGCTCCGCCGACGCCACCGCCACGGCTCCTCAGCCCCTCCGACCGGTTCAGCGGCCTGACCGGTCCGACCGTTCCGACGGCCGACCGGTCCGACCGTTCCAGCGGCCGATCGGTCCGACGGTCCGATCGGCCCGGCGATGCCTCAGGACCGGTTCGACGTGTTCGCCGGATCCCTCCCGGCGTCCCTCCCGGGGCAGCCGGGACGTCGGTCCGGCGGGAAATCAGTACGCCGTGAGATCGGTGCACGCGGAAAATCGAAGCTCCGCGGAATCGACATCACGGCGTCACGGATCGCGTCGCGCCGAATTCAGTGCACCGCACGCAGCATGCGCGTGACATTGATCTTCGTCGGCGAAAGGCCGACTTCCACGCTCTGCATCATCCGTTCGCCGTTCAGCCGGCCGTAGGCGAGCAGGTCGACGTTGGCCAGACTGAATTCCGGCCAGGTGTGAATGCTCAGGTGAGAGGCCGAAAGCAGCAGAATCGCGGTGACCGCACCATTGGGGAAAACGTGCGAGGCCTCACCGAGCACCTGGGCGTTTCCCTTTTCGGCGGCCGTGCGCAGCACCTGGAGGAGGCGCTCCTCGTCGGTCAGGATGCTGTGGTCGCTGACCCACACGTCCACGGCGTAGGAGCACAAATCGTCGACGTTTATACCCTCGGTGGCGAGGCTGGCGGGGTTGGTCATGGGGAACCGGGGGTCGCGATCCGCTGCCCCCGTCTCCTTTCACATAGAGGTGCGCTGGTCCGCGCGTCCGAAGGGGAAGGCGCCGAGGCCGAAAACCGGCGCTCGATCAGGCCCAGCCTAGCATCCGGGTCGCTCTACGGCTCGCGCACGCACGCTGTCAAGGGCTGCAACACCGCCCTCCTCACCGCCTTCCGAATACCGGCGGAACAATTCTTCGGACGCCCGGAAAAGAACTCCCCTTTCCCTCCTTCGATTTTCCGCATTTCCCGCGCCGCGGCCGGGTCGGGCCGACTCCGCAGCAGCCCGTATACTCGATAGCCCTGGATTCCATCAGCCCGCCCGGAGCAGCTTTGTGAAAAACGCGCCTCGACACCGTCGGAGTACCCCCGCCGATCGAGTGCTCACGGAAGTCGCGGACGCCGTCAGGCTTCAGGAGGGCCCGCCCGGAGTGCGCTCCGTGCTGCGAGCCCTGCGCCGCCTGGCCCCCGCCTCCACGAAGGACATCAGCCGGGCCACCGGCCTGCCCGTCCCGATCGTGGCCGCGCTGGGGAACGAACTGCGCCGCCGTGACCTGCTCACCAAGGAGCGCCCCTCCCGGCTGACCCCGGCCGGCCTGGACGTGGTGGCCGAGCTGGGCATGGACCTCACGCTGGACGCGACCTGCGGCACCTGCGAGGGCCGCGAACTGGTGATCCCGTCCGTCCTGGACGAGGCCGTACGACGGCTGCGCGCCCTGATGGAGGCCGGTCCGGCCGCCGACATGGCCATCGACCAGTCCCACTGCACGCCCGAGACCAAGGTGCGCCGCGTCCTCGCGCTGCTCGCGGCGGGCGCGCTGCCCGGCGGCTCCCTGCTGCTGGTCGGCGACGACGACCTCGTCTCGCTGGCGGTCGCCGTCGTCGGGGACGTCCTGGGCGCCCCGATCGTCGAGCGCGTGACCGTCGTCGACATCTCCCCCGAGATCCTCGCCTACATCCGGGAGGTGTCCGCGGGACTCGGCACCCGCGTCGAGACGGTCGAGCACGACCTGCGCCGCCCGCTCCCCGCCGAACTGCACGACGGCTTCGACGTGGCGATGACCGACCCGCCGTACACCGCGGAGGGCGCCCGGCTGTTCCTGTCGCGCGCCGTGGAGGGCCTGCGTCCCGGCCCCGCGCACAGCATCTTCTTCTCCTTCGGCGGGAAGAGCCCGGACGAGATGCTCGAGGTCCAGCGCGAGATCATGGCGCTCGACCTGGTCACCAACGGCTACGTCCGCAACTTCAACGAGTACGAGGGCAGCGGCATCCTCGGCGGGGTCGGCTTCTTCCAGCACCTCCTCACCACCACCTCGACGGCCTCCCGGCAGGGTGCCTACGAGGGCCCCCTCTACACGGGCGACAAGCGGACCCGGCAGCGCGAGTACACGTGCGTGGCCTGCGGCACGAAGCTCCGGGTCGGCCCCGGTGCCCGCTGGACCTCGGTCGCCGCCCTGCGCGCGGACGGCTGTCCCCAGTGCGGCAAGGGTCCCTTCCGCCCCGGTCGTCTGGTACCGGCGGACGAACCCGGGACCACGGCGCCCGCCCCGTCACCGGCATCCGCCCCGCTACCGGCGTCCACCTCCACGCCGGCGCAGACGCCGGTGCCGGTGTCGGTGTCGACACCGGCCGAGGCACCGGTACCGGCTTCGGCACCGGCCGGGACTCCGGCTCCGGCCCAGGCCCAGACGCCCACCGCCGCGCCCTCTCCCGCCTCCGCCCCCGCTCCCGCTCCCGCCCCGCCCCAGCAGCCCGGCTGGTACCGCCCCGCCCCCGCGGCCCGCGCCGCCCTCGAAGAACGGGCGCGGCCCTACCTCACCCGTCAGGCCGACGAGGGCGACCTGCCGGCCATCGGTGAGTTCGAGGCCGAGATCGCCCGCATCTCCTTCGGCGAGGACGCCGTGGACGACCCCGCCCGGCACGCGTCCCGCGTGGGCCGTTCCATGGAGAAGTCCAGGGAGGGCATGATCGTCGCCCACCGGCCGGACGGGGAGGTGGCCGGTTGGTGCTGGGTGAGCATCAACCAGAACCAGATGACCGGCGACCGCTACGCCAACTTCCGGTCCCTCGCGGTCGCGCCCCTGGACAACCGCGCCGACGTGGCCGAACTCCTCCTCACCGAGGGCCTGGAGTTCTGCCTGGCGAACGGCATCACGGAGGTCGTCGGCCGGGTCCACGTCGGCAACGTCCCGATGCGCACGGTCTACCGCAAGTTCGGTTTCGACCCCGCCACCCTGACGATGAAGCTGCGCCTTCCGGAGGAGGACCCCCGATGACCGGGGCACCAGGGGCACCGGACGCACCGGGCGGGCCGGAGACACCGGGTGCACCCGGGACACCGGACGCACCCGACCCGACCGGTTACGCCCCCGACCGGATCAAGTGCGTCGTCTGGGATCTGGACGGCACCCTGTGGGACGAGATCGCGGTGGAGACGCCCACCGACGAACTGCCCGTCCCCCGGCCCGAGATGCTGGCCGCGATCGACGCGCTGGCGGCCCGCGGCGTGCTCAGCAGCCTCGCGAGCCGCAGCGCGCCCGCCGTCCTCGACCGGATGGGCGCCGTCCCGGAGCTCAGGGAGCGCTTCCTGGCGCCACAGGTGTCCTGGCAGGACAAGAGCGAGTCGCTGCGCCGGATCGCGAAGGATCTCGGGATCGCCGTGGAGGCACTCCTCCTGGTCGACGACTCCCCCTACGAGCGGGCGGAGGTGGAGGCGCTGCTGCCGGGCGTGCGCACCCTCGACCCCGGTGAGGTCCCCGCACTGCTCGCGGCCTTCGGGGACCGCGAGGTCACCCCCGAGTCGCGGGAGCGGGTCCGCCGCTACCGCACCGAGGAGACCCGCCGGGCCGAGGGCGAGCGTTTCCAGGGCACCCGCGAGGAGTTCCTGCGCTGGTGCGACATGCGCCTCACGGTGGGCGCGGCCGCCCCGGACGAGGTCCCGCGGGCGCTGGAACTCGCCGCGCGCACCCACCGTCTGAACTCCTCCGGCCTGACCCCCGACCGGCTGCGCGCGCTGGCCGCCGCCGACGGGCACGACCTGTACACCGCCCGCATGTCCGACCGTTTCGGGGAGTACGGCATCATCGGTGCCGCCCTCGTGGACCGGACCGCCCCCGGCTCCTGGTCGGTACCGCTGCTGGCGCTCTCCTGCCGGGTCGCCGGCCGGGGCGCCGCCGCGGCGTTCCTGTTCTGGCTGATGGAGCGGGCGCGGGAATCCGGTGCCGGGGAGTTCCGGGTGACGCTGCGGCCCACGGACGCCAATCTGGAGATGCGGATCCTGCTCCGCCAGGCGGGTCTGCGCCGCACCGAGGACGGCGAGCACGACGACGGGGCGGTACTGGCCCGCTCCCTGGACGGCGGCGACCTGCCGAAACCCCCCGCCTGGCTGCACGTCTCCCCCCGAAAGGACGCCGACGCGTGACGGACGCCCCCATCCCCTCCTCCACGGACCGCGCGACGGTGGAGCGGGAACTCCGCTCGATGATCGCCGAGGCCGCCCGCCTGGACGCCGCCGTGGTCGCCGGACTCCCCGCCGACACCGACCTGTTCGGCCCGGAGATCGGTCTGACCTCGCTGGCCGGGGTGACGCTGCTGGGCGCGGTCGACGCCCGGTTCGGCGTCGACGTCGCCGCGCTGGACCTCAGCCTGGACAGTCTCCAGTCCATCGCCACCCTGGCCGACTTCGTGGCCTCGCACCGGGACGGCCGCTGAGGCGCCCGCGTGTGCGCGGCGGGCCGGCCCGGCATCGACGGCCATGCGGCCGACTAGGCGCCCGCGTGTGCGCGGCAAGGGTGATCCGGCGGGTGTCGCCGTGACCTGCCCGGGGGGCCGGCGTTGAACGGGGAGTGCGGTGGCGCGATCTGCTGCCGCGCGAACCGATTCACTAAGGAGAACGTGATGTCTCGCATCGCGAAGGCAGCCGCCGTCGCCGTCGGCGCCGGCGCCATGATGGCCGGCGGAGCCGGTCTGGCCATGGCGGACGCGGGCGCGCAGGGCGCGGCCGTGGGCTCGCCGGGTGTCCTGTCCGGCAACGTCGTCCAGGTCCCGGTCCACGTGCCGGTCAACCTGTGCGGCAACACCGTCAACGTCGTCGGCCTGCTCAACCCGGCCGTCGGCAACACCTGCGCCAACATCAGCGACCACGGCAAGGGTGAGTACAAGGACGGCGACAAGAAGCACAGCGACAAGAAGGACAAGAAGGACAAGAAGAAGAGCGACAAGAAGCACAGCGACGCCGAGGACTACGGCTACGGCGGCTGACGTCGCACCGCGGCACCCCGCGGGAGAGCCCCGGCACCTCGAGCGCCGGGGCTCTCCCCTTTTCCCCTCTGCCGGGCCCCTCCGGTCTCCCAGGTCTCCCCGGGCACTGCTCTGCCCCTCACGTCCCCGTCCGCCGTGAAGTCGGCGACCGCGCGTGACGCGGACTCAGGCGTACCGGTAGATCCGTCCCACGTCCTCCAGCCGGTCGGGAGTGACGCCCCACGGGGACAGCTTCTGGTTCCGGGCGACGACCCGGCCGTGCTGGTCACTGCCCGGCAGCGGCGGGCGGGCGGGCAGATAGCGGTGTTCGCGGTGCCGTCGCTGCCAGCGGGTCCACAGCAGGTCGACGAAGGCGTGGTGCAGCCAGAACACCGGGTCGTTGACGGACGCCCCGCCGACCATGACCCCGCCCACCCATCGGTGCACCCGGTTGTGGTTGAGCCAGGCGGCGCTGCCCCGGCCGGTCCCCCACCCCTCCAGCTTGTTGCGGAAACCGCGGGTGACCGTCGAGTCCCAGGGCGACACGTCGTAGACCGGGTCCTTCAGCGCCCGTTCGACGTCGGCCTTCGTCGGCAGGGCGATCGGGTCGCGGGCCCGGCCGATGTCGCGGGTGAGGAACTCCACGTCGGTGACGTTCTCCCTGATCGTCCAGTCGCCCGTCGCGTAGGCGAACGGACCCGTCGTCACCTGGCGGTCGGAGCGCCGCCCGTTGCCGCCGAGGAGGTCCGCGGTCCACGGCACGGAGGTCGCCGTGCGGTCCCGCGTCCAGTCCCAGTACGGCACCGTCACCGAGGGATCGACGCGGCGCAGCGCCTCCTCCAGGTCCAGCAGGAACCGGCGGTGCCAGGGCAGGAAGGACGGCGCCATGTGGGCCGTGCGCAGGCCGCCCTCGCCGTCGGAGACGTAGTGGTCGATGTGCATGCGCACGAACTCGTCGTACTCGCCGCGGCGTTTCAGTTCCAGGAGGGCCCCGACGAAGCGCCGGCGCTCGGCGGCGGTGAGCGTGCTGACGTCCTTACGGATGTAGACCACGGTGTCCCCCCAGGTGTGCGTGACGGCCGGTGGCGGTGGCCCGCAGCATCTGTCCGGGGCCCAGTTCGTCGACGGCGGCGCGGGTCGCGTCCAGCGGACTGGCGTACGAGCAGTAGTGGTCGACCATGCTCAGCCAGGTGCCGTCGGCTCGGCGCATGAGGTGCAGCGGGCGGCCGTCGACGGTGATCTCCCAACGGCCGGCGTCGGCCGCGCCGGCCGGCCGGACGAGACGGCCGAGCAGGTGACGCCCGAGATAGGTCTCGTCGAAGGCGGCTTCCGCGGGCCCGGGGCCGTCCCGGCGGCGGGCGGGCCGCGAGGCGGCGGCGAGCGGGGTGAGCGCGAGGGCCGCGGCGGCGGCGAACAGCGCGCGCAGCGCGTCCCTGCGTGTCGCTCGTCTCGCCGTCCCTGCCGGGGCCGTGGTCACGGCGGCGGTTCCGTCCACGCTGACGACCATGTGTGCTCCTCCTCCGGTTCCGTTGTCCACCAGCGGTAACCGTCCGACGGCCCGCGGGGTCACCGTGCGGACCGGGAAACGGGAAAGACGACAGACGGGACGGTGGGACCCCGGCCCGCGGCCGGGCCGGCCGCTCAGGCGGGCCCGGCCGGGCCCGGTCCGGGTCCGGCGCCGTCCGCGGGACCGGAGTGAGCACACCTGCCCGGCCGGCCACGACCGGCGTGCCGAGGGGCGGGCCCGGCGGTTTCCACCCGCGCGGAGGACACCGGTTCCACCCGGGCGGAGGACACCGGTCGAGTACCGCGCACGAACGGGGAGGGGTCGGCCGGCCCCTCCCGGACAAGCGCGGACGGCCGGTCCCGTGCGTGCCGGGAACGGCCGTCCGAAGGGTTCGCGGACGGTACGTCAGCCCCGCAGGGGCAGGCCGCCGAGGAGCGAGCCGGGGGTGTTGAGCTTGGTGGTCGCGTCCTTGACCTTGCTGAGGGGGGAGCTCTTGTTCTCCGTGTCGAGCACGTTCGACTGGTACCGCAGCGGCGTCATGTCGAAGGAGTCCGGGGCGGGCGTGTCGACGACGCCGTTGAACCCGGCGGGGGTGAGGTCGGCGGTGTCGTTCGCGAACGCCGGTGCGGCGGCACCCGCGATCACCAGGGATCCGGCAACGACAGCGGCAGCCTTCAGAGACTTCATCGGGGACCTTTCTTCGGCGCCCGGCGACCCGGGTCACCAGGGGGAATGCTGACGCCGTGCCTAACGATGCGCGGCGACGGCGGAAACCCCGGACGCGGAAGAATTCCGCACCCCGGCACGGACGGGCCGGTGCCGGGGTGCGGAGAAGGAGGGGTGGCCGTCAGGCGCCGGGGGCCGGTGCCCCGGAGGCGGGCGGCGACGCCGGTGCCGGCAGCGTGGACGGCGTGACCGGCAACGCCGGGAGCGCCGCGGACCCCTCCTCGGCGGGCGGGGCGGGAGTCTCGGCCAGGTCCTCCGGGTCCGTCAGGTCCTCCGGGTCCTCCAAATCCTCCAGATCTTCCAGGCCTTCCAGGGCCGACAGGTCCTCCAGGTCCGACAGAGCCTCCAGGTCCGGCAGCGACAGGCCGTCCGTCAGGGAGGTGACCAGCTCGCTCAGGCCGGTCACCAGCTTCGTGGACGCGGGGAGGATCTGGTCGGCGTCACCGGAGGCGACCGCCTCGATCAGCGCGTCCAGCCGGGTGTCCACCGCGGCGAGCACGTCGTCCGTGACGTCGGCGGACCGGGACGGCGTCCGGGAGCCGGCGCGGACCGCCGGGGGACCGCCGGTCGGGCCGGCGGTCGGGCCGGCGGACCGGGCCACCCGGGTGAGGGCGTCCTCGGCGGCGGCACGCAGGCGTTTCGCGCGGTCGGCGTCCGCCCGGTGGCCGCCCGTCCTCAGCGAGGTGGCGAGCAGGTCGGTGACGGGCGCGAGCGCGGGCTCGATGTGGTCCAGGTTCCTGGCCCGTGCGAGCAGTGCCTCCGCGCCGGGGAGGGACGCACTCGGCACCGCGTGGGCGCGCTCGCGGGTCGCGACCCCGTCGGCGGCCAGGGCGGAGGGGGCGGCGAAGCCGAGGACGAGGGTGGCGCACAGTGCGCTGAAGGCGGTGGGCCGAACGGGCAGACCACGCATGGGGGTTCCTTTCGCTATGCGTCGAGTCGCAGGTTCAGCGTGAAAGCGCGTGTCGTTCACCGCAACAGCGCAGTGGCGTTCCGTGACCGCCCCATGGGCCGCCTCCCCCTTCCGGGACGGCGTGTCGGGGGCCGCCGGACCGGCCGGCCGACCGCCCGCCATTCGGGGCGGCACGCGGAACGGCGCCCCCGGGCCGGACGGCGGCCCGGCGCGGACGACGGCCCCGGCCCGGACGGCCCGACCACGCGAACGGCCGCCCTCCTGACGAAAGGGCGGCCGTATGAGGTCGTACGCGTCGTGACCCCGGTCGAGGTGAGGTCAGTCGTTGACGCAGGTGTTGCCGAACGCCGGGTTCAGCACGCCGATCACGTCGACGGTGTTGCCGCAGACGTTGACCGGGATGTGGACGGGGGCCTGGACGACGTTGCCCGACAGCACGCCCGGGGAGTGCGCGGCGACCGCTTCGGCGCCACTGTCGGCGGCGGCGACGCCGGAGGCCCCGGCGACGGCCGCGGCGGCAACGGTGCTCAGGACCAGGCCCTTGGCGATACGCGACATGGAGAAGTGCTCCTTGAGGTTTTGACACATGCACCCGGGCGGGGATGCCCTGGCGGTCTGTCAACGCGTGACGCGGCCCGGAGTTTTGCCTCCGAACGGGTGAAGCGGCGCCGCGCCGGTCTTCACAAACCCGACACGGATGACCGACTTCTCCTGATTAGCGACGTTCGTGACTAGAGTGACGCCTCGTCCCTCGCACGCCTGTCACCAGGCACACCGCACCTTTCCCGAAAGGGCACGCCGGTCATGCGCCACTTCCTGGATCCGCTGCCGCGCCCCGCGACGGCGGGAGCCGTCGCCCCCGCCTCCCGGCGGGCCCGGGCCGGTGCCCCGGCCGCTTCCCCGCGGACCGCCCCGGAGGCCGGGCGCCTCGCGGCCGTCCACGACGGGGACCGCGGCCGTTCGGGTGAGTCGTGCACGTGCTCGACCGGCGCGCGGGCCGTCCCGGCGCCGTCCGCCCCGGTCGGTCCATCCGACGATGTGTTGAAATCCGCGATCAGCGGGCCGGGGGCGGCTCCGGCGGCGCGTGTCCCGGCGTACGCCCGCACGCCCGGCCGCGATCCCGATGTGTTCGATCCGCGAGCGGGTTTGCGGCACGGCGGTGACCAGCCGGCCGTCCGGCTCGTTCCCCAGCGGGACGCGGCGTGGGCCGGCGTGTTCTTCGTCGCCGTCGGCACACGGAAGCAGTAGGCGCGTTCCCACCCCGTCCGAGCGCCACCGTGAGCGAGGAAAACGCGCGATGCATCAGCCAGAACCCGGCGTCGGACCGCGGGTCCTGCACCTCACCCGGCCTGTGGACGGCGGGGTCGCCCGCGTCGTGACGGATCTGGCGCGTGCCCAGCTCGCCGCCGGACTGCGCGTCGCCGTCGCCTGCCCCGCCGGTGCCCTCGCCGAGGACCTGCGGTCCCTGGGGGCGGACGTGCTCAGGTGGGAGGCGTCGCGGGCGCCGGGGCCCTCGCTGCCCGGCGAGATGCGGCGGCTCGCACGGGTGCTCGACGCGGTGCGGCCCGACCTGGTGCACGCGCACAGCGCCAAGGCCGGGCTCGCCGGGCGGCTCACCGTGCGGGGGCGGATCCCGACCGTGTTCCAGCCGCACGCCTGGTCGTTCGAGGCGGTCGGCGGGACCACCGCCGCGCTGGCCCTCGGGTGGGAGCGGTGGGGGGCGCGTTGGACCGACCGGCTGGTGTGCGTGAGCGAGGCGGAGCGGGCGACCGGGGTGCGGGCCGGCATCACCGGACGGTGGACGGTCGTCCCCAACGGCATCGATCCGCGGCGCTTCCACCCGGCCCCCGTCGACACCGTGCGCGCCGCGCTCCTGCCGGACACCGACCCGGCCGCCCCGCTCGTGGTGTGCGTGGGGCGGCTGTGCCGGCAGAAGGGGCAGGACGTGCTGCTGGACGCGTGGGACGCCGTCACCGCCAGGGTGCCGGGGGCCCGGCTCGCCCTGGTCGGCGACGGTCCGGACCATGACGCGCTGCGCTCCCGCGCCCCGGGATCGGTGCTGTTCGCGGGACCCGTCGCCGACACGGTCCCCTGGTACCAGGCCGCCGACCTGGTCGTGCTGCCCTCCCGCTGGGAGGGCATGGCGCTGGCCCCGCTGGAGGCGCTGGCCTGCGGACGGCCGGTGGTGGTGACGGAGGTGGACGGCGCCCGCGAGAGCCTGCCGGCCGCACTCGCGCCCCGCTGTCTGGTCGCCCCGCAGGACGCCGCCGCGCTGGCCCGGGCGGTCACCGACCTCCTGCTCGACCCGCTGCTGCGGGAGTCCCTCGGCCACCAGGGGCGCCGTTACGTCCTGTCCACGCACGATGTGCGGCGCACGGCCGAGCAGGTCGCGGACGTGTACCGCGACCTCCTCGGCCGGCGGCCGTCCGCCGGCGGCCGTCCGCCGCGGGTCGTGCCCACCGAGCACAGGGAGTCCATCCACTCGTGACCACGGAAAGCACCCTCCCCCCGCCCGGGACGCAGCCCGGGTTCGCCCACGTCTCGGTCCTGCCGCGGCGCGAGAGCGCGGCGGGATTCCGGTTCCCCGCCGGGCGGCCCGCCGGCCGGCCCGTCTCGCCGCTGCCCCTGCTGCTGGCCGACGCTCTCGCCGCGGCGGCGGGCGCCCCGGCCCTGGCCGGGACGCCCCACCGCACGCCGCTGGTCGCCGCGCTGGTGGCGGCGACGATGCTGCTGCGCCCCCACCGTTCACGGCCGGTGGCCGGGGTCCTGGACGAACTGCCCGTCGTGTGCGGGCGGATCGCGGTGGCCTGGCTCATGCTGGGGGCGCTCGTGGCGGCGTACGCTCCGGCGCACGCGCTGTCCGCGCGGACCCTGGCCCTCGGGTTCGCCGCCCAGGCCCTCGTCTGCTGCACCGGCCGGGCCGTCGTCCATCTGCTGCGCCGTCGGACGCTGCTGCGCCGGCCGCACGCCGCGCTGGTCGTCGGCCCGGCGGCCACGGCGCAGCGGGTGGCCGCCGCCGTGCTGCGCCATCCCCGCTACGGCGTCCGGCCGGTCGGCATCGTCGCCGAGCGCCCCGACCGTCCGGACGGGACCGACGGGCTCCCGGTGCTGACCTCCGGTCAGGAGGTGCAGCGGGCCCTGATCCAGAACGGCGTCCGCGAGGTCCTGTGCGTGCATCCCTCGGTGCGCACCGCGCAGGGTCCGCTGCTGCGGGCGCTCGCCGAGTCGGGCTGCACCGTGTGGGAGGTCGACGCCGACACCCCGTCGTACGCGAGCCGCGAACAGCTCGCCGGGTTCCCCTGCCGGCGGCTGGACATGGGCACCGGGCGCGGCGGCGGCCTCGGCAAGCGACTGCTGGACGTCACGGTGTCGGGGACGCTGCTGCTGCTGACCGGTCCGCTGCTGCTGGTGTTCGCGACGGTGCTGCGGCTGACCGGCGGACCGGGCGTGGTGTTCCGGCAGGAACGCATCGGCCGGGACGGCCGCCCGTTCACCCTGCTGAAGTTCCGCACCCACCGTCCGGTGGACGAGCACGAGTCGGCGACCAGGTGGAGCGTGGCGGGAGAGGTGCGGATGAGCCCGTTCTGCCGCTTCCTGCGCGAGACGTCGCTGGACGAACTGCTCCAGCTGTGGAACGTGCTGCGGGGCGACATGAGCCTGGTCGGCCCGCGACCCGAACGCCCTTACTTCGTTGCCCAGTTCAGCCAGAACCACCCCGGCTACGCGGCCCGTCACCGGATGCGGACCGGCATCACCGGGCTCGCCCAGATCCACGGGCTGCGCGGTGACACCTCCATCGAGGACCGGGCCCGGTTCGACAACGCCTACATCGACAACTGGTCGCTGTGGCAGGACGTCTGCATCCTGCTGCGCACCGCGGCCGCCCTCGTGCGACCGACCGGGAGCTGAAACCGTCCGATGACCCTCGCCCCTCCCCCGTCCCGTGCCCGGACGCTGTCGCCGGTGCTGCCCGTCGTCGCCGTGGTGGCCCTGCTCGCGCTGCCGGTCTCCCCCGGCGGTGAGGGCGGCGCGGGACCGGCCGACGCGTGCTCCGCGCTCGTCGTGCTGTTCTGCGCGGTCCGGCTGCTGCGGCAGCGGCGGCGCCCGCTGTCCCGTACGGCGGCCGTGGTACTGGGGCTGCCGGTGGCCGGGCTCGCGCTCGCCGCGATGGGGGCGTCCTCGCCGGGCGCGGGGATCGGTGGCCTGGGCCGCTATCTCCAGGTGTTCGTCCTGGTCCCGGCGGCGGTGCTGCTGCTGATCCGCGGCCGGTCCGACTTCCGGCTGCTGGCCTGGTCGTTCGTCGCCCTCGCGGGCTGGCAGGGCGCGGTCGGCGTGCACCAGTACGTCACCGGCACCGGCGCCTCCTACCAGGGCGAGGAGATCCGGGCGGTCGGCACCTTCGGGGCGCAGGACGTGATGGGCATGGCGACGGTGGTGTCCTTCGGGGTGGTCTGCGCGGTGGGCCTGGCCCTGGGCCGGTCCCCGGCGCGGCGGCGGGCGGTCGCCGCCGCCTGCGCCCTCGGGCTGCTGCTGCCGCTCGCGCTGTCCTTCAGCCGGGGCGCGTGGATCGCGACGGCGGTGACCTGTTCGGCACAGCTGGTGCTGGCCGGGCCGCGGCGGGCGCTGAAGGCCGGCGCGGCGGCGGTGGCGGCGGGCGTGGTCCTGGTCGGCGGCCTCGGTGTCGGTACGGCGATGCTCCAGGAGCGCATCAGCAGCATCACGCAGGTCGCGGACGCCCCCGACCGGTCGGTCACCGACCGGTACACGATGTGGGCGGCGGCGGCCGGCATGTGGCGCGAGCATCCGCTGACCGGGGTCGGGCTGAAGGGTTTCCCCGAGCACCGGGACACGCACGCCTCGCTGGCGCTGTCCGCCGGCAGCGACACCGAGGGCGCCGGCGCGGGCTTCCGCAAGCAGCCGCTGCTGTCCCCGCACAACATGTACCTGCTGGTCCTGGGCGAGCAGGGCCTGGTCGGGCTGCTCGCGCTGGCGGGCAGCTGGCTGGCCCTGCTGGTGTGCGCGCTGCGCGGGCTGGCGCGGACCCGGCGCGCGGGCGGCCTCGACTGCGCCCTCGTCGCCTGCGGCCTGCTGGTCTGGCAGCTCACCGACTTCCTGTACGCCGACATCGGCGGGCCCTCCACGGTGCTGACGGCGGTGGTGCTGGGGCTGGCGGCCTGGTGGGCGCTGGCCGGGGGCGAGCGGGCCGGCGGGACCGGGGCACCGGCCGGGGACGAGGGGCGCGCACGGACCCGCGGAAGCGGCCGGAGCGAGGAGGCTCTCGGGCGATGACGGTGACGCCTTCCCGGTCCCCGCGGGCGGACGGCGACGCGGCCGGCGGCACGGCCGTGCCGTCGACGCGGTCCGCCGCGCGGCCCCCGGAGACGGCCGGGAAGCCGCCCCCGGAGTCAGGGCCGTCGCGGGCGTCCGGCGGGTTCCTGGCCCGTGCCGCCCTGGTCACCGCCGTCCTGTCGGTGGCCGGGTCGCTGCTCGGGCTGGTCCGCGACCAGGCGCTGGCCCGGCTGTTCGGGGCGGGCCGGGACACGGACGCCTTCCTCGTCGCGTGGACGGTGCCGGAGTTCGCGGCCACGCTGTTCATCGAGGACGGGCTGGCGTTCGCGCTGATCCCGGCGTTCAGCCTCGCCCTGGCCCGGCGTGCCCGGGGAGCGGGCGGCGACCCGGTCCGCGCCCTGGTCGCCGGGACGCTCCCGCGGCTGTCGCTGGCGTTCGTGGCGGTCGGCGTCCTCGTGGCGGCGCTCGCCCCGCAGCTGGTCGGGGTCCTCGCGCCCGGCCTGCCCGACCCCGGGCTGGCCGTCGACTGCACCCGGCTCACCGCGACCTGCGTGGTGAGCTTCGGGCTCGCCGGGTACTGCAGCGCGGCCCTGCGCGCGCACCGGAGGTTCGTGGCGCCCGCGGCGATCTACGTGGCGTACAACGCCGGGATCGTCGCGGGGATGTTCGTGTTCGGCGGGCGCTGGGGGGTGCGGTCGGCGGCGGTCGGGGTCGCGGTCGGCGGCTTCCTGATGGTGGCCGTCCAGCTTCCCTCGCTGTGGCGGCAGTTGCGCAGGCGCGGGGCACGGCCGACGGGCGACACGGCCGAGGAGCCGCGGCCGCTGGGCGGGGCCGTGGTGGCGACCGTGCTGCTGTTCGCGCTGTGCCGGCAGTCGCAGGTCCTGGTCGAGCGGTTCCTCGCCTCGCAGCTGCCGTCGGGGGCGATCTCGCACCTGAACTACGCGCAGAAGGTCGCGCAGATGCCGATGATCCTGTCGGTGATGGTGTGCACGGTCACCTTCCCGGTGGTCGCGCGGGCGCTGGCCGAGGGCGACACCGAGCGGGCCCGCGACCGGGTGCAGCGGGACCTGGCGCTGGCCGCGTGCGTGGTGCTGCTCGGCACGGCGGCGGTCGTCGCCTGTGCGCCGCAGATGATCGAACTGTTCTTCCAGCGGGGCGCGTTCACCGCGGGGGACACGGCGGTGACGGCGGGCGTGATGCGGGTGTACGCGCTCGGGCTGCTCGGGCAGACGCTGGTCGGGGTGCTGGCCCGTTCCTACTTCTCGACCGGCCGCGCCTCCTGGTACCCGGCCGGCGCGATGGCCGTCGGCATCCTCGTGACCTCCGGGCTGGGCGCGCTGTGCGTGACGCCCTGGGGGGTGCACGGGATCGCCGCCGCCAACGCGGCCGGCATCACCGTCACCGCCCTGGTGCTGCTGGCCGGCACCGCGGGCGGGCCGGCCGGCTCGCGCCCGCGGCGGGGCGCGCACCGCGTGCCGCGCAGCGTCCCGCTCCACGTCCCCGGCGTCCTGGACGGGTTGGCCCGGCCGGTGCTGGCCACCGTGGTCGCGGCCCCCGCCGGTGCCCTCGCCGGGGGCCACTTCGACGGCCCCACGGCGGGGCTGGCCGCCGGGTCGCTCACCGTGCTCGCCGTCTTCGTCCTGCTGGGCCGGGCCCTGGGCGCCCAGGGCATCGCCTGCGCACTCCGATCCGTTCGTTCCGCGACCCGAAGGCTCCCGCATGTCCGTTCCCGTTGACACCGCAACCGGCCCCGTCCCCTGGGTGGCGATGTACCACTCCGTGGGCGACTGCTCCGACGACCCGTACCGCATCACGGTCACGCCCGAGCGGCTGGACCGGCAGCTGACCCTGCTGGCGCGCTGGGGCCTGCGGGGTGTCTCGCTGGCCGAGCTGCTCGCCGCCCGCGCGCGGGGCGAGGGCCGCGGCCTGGCCGGCCTGACCTTCGACGACGGCTACGCCGACTTCCTCACCGGCGCCCTGCCCGTGCTGCGCCGGCACGGCTGCACCGCGACCCTCTTCGTGCTGCCCGGCCGGCTCGGCGGCGACAACGCCTGGGACCCGCTCGGCCCGCGCAGGCCGCTGCTGACCGCCGACGGCATCCGCGAGGCCGCCGCCGCGGGCGTCGAGATCGGCTCGCACGGCCTGACCCACGTGGACCTCACCCGCGCGGACGAGCGCACCCTGGAAGCCGAGACCGCCGGCAGCCGTGCCGCGCTCGCCGAGCTGCTCGGCACCGACGTCGCGGGGTTCTGCTACCCGTACGGGACGGTCGACCGGCGCGCCGTGGAGGCCGTACGGGACGCCGGGTACGCGTACGCCTGCGCGATCGACCCCGGCCCGCTGACCGGCCCGCACGCCCTGCCGCGCGTCCACGTCGGGCAGAACGACACCGCCGCCCGGCTGTTCCTCAAGCACCGGCTGCACCGGCTGCGCCGCCGTCCCGTGGCGGGCCTGCGATGAGGGCGCTGCACATCATCACGGGGCTCAAGGTCGGCGGCGCCGAGCAGCAGCTGCGGCTGCTGCTGCGCCACCTGCCCGCCGACTGCGACGTCGTGACGCTGACCGATCCGGGGCCGGTGGCCGACGGGCTGGCCGCGGACGGAGTGCGCGTCGTCCACCTCGGCATGGCCGGCAACCGCGACCTGACGGCCCTGCCCCGCCTGGTCGAGATCGTGCGCTCCGGCCGCTACGACCTGGTCCACACCCACCTCTACCGCGCCTGTCTCTACGGCCGTCTCGCCGCCCGGCTCGCCGGGGTGCGCGCCGTCGTCGCCACCGAGCACTCCCTGGGCGACTCCCAGATGGAGGGCCGCCCGCTCACCCCGGGCGTCCGCGCCCTGTACCTGGCCGGCGAGCGGCTGGGCCGCGTCACGGTCGCCGTCTCCCCCACGGTCGCCGCACGCCTGCGGCGCTGGGGCGTTCCGGCCGGGCGGATCGAGGTCGTCCCCAACGGCATCGACCTGGCCCGTTTCCGGTTCGACCCGGTCCGGCGCCACCGCACCCGCCGCCGCCTGGGCCTGCCGGAGCACGCGCGGGTCATCGGTGGCGTCGGGCGCCTGCACGCGGGCAAGCGCTTCGACGTCCTGGTCACCGCCCTCGCCGCGCTCCCCGCCGACCACTACCTGCTGCTGGTCGGCGGCGGCCCCGAGGAGAGCGCGCTGCGGCGGACCGCGCACGAGGCGGGCGTCGCCGACCGGGTCCTGTTCACCGGCGAACGCCCCTGCGTCCCGGACGGCGGTCCGGGGCCCGACCTGCCCGCCCTCGTCTGCGCGATGGACGTGCTCGTCTCCCCCTCGCCCGAGGAGTCGTTCGGCCTGGCCGTCGTCGAGGCCCTCGCCTCGGGCCTGCCGGTGCTGTACGCGTCCTGCCCGGCGGTCGAGGACCTCCCCGCGCACACCGCGCCCGCCGCCCGGCGCGTCACGGGCGGCCCCGGGGCCGTCGTCCGGGCGCTCGCCGAGACCCGCGGCGCCGCCCCCGGCCCGCGCACCGCGCCCGAGGCCGCCCGCCATTACGACATCGCCCGCAGCGCCGCCCGGCTCATGGACGTGTACACGGCCACGACGGCCCGCCGCCCCGTGCCGGCCCCCTCGTCCGCCCCGTCACCTCAGGGAGTGCCTTCCTCATGACCGACAACGCCACCCGTCCGCACCGCCGAGCCGGCACCCTGGGCCGCGCCGGGAAGCTCCCGCCGTGGTCGCTGCTGGCCGCCGGCGCCCTCACCGGCGGCCTCCTCGGCGGCGCCTACGGCGTCCTGAAGCCGCCCGTGTACAGCGCCACGGCGTACGTCGTCGCCGTCCCCGCCGAGAAGTCCGACCCGGCGTCCGCGCTCGGCTTCGCGCAGGCCTACGGCCGGGTGGCCACCCAGGTCGCGGTGCTCGGGGACGCTCAGGTGTGGGCGGGCGTACCGGTGCGGACGCTCCAGGGCGCGGTGCGCACGGCGACCTCGCCCGACGCGCCGATGGTGTCGATCACCGCGACCTCCTCGCGCGCCGACCTGGCCGCCGACATGGCCAACGCGGTCTCGCGCGCGCTGACCCGGCACGCCGCCCGGGCGAAGGCCACCACCCACGTCGAGCTCGAGCCGTTCGCCCGCGCGGTGAAGCCCGCCGGGCCGTCCTCGGCGTCCCCCGTGCTGACCGGGCTGGTCGGCGCGAGCGCGGGCGGCCTGCTGGGCGGCCTGTTCCTGCTGGTGCGGCCGAGGGCGAGCAGGCCGGAGGCCGGGAGACCGGCCGCCGTGCCGAGCCCGGCACTCGCCGCCGACGCCCACGGAACGCTGTGAAGCCGGCCCCCCTCACCGAAGTCATCACCGACGAGCAGGAGTTCGCCGCCCTGGCCCCCGCCTGGGCGCGCCTGTACCGGCGGTGCGCGACGGCCACGCCGTTCCAGAGCCACCCGTGGCTGCACTCGTGGTGGCTGTCCTACGGCGGACGCGGCCGGCTGCGGCTGCTGGTGGTGCGCTCCGGCGACGAGCTCCTCGCCGTCGCCCCGCTGATGACCGTGCGCCGCCCGCTGCCCGCCCTGGTGCCGCTCGGCGGGGCGATCTCCGACTACGGGGACGTCCTGGTCGACGACGAGCGGGGGGAGACGGCCGTCGCCGCGCTCACCGGGGCGCTCGCCGCGGCCGCCCGCACCGCGCTGATCGACTTCCGCGAGGTCCGGCCGGGCAGCGCGGTGGAGCAGGTCTACGAGCGCTGGAGCGGGCCGCGGCACCGGGTGAGCGACTCGGTGTGCCTGGAGCTGCCCGCCGTACCGATGGACGAGCTGGTGGCGCGGCTGCCGTCGGCGAAGGCGCAGCGGGTGCGCGCCAAGCTGCGCCGGCTGGCCGCGCTCGGCGTGCGGCGCGAGGTGGTCGGCCCGGACGGGGTGGACTCGGCGCTGCGGCGGCTGCTGGAGCTGCACCGGTTGCAGTGGCAGGGCCGCAAGGTGACCGGCGAGCACCTGCGGGACCGCTTCTGCGAGCACCTGGTGCGCTCGGTGGGCCCGATGGTGCGCTCCGGGGACGCGGTGGTCACCGAGTTCCGTCTCGACGACGACGTGGTGGCCGTCGACCTCACCCTGCTCTCGCGCCGCCTGGCCGGCGGCTACCTCTACGGCGCCCACCCGCGGCTGCGCGAGCACAAGGCGGACGTGGCGGTGATACTGCTCGACGCCTGCGCGGAGCACACCCGGCACGAGGCGCGCGGCACCCTGAGCCTGCTGCGCGGCAACGAGCCGTACAAGCACCACTGGCGGCCGGAGCCGGTCGTCAACCAGCGGCTGCTGCTGGCCCGACGGCGCACCGCCCCGCTGCTGTCGGCGGCGGTGTGGGACGTGGCCGCGCGGCGGCGGGGCAAGGAGCTGGTGCGCCGCTGGGAGGAACGGCGGGAACAGCCGGACCGGGGCGACGGGCGGGATCGGGCGGAACGTGCCGCCGGCGGCAGGTCCTGAGGTGGGCCCGCCGCCGGCGGGGGCGCTGCGCGGGGACGTCTCAGCGGTCGCGCGGCCACCAGTCCCGGCGCACGCACAGCCTGCCGCCCGCCCACTGCTCGATCCAGTCGCCGAGCTCCAGCGGCGAGCAGTCCGCCGCGGGCTGCGGGGCCGGCTCGGCCGTGGGCGCGGTCGAGGGCCGGGGGGTCGCCGGTGCGGCCGGGTCCGTGGCCGTCGGCCCGGTCACCGGTTCGCCGGTGCGGCCGGACAGGACCGCGCGGTAGACCTCCGACGCCTCGGGGTTCTCCGAGCACTGCCATACGCCGTGCGGGCAGTAGTCGGTCACCGTGTTGTACAGCGGTTCCTGCTCGTCCATCCAGGCGAGCATGCGCCGCATGTACTCGGGGTTGTCGCCGTTGCGGAAGAGACCCCATTCCGGATAGGAGACGGGTTTGCCGTGACGCCTGGCGAATTCCACGTGGTGGCGCAGTCCGTAGGGCTCCGTCACCTGCTCGTCGAAGGAGATCCCGCCCGGCTGGTCGTAGGAGTCCATTCCGATGATGTCGACGGTGTCGTCGCCCGGATAGCACTCGGTCCAGGGAACGGCGTCGAGGCCGCGGCTCGGCGTGAAGTCGAACCTGAACCGCTGGCCCGGTACGGCCCGCATGGTGGTGACGATCCGCTTCCAGTACGTCTTCCAGGCCTGCGGGTCCGGCCCGCAGCGATGGGTGTACGTGATGCCGTTCATCTCCCAGCCGAGCACGATCACCGTGTCCGGCACCCGGGCCTCCACCAGCCGCTCGGCCAGGGCGCGGAAGTGGTGGTCGAACCGGCCCGCCGCGCCCTGCCGCAGCAGCCCCCGCACCTCGGCGTCGGGGACGCCCTCCTCGTTGCGCTCCAGCATGGGGACGTTGAGGACGAGCATCCGGTCGTCCTTCTCGGCCCGCCAGTCGGCCCACGCGTCGAGGAAGCCGGGCCGGCCCTCGATGTTGCTCCACCGGTCGCCCGGCAGGTAGGTGTGGCCGACGCGCAGCTCGGCACCGCCCAGCCAGTCGCCGAGCTGGGCCATCCGGGCCACGCCCCGCGGACCGTAGTCGAGGTAGGCGCCGAAGGCGGGGCCGGACCCGGCGGCCGGCGCCGCGGCGCCGGCCGGGGGAGAGGGAGGGGGAGGAGCAGGGGTCGTCGTCGTGTCCGGGCCGGGGGTCGTGGCCGGGGCTCCCGCGGGGGTCGTGGCCGGTGCGGGTCCGGCAGGGGTCTGCGGTCCGGCGAGGACGGGGGCGGGGGCGGCCGGCGTCGGAACGGGAGGACCGGCGGCCCGCGCCACCTCCACGCCCGCGGCGAATCCGGGACCGGACGCCAGCGCCGCCGACGCCGCGACCGCCGCCGCGACGGCGGCCAGCCGCCGGGACCGGGTGGGTCGCTGCTGTGGTGCCATGCCTGCTCCTTCCTCCACTCTCGTGCCGTCACCGACGCGCGAGCGCACGACTGACGCTCAGTCATATGAAAGTCACAGGAAAAGGAATCACGCCACCGCCGTTACGGCTTTCGAGTGTCCTGATGGTCCGTGCCGGTGAAACAACCGAAGGAAAAAACGTGTCGCAGCTCGACACCCGCGTCCCCGCCGTACTCCTGCGCATCGACCGGAATCCCTTCCACCACGGCACCCTGGGTGCCGTGCGTTCGCTCGGCAGGGCAGGGGTCGACGTGCACCTGGTCGCCGAAGTGACCGGAAGTCCCGTCCGCGGATCCCGGTTCGTCGGCCGGCTGCATCCCCCGCCGCCGCCCGGCGCCGCCCCCGCCGACATCGCCGGCGCGCTGCTGCGGGTCGCCGCGCGCATCGAGCGGCCGGCCGTGCTGATCCCGATGGACGACGCGGGCGCGGTCGCGGTGAGCCGCCTGCGCAGGGAACTCGCCCCCGCCTACCTGCTGCCGCAGCAGCCCGCCGCGCTGCCCGAACGCGTCGCCGACAAGGCCGAACTGGCCACGCTGTGCGCGGCGGCGGACGTGCCGCACCCGGTCACCGTCGTCCCGGAGAGCGTCTCGCAGGCCGCGTCCGCCGCCTGGCGGCTCGGCCTGCCGGTGATGGCGAAGTGGAGCCGGCCCTGGCTGCTGCCGCCCGGGTCCGGACTGCGCAGCACCGTCGTGGTGCGCTCCCCGCAGGAGGCCCGCGAGCTGTACGCGCGCAGTGAGGAGGCCGGCAGCCGGCTGCTGCTCCAGGAGTTCCTCCCGCCGGGCACCGGCCGCGACTGGTTCCTGCACGGGTACGTCGACCGTGCGGGCGTGCTGCGCGGCGGCGGCTCCGGCCGCAAGCTGCTCGCCTGGCCGCGCGGGGCGGGGCTGACGGCGGTCGGCGAATGGGTCCCCAACCCGGACCTGCGGGCCCTCGCCGAACGTCTCACCGAGCGGCTCGGCTACCGCGGCGTCCTCGACCTCGACTTCCGCCGCTGCGGCAGCACCGGCCGCCACCACCTGCTCGACTTCAACCCGCGCCCCGGCGCGCAGTTCCGCCTCTTCACCGACACCGCGGGCCTGGACGTCGTGCGCGCCCAGCACCTCGACCTGACCCACCGTCCGCTGCCGGACGGCCGGGCACGCCCCGGGCGGACCTTCGTCGTGGAGAACTACGCGCCCCTGACCGCCCTGCGCCGGACCTCCCCCGGCGACCGCGAGCTCGCCTGGTACGCCGAGGACGACACCGCTCCCGGCCGGGCCATGTGGGGACTGTGGACCGCCCACGCGACCCGCCGTCTGCCGGGCCGGCTGCGCCGGACCGGCGTGGCGGGCGCGACCGGCGTCCCGCCCCGCGTGGTCCGCCAGGGCCCGCCGCCCCCGCAGTCCCTGACCGGTCTTCCGCAGGTACCGCACATGCCGACCGGGCCGGCCGACGAGAGGGGAGCGGGCGGCCGCTGACGTACGGCCCGCCGGTGGGGCGGGCCCGCGGGACGTCCCGGACGGCCGGACCCTCCGGACGGCCCGCCGGTCACGGCGGGCCGCGCCGGACGTCCCGCGGGCCCGCACGGGCGTCGGGCGCGTGCGGGCCGGGCGGGGCGTGCGGGACGTGCGGCGCTCGTCGCCGTCAGCGACGGGAGGCGGTGCGCCCTCGTCGGTACAGCAGGACGCCCGCGGTGATCAGCACGGCACTGGCCCCCGAGGCGGCGAGCAGAGCACCGCCACCGGTCTGCGGCAGCTCCGGCCGGTCCCCGTCGTGCGGCGGGGTCGGGTGGTCACCGTGATGCGGGGGCGGGGTCGTCTCACCGCTGGGCGGCGGGGTCGGGTGACCACTGGGGGGCGGGGTGGTCTCACCGCCGCACTTGTCACCGTAGCCTCCGCAGTCCTCCTCCGGGGCGTCGCCGTAGCCGGGCTCGTCCCCATGGCTGGGCTTGTCGCCGTACCCGGGCTCGTCCCCATGGCTGGGCTTGTCGCCGTACCCGGGCTTTTCCCCAGCGGAGGGCTTGTCCCCGTAACCGGGCTCGGCCCCGGCCGAGGGCTTGTCCCCGTAACCGGGCTCGGTTCCTTCCGAGGGCTTGGCCCCTTCCGAGGGGTCGTCGCCGTAGCCGGGCTCGTCCCCGTGAGGGCGCTCCTTCCCGGCCGAGGGCTTGTCCCCGTAGTCGGGCTCGTCCTCACCGGAAGGCTCGTCGCCGTGCGGAGGCTCCTCCTCGGCCGAAGACGCATCCCCGGAGCCGGGCTTGTCGCCGTACTCGGGCTCGTCCTCACTCGAAGGCTCGTCGCCGTAACCGGGCTTGCCCTCATCCGAGGGCTCGTCCCCGTGCGGACGCTCCTCCTCGGCCGAAGACGCATCCCCGGAGCCGGGCTTGTCGCCGTAGCCGGGCTCGTCCTCACCGGAAGGCTCGTCGCCGTAGCCGGGCTTGCCCTCATCCGAAGGCTCGTCCCCGTGCGGACGCTCCTCCGCAGCCGAAGACGCACCGCCGTAGCCCGGCTCGTCCTCACCGGAAGACGCACCGCCATAGCCGGGCTCGTCCTCACTCGAAGGCTCGTCGCCGTAACCGGGCTTGCCCTCATCCGAAGGCTCGTCCCCGTGCGGACGCTCCTCCGCAGCCGAAGACGCACCGCCGTAGCCCGGCTCGTCCTCACCGGAAGACGCACCGCCGTAGCCGGGCTCGTCCTCGCCCGAAGGCTCGTCCTCCTGCGGACGGTCCTGCGCCCGCGTCCGCGGGGTGTCCGCGCAGGCGTCGGTGTCGGTCGGGGCGCCGCAGGCGTTCGCCGGGACGGCCGGCGGGGCCTCGGGGCCGTCGTCCGCCACTGCTCCGGGCTCCGACACGGCTCCGGGCGAGTTCTTGGCGGTGCCGTCCACTTGTGAGCCCGCCAGGGCGGAACCGCCGTACAGGGACAGGATGCTCGTCGCGGCGGCAACCGCGATCATCCCCCTGCTCAGGGTCTGTCGCAATCTCATGGTCTTCCTGCTCGAAGAGGTGGGGAAAGCCGACCCCGGACGGACAGCTCGGTGTCCCGGGCCGGCTTCGGTCCAGCCGGACGACTGGTACGGCGTTCGGTCAGTGGTTGATGCAGACGTTGCCGGCCGCCGGGTTCAGCGCACCGATGATGTTGACGCTGTTACCGCAGACGTTGATCGGGATGTGGATCGGAACCTGGACGACGTTGCCGGAGAGGACACCCCCGGAGCCGGCGGTGAAACCGTTGGCGCCGGAGTCGGCGAAAGCCGGGGCGGCCCCGCCGAGGGCCAGGAGCAGACCCGTGACGACAGCAGCGGTCTTCTTCATGTTTTTCCCTTCCCCGCGGTCATGCCTGGATGACGGTCGGAACCGAGCGAGCACAACGGGGACGGCTCGCACCACGACCGCGGCCTGCACACGAGGAATTGACGAACGGAGGAATCACGGAACCTGCGGTACGACTAATTCACGCGAATGCCCCGTCCACGGCGTACCGCTCCCCCGGTGGGAGCAACCGACGTCCATCCGTCCGCCCGGCGCGTCGTGCGCCGGTTCCCTGCTCCGGCCGGCCGTGCCGACCGGGCCGGCGGGGCCGTCGGGGCCGTCGGCCTCCGGATGCCGGGTCCGCCTCGCCGAGCCGCGGCCGGCCCGAGGCCACGGGTCGTCCTCGCCCGCGGCCCGCCCCTCGGCCCTCGGCGCCTGCGTGCGCGGCGGTGCGTGCGCGGCGGCAACGGCTCCGGGGGCCCGGGCGTGGGCGCGGGCCACCGCGGACGAGCGCGAGGCGGGTACGGGAGGACCTGTCGAAGCCGGTGAGCGATCTCCCGGAGGTCTCGCGGGACGCCTACGAGACGATGTCCTTGCGGGCGAAGCCGCGGAAGGCCAGGGCGAACAGGACGAGCGCGTACGTCACCGAGACGACGGTGCCCTGGACCATGCCCGCGTACTCGGGGGTGGGCTGGAGGGCGTCGGCCCACGCGAACTGCCAGTGCGCGGGGAGGAAGTCGCGCCAGTCGCCGAGGGCGGTGACGGCGTCCAGGACGTTGCCGACGATGGTCAGGCCGACCGCGCCGCCGACCGCGCCGAGCGGGGCGTCGGTCCTCGTCGACAGCCAGAACGCGAGCCCGGCGGTGACCAGCTGGGACACGAAGACGTATCCGACGATCACCACGAGCCGCTGGACGGCGGTGCCCGCGTCGAGGGCGCCGCCGGTGGGGATCGCCAGGGGACCCCAGCCGTAGGCGGCGGTGCCGACGGCGAGGGCGACCAGCGGCAGCAGGACCATCGCGGCCAGGCTCAGGCCGAGTCCGACGACGAGCTTGGACCACAGCAGGCGGGCGCGCGGGACGGGGGCGGCCAGGAGGTAGCGCAGGGAGGACCAGCCGGCCTCCGAGGCCACGGTGTCGCCGCAGAACAGGGCCACGGGGACGACCAGCAGGAAGCCCGCGGAGACGAACAGGTTGACCGCGGCGAAGTTGGCGCCGGACGCGGTGGCCGTGTCCATCAGGTTCACCCGGTCGCCGCCCTCGCCGGGTTCGCCGCCGATCGCGAAGGCGACGGCCAGGACGAACGGCAGGGCGGCCAGGACCGCGCCCATGACCAGGGTGCGGCGGCGCCTGAGCTGGCGTGCCAGCTCGACGCGCAGCGGCAGGGTGTGCGCGGCGCGGTAGCCGGAGGCGGCGGCGACGGGCACGGAGGGCTCGGAGTCCCCGGTGTGCGGGACCGGCTCGGTCGTCGTGCTCATGCAGAGCCTCCGATCAGGGTGAGGAAGGCGTCTTCCAGGCGGCGGTGCGGGCCGACCGACCGGACGGGCACGTCGAGCCGGACCAGCTCGGCGATCAGGCGCTGGGCGCTGCCGCCGGCGTCGAGACGGACGAGGAGTCCGTCGTCGGTGCGCACGGCGGAGGCGACGCCGGGCAGCGCGGCCACCTTCTCCGCGACCGGCTCCTCCACGGGGTGGGCGGTGCCGACGAGGAGGGTGTCGCCGGAGCCGACGATCACGCCGACCGGGCCCGCCTGGACGAGCCGGCCGCGGTCCATGACCACGAGGTGGGTGCAGGTCTGCTCGACCTCCGCCAGCAGGTGGCTGGAGACGATCACGGTGCGGCCGGCGGCGGCGTACCGGATCATCACCTCGCGCATCTCGCGGATCTGTGGCGGGTCCAGGCCGTTGGTCGGTTCGTCGAGGATGAGCAGGTCGGGCAGGCCGAGCATGGCCTGGGCGATGGCCAGGCGCTGGCGCATGCCCTGCGAGTAGGTGCGCACGGCGCGGGCCAGGGCGTCGCCGAGGCCGGCGATCTCCAGTGCCTCGTCGAGGTGAGCGTCCTCGGCCGGGCGGCCGGTGGCCTGCCAGTACAGCTCCAGGTTCTGCCGGCCGGACAGGTGCGGGAGGAAGCCGGCGCCCTCGACGAAGGCGCCGACGCGGGAGAGGACGGGGGCGCCGGGGCGGATGGCGTGGCCGAAGACGCGGATCTCGCCGCCGTCCGGCTTGATGAGGCCCATCAGCATGCGCAGGGTGGTGGTCTTGCCGGCGCCGTTGGGGCCGAGCAGGCCGAGGACCTGGCCCTTCTCGACGCGGAAGGAGAGGTCGCGGACGCTGTAGCGGTCACCGCCCGCGTACTTCTTGCTCAGGCCGGTGATCTGGAGCGGGACCTCGGCCAGCTCCGGGTCGGGGCCGGGGGTCGCGACGCGGCGGCGGCCGGTGACCAGCAGGATCAGGGCGAGGCCCGCGCCGGCGAGGGGCAGCCACCACACCCAGGACGGCAGCGGGGCGGCCGCGGTGCGCACGCCGGCGGCGGTGGGCACCTTCAGGTCGCCCTTCAGGGAGACGGTGTACGTCGCCGGGGCGGTCGGGGAGGCGTAGCCGAGGTCGGTGGAGGCGAGGACCAGGCGCAGGCGGTGGCCCTTGTCGACCTCGTGGTCGACGGCCGGGAGGGTGAGCGTGACGTCCTTGCCGGTCCTGGCGCCCTCGACGCGGACGGGGGCGACCAGCTGGGAGGGCAGCACCTGCTCGCGGCCGTCCGGGCCGACGTCGTAGACCTTGGCGAACAGGACGGCGTCCTCGCCGGTCGACCTCACGTGGACGGTGGCCGTCGGGGAGCCGGTGACGCGCAGGTCCGCGGTGAGGGGGGCGGAGGTGAAGGCGGCGAACTGGCCGGGGAAGTCGAGGGAGACGCCGACGCCGAGGGAGGACAGCCGGGAGAGACCGCCGCCGCCGAGTCCCGGCAGGGCGGAGACGGCGGGCGGGCTCGCGCCGGGCGGGTTGGCGAAGGACTGTTCGCGGCCGGTGAGGGCGATCGGGCGGGCGTCGGCGGTGAGGCCGGGGTAGGTGTCGTCGCTCGCGCCGCGCAGGAGGGCGGTGCCGTCGGTGGAGTCGACGCCTCCGGTGCGGGTGACGCGGAAGGCGGGGCCGGTGTCGGCGCCCTCGTCGCCCTTGAGGTAGCGGTCGAACCAGGAGGTGACGCGGGCCTGGACGCGGCTCGCCTCCGGGTCGCCGCCGTCGTGGCCGCCCGCGATCCAGTCGACGTCGACGGGGGCGCCGTTGGCGCGGATCGCCCGGGCGGCCGCGTCGGACTGGGCGAGGGTGAAGAGGGAGTCGGTCTGTCCCTGGAGCAGCAGGGTGGGCACCTCGACGCGGTCGCCGACGGCGGACGGGGAGCGCTCCTCGAGGAGGGCGCGGGCGGCGGCGTCGGGGGTGCCGGACTCGGCGACCCGCTCGTACATCGCGCACAGCGCGGGCTCGAACCTGGCGCAGCCGCCGCCGGAGTTGAAGAAGACGCCGGTCCACAGCTTCTTGAACACACCGCCGGGGAACAGGGCGTCGGCGAGGTTCCAGTAGGTGATCGCGGGGGCGATGGCGTCGACGCGGTCGTCGTGTCCGGCGGCCAGCAGGGAGATCGCGCCGCCGTAGGAGGAGCCGGCCAGGCCCACGCGCGGGTCGCCGGCCTTGTCGAGCCGCACCTCCGGCCGCTTCGCCAGCCAGTCGATCAGCTTCGAGACGTCGGCGACCTCGCCCTTCGGGTCGTTGAGTCCGATCTTCCCGGTGGACCTGCCGAAGCCGCGGGCGGACCAGGTCAGTACCGCGTAGCCGTCGGCGGCCAGGTCCTCCGCCTGCTCGCGGACGTCCTCCTTGCTGCCGCCGAAGCCGTGGCCGAGGAGGACGGCGGGGCGGCGGCCGGAGCCGCCGGAGGTGAACCAGGAGGTGTCCAGGCGCACGCCGTTCACGGCCATGACCCGGTCGGAACGGTGCACGGAGGGCGCGTCGTCCGAGGCCACGGCCGTCCAGGTGCCGCCGGCGGCGAGCACGGCGACGGCGGCCACGGCGGCGGCGGTCCGCCGCGGCCACCGTGGTCCGCGCAGTCGAAGATCCATGCGTCAACGGTACGGGGTGAAACTGTCGGGGAGTTGTCGACCGGAGACCGAACTCCCCGACCTCCCGTGGGTGTACGGCGGGGTGCCGGCGTACACCAGGCGCGGTACGGGTCAGTCCCGCGCGTCCTCCGGGAGCGACACCAGCCAGCGGGTGCCGGGGCGGGGCCGGAGGTAGAAGACCCAGTAGAGGGTGGCCACGAGGGTGATGCCGCCGGTCCACAGGAGGTGGACGGTCTCCTGCTGGATCAGGATGTAGGCCAGGACCGCGATCAGCAGGGCCGGGACGACCGGCCACAGGGGCATGCGCCAGGCGTGCGTGTGGCGGTGGTCGCCGCGGCGGGAGAGCAGCGCGGCGACCGCGACGAGCAGGTACATGCCGGTCACGGAGACGCCGGTGACGCCGTACAGGGTGTCCAGGTCGACGAAGCAGAGCAGGGCGCCGGGGACGCCGACGGCGAGGGTGGCCACCCACGGGGAGCCGAAGCGGCCGAGCCGGGAGAAGACGGTGTTGACCGGCTGCGGCCAGGCCTTGTCGCGGGCGGAGGCGAACAGGACGCGGGAGTTCTGGATGACCATGACGATGCCGGCGTTCACGATGGCGAGGGCCACGCAGAGGCTGACGAAGGTGCCGACGGCGGAGTTGGACCAGGCCGTCACCATGGCGCCGATGTCGCCGCCGGTCAGCTCGGTGAGGTCGGGGGCGCCGAGGGTGATGCCGACGACCGGGACCAGGATGATCACGGTGGAGATGGCGAGGGTGGCCAGGACCGTGCGGGCGACGTTGCGGCGCGGGTTCTCCAGTTCCTCGGACAGGTAGACGGCGGTGGAGAAGCCCTGGGTGACGAAGAGGGCGACGGCGAGGCCGGAGACGACCAGCATGGCCGTCACGGTGTCGGCGTGGCCGTCGGCGCCCGCGACCTCCAGGGAGACCAGGCTGCCGGCGCCGCGCTCGGCGTGGGCGAAGCCCAGGACCGCGACCACGGCGGCCGCGATGACCTCCAGGACCAGGAAGACGCCGGTGATCCAGGCGTTGGCGCGCAGGTCGAGCAGGCCCGCGAGGGTGGCGAGCAGCATCACGGCGGCGCCGGCCGGCGCCGGGTCGAGGTGGACGACGGGGGCGAGGTAGTCGGCCGTGCCCATGGCGATCACCGGCGGGACGATCATCACGACCAGGAGGGAGAGGACGAACACCAGCCAGCCCGCCAGCCGCCCGGCCAGGGTGGAGACCATCGCGTACTCGCCGCCCGCGCTGGGGACGAGGGTGCCCAGTTCCGAGTAGCAGAACGCCACCGCGACGCAGAGGAGGGAGCCGATCGCGATCGTGAGGGCGGTCGCGGTGCCGAGCGAGCCGAACAGGTCGGGCACGACGACGAACAGGGTGGACGCGGGGGTCACGCAGGACAGGGTCAGCAGGGTGCCGCCGACCACTCCGATGGAACGCTTGAGCTTCTGGGGGCCGCCGGGGACGTCGGGGACGGCGAGGACGTCGGTCCCCTCGGCGGTGTCCCGGGCAGGGCGGAGCGTGTCGGTCATGGAGTTCCGATCGACTGGTGCGGCGAGGTTCGGTCGGGAGCGCTATCGCCTCCGGCGGCTGGGGTGGTACTCGTTGTGGCCGCTCCCGGCGCTGCATGGAACCCCGACGAAAACCACTGCGTCAATAGGTGTTCATCCGCGGAATCCGTTGATCGTAGGCGTGTTGGTAGAGGTTTTCCGCAGTGACGGGCAATCCCCGAACGGGTGATGGGACATACGGGAACCGTAGGGGCGGTGGCGAAAAAACGTGCCGCCGTCCGCAGTCCGGACGTGTCGGTGGGGGCCGCTAGAGTCGAGGACACAGACGGTTCACAGCAACGGGGTGGGGACGAATGAAGGTCAAGTACACCGCTGCCCGGGTGGGGTTCACGGCGGCGGCGCTGGTGGCGGTCGCCGGATGCAGCTCCGACCCGGTCGGGGACACCGCGCGCAGGGCCGCCGAGGTGGCCGACGGCTCCGAGCAGATCATGGCGGCGCTCACGCGCGCGACGGACCGCACCGAGCGGCTCGGCTCGGCCGAGGTCAGGATGACCACCGACATGGGCACCGGGGCCCCGGTCACCATGGAGGGCACCTACTCCTGGGGCGACGGGTACGCGTTCGACGTCGAGATGGACACCGCCGCCGCGCAGATGCAGCAGCTCCAGGACGCCCCGACCACGCGCATGCTGTTCGTGGACGGGGCGTACTACTACGACGTCGACCCGCAGGCCTCCGGCCCCCTGGAGGGCAAGGAGTGGATGAAGGTCGACAGCTCCGCCGTGTTCGGCGAGGGCGCGTCGCAGGCCCTCAGCGGCAGCAACGGCAGCCCCTCGGCGTCCATGAAGGGCCTGAAGTACGCCGACGACGTCGAGGACCTCGGCGAGGAGACGGTGAACGGCAAGGCCACGACCCACTACCGGGCCGTGATCGACCAGAGCCGCATGGGCGAGTTCAAGGAGGTCTACGGCGGCCAGGAGAGCCTCTTCGGAGAGGTGACCGGCGGCGCCACCTCGATCACCATGGAGGTCTGGGTCGGCGCCGGGGACCTGCCGGTCCGTCTGTCCCAGGAGTTCGGCGCCATGAAGGTCACCATGGACTTCGACAAGTTCGGCGAGACGGCCGCGGTGAAGGCCCCGCCGGCCGCGCAGACCGGCGACCTCACCGAGGCGATCGCGGAGGCCGGCGCGGCGCGGTGACACGGTGGTGCCCCGCCCCCCGAGGGGACGGGGCACCGTGCCGCCGGGTCAGTGGTTGCGCGGGAAGCCCAGGTCGACGCCCGCGGGGGCGTCGGCCGGGTCCGGCCAGCGGGTGGTGACGACCTTGCCGCGGGTGTAGAAGTGCGTGCCGTCGTTGCCGTAGATGTGGTGGTCGCCGAAGAGGGAGTCCTTCCAGCCGCCGAAGCTGTGGTAGCCGACGGGGACCGGGATCGGGACGTTCACACCGACCATGCCGGCCTCGATCTCCAGCTGGAAGCGGCGGGCGGCGCCGCCGTCGCGGGTGAAGATCGCGGTGCCGTTGCCGAAGGGCGACGCGTTGATCAGCGCCACGCCCTCGTCGTAGGTGTCCACGCGCAGCACGCACAGGACGGGGCCGAAGATCTCGTCCCGGTAGGCCTTCGCGGTGGTCGGCACCTTGTCGAGCAGCGAGATGCCGATCCAGTGGCCGTCCTCGAATCCGGCGACGGTGTGGCCGGTGCCGTCCAGGACGACCTCGGCCCCCTCGGCGGCCGCGCCCTCGACGTACGACGCCACCTTGTCGCGGTGGGCCTTGGTGATGAGCGGGCCCATCTCGGAGGCCGGGTCGTCGCCGGGGCCGATCGTGATCCTCTCGGCGCGCTCGCGGATCTTCGCCACCAGCTCGTCGCCGACCGCGCCGACCGCGACCACGGCCGAGATGGCCATGCAGCGCTCGCCGGCCGAGCCGTAGGCCGCGCTGACCGCCGCGTCCGCCGCCGCGTCCAGGTCGGCGTCCGGGAGGACCAGCATGTGGTTCTTGGCACCGCCCAGCGCCTGGACGCGCTTGCCGTTGGCGGAGGCCGTGGTGTGGATGTACCGGGCGATCGGGGTCGAGCCGACGAAGGAGACCGCCTTGACGTCCGGGTGCTCCAGGAGCCGGTCCACGGCGACCTTGTCACCGTGGACGACGTTGAAGACGCCGTCCGGCAGGCCGGCCTCCGCGAGCAGCTCGGCGAGCTTCAGGGACGCCGACGGGTCCTTCTCGCTCGGCTTCAGCACGAAGGTGTTGCCGCACGCGATGGCCAGGGGGAACATCCACATCGGCACCATGGCCGGGAAGTTGAACGGCGTGATGCCGGCGACGACGCCCAGCGGCTGCCGGATCGACGACACGTCCACGCGGCTGGCGACCTGCGTGGACAGCTCGCCCTTGAGCTGGACGCTGATGCCGCAGGCCAGGTCGACGATCTCCAGGCCGCGGGCGACCTCGCCGAGCGCGTCGGAGTGCACCTTGCCGTGCTCGGCGGTGATCAGCCCGGCGATCGCGTCGCGGTTGGCGTCGAGCAGGGCGCGGAAGCGGAAGAGGATCTCCGTCCGCCTGGCCAGCGAGGACTGTCCCCAGTCGGCGTAGGCGTCCTTGGCGGCGGCCACGGCGGCGTCGACCTCGTCGACGGTCGCGAACGCGACCTTGGTGGTGACCGCGCCGGTCGCCGGGTCGGTGACCGGCCCGTAGGTGCCCGACGCGCCTTCGACGGACTTGCCGCCGATCCAGTGGTTGACGATCTTCGTCATGACCGAGTGCTCCTTCACAGATGGCGGCGTCGGGTCGAGACGTGCCGTTCGTACAGCTCGCGGGCCTTCACCGCGGACGCTCGGGTCGCGGTCTCGGCCACGGGTACATCCCACCAGGCCTGGGCCGGGGGCGCGCCCGACACTGTGTCTGCCGTTCGGGTCTCGACGTAGACACAAGTGGGGGTGTCGGCGGCGCGCGCCTCGGCGAGGGCCTCGCGCAGGTCGCGGACGGTCCTCGCGCGCAGGACGCGCACGCCGAGGCTGGCCACGTTGGCGGCGAGGTCGACGGGGAGCGGGGCACCGGTGAACGTCCCGTCGTCGGCCCGGTAGCGGTAGGCGGTGCCGTAGCGCTCGCCGCCGGTCTCCTCCGACAGGCCGCCGATGGAGGCGTAGCCGTGGTTCTGCACGAGCAGGATCTTGATCGCGATCCCCTCCTGCACGGCCGTGACGATCTCCGTCGGCATCATCAGGTAGGTGCCGTCGCCGACCAGCGCCCACACCGGCCGGTCGGGCGCGGCGAGCTTGACGCCGATCGCCGCCGGGATCTCGTAGCCCATGCAGGAGTAGCCGTACTCCAGGTGGTACTGGTCGCGCGAGCGGGCCCGCCACAGCTTGTGCAGGTCGCCGGGGAGCGAGCCGGCCGCGTTGATGATCACGTCCGATGCGTCGACGACCGCGTCCAGCGCGCCGAGCACCTGCGGCTGCGTCGGGAGCGCGTCGGGCTCCTCGGCCGCGTAGCAGGCGTCGACGCGCCGCTCCCAGCGCTCCTTGCCCCCGGTGTACTCGGCGAGGTAGGCGTCCGCGACGCGGTGGCCGTGCATGCCGAGGGCCTCGGTCAGTTCCTGGAGGCCGCTGCGGGCGTCCGCGACGAGCGCCAGTCCGGCGAGCTTGTGGCCGTCGTGGGGCGCGATGTTCAGGTTGAGGAAGCGGACCCCGTCGTGGCCGAAGAGGGTGCCCGAGGCCGTGGTGAAGTCGGTCCAGCGGGTGCCGACGCCGATCACCAGGTCGGCGGTGCGGGCCAGTTCGTCCGCCGTCGCGGTGCCGGTGTGGCCGACGCCGCCGACGTCCTGGGGGTGGTCGTGGCGCAGCGAGCCCTTGCCGGCCTGGGTGGAGGCGACCGGGACGCCGGTGGCGGCGGCGAACTCGGCGAGGGCCTCCTCGGCGCGGCTGTGGTGGACGCCACCGCCCGCGACGAGCAGGGGGCGCTCCGCCGCGCGGACGGCGGCGACCGCCTCGGCGAGTTCGACGGGATCGGCGCCCGGACGCCGTACGGCCCAGACGCGCTCGGCGAAGAACTCCTCGGGCCAGTCGTGGGCCTCGGCCTGGACGTCCTGGGGCAGCGCGAGGGTGACCGCGCCCGTCTCCACCGGGTCCGTCAGCACCCGCACCGCCTGGAGGGCGGCCGGGATCAGGGCCTCGGGACGGGTGACGCGGTCGAAGTACCTCGACACCGGGCGCAGCGCGTCGTTGACCGACACGTCGCCGGCGTAGGGGACTTCGAGCTGCTGGAGGACGGGGTCGGCGACGCGGGTCGCGAAGGTGTCGCCGGGGAGGAGGAGCACGGGGAGGTGGTTGACGGTCGCCAGGGCGGCTCCGGTGACCAGGTTGGTCGCGCCGGGGCCGATGGAGGTGGTCACCGCGTGCGTGGAGAGGCGGTTGGACTGGCGGGCGTAGCCGACCGCCGCATGCACCATGGACTGCTCGTTGCGGCCCTGGTGGTAGGGCATGTCGTCGGCGTACTCGACGAGCGCCTGGCCGAGACCGGCGACGTTGCCGTGGCCGAAGATGCCCCAGGTCGCGGCGATCAGCCGCCGCCGTGTGCCGTCGCGCTCGGTGTACTGGGCGGCGAGGAAGCGCACCAGCGCCTGGGCCACGGTGAGCCTGACGGTCATCGGTAACCCCCGGTGGTCGCGGTGTGGGCCGGGTGGAAGCAGATCCGCCACTCCCGGGTCTCGCCGGGTCCGGCCATGACGTTGAGGTAGTACATGGTGTGGCCGGGCTGGGCGATCGAGGGGCCGTGCCAGCCGTCGGGGACCAGGACGGCGTCGCCGGAGCGGACCTCGGCGAGGACGTCGGAGCCGCCCTCGCGCGAGGGGGACACCCGCTGGTAGCCGAAGCCGTCGGGGCCGTCGATCTCGAAGTAGTAGATCTCCTCCAGCTCCGACTCCTCGCCCGGCCGGTGCTCGTCGTGCTTGTGCGGCGGGTACGAGGACCAGTTGCCGCCGGGGGTGACGACCTCGACGGCGATCAGCCGGTCGCACTCGAAGGCGTCGGCGGAGGCGAAGTTGCGCACCAGACGGGCGCAGACGCCACTGCCGCGTTCCTCGACGGGGACCTCCGGCGCGGGGCCGTAGCGGGCGGGGAGTTGGCGCTCGCACTTCGCTCCTGCCAGGGCGAAGCGGCCTCCCGCGCCGGAGGCGATCTGGACCCGGGCGTCACGGGGAACGTACGCGAAGTCGGTCACCGACGCGAAAACGCTTTCCCTGCCCAGGAGTCGGAACTCTTCGTCGGCTGTGCGCACGGTACATCCGCCTTCCAGCGGAAGCACGATCCATTCGCTGTCGCCGGTGGTGAAGTCGTGGCCGCCGCCCGGCGGCAGCTCGACGATCCGCAGAGCGCTGTGCGTCCAGCCGGCCCGTTCGGGGCCGATGTCGAGCACGTGCCGCGAGTCGGCGGTGCTGCCGTGCGGAACGTACAACCCGTCGTCGTTCATGCGGCCTTCCCTGTCCACGTGCCCCTCACGCTCCTCGCGGCCTTCGGTTTCCCCGCGACACTCCTGCCCCGCGCGGTCCCCTGGTTCCCCTCGGCTCTCGGGTTCCTGTCGGCCCTCGGGTTCCTGTCGGCCCTCGGGTTCCTGTCGGCTCTCGGTTTCCCCGCGGCGCTCCCGCCCCGCGGTCCTCACAGCAGTCCCACGGCGGTGTCCACGGCGGCGGCCACGTCGCCGTCCGCCGGGTACAGCAGCGAACGGCCGACCACCAGGCCCCGGACGGTGGGCAGCCGCAGCGCCCCGCGCCACTTCTCGTACGCGCCGTCCTGGTCGTCGCCCACCTCGCCGCCCAGCAGGACGGCGGGGAGCGTGGAGGTCGCCATGACCTCGGCCATGTCGTCGGGGTCGTCGGTGACCGGGACCTTCAGCCAGGTGTAGGCGGAGGTGCCGCCCAGGCCGGAGGCGATGGCGATCGACTTGGTGACGGCCTCGGCGGAGAGGTCGTTGACCAGCCTTCCGTCCGGCGCGCGCCGGCAGAGGAACGGCTCGACGAAGAGGGGCAGCCGGCGGGCCGCCATGTCGTCGACCGCGCGGGCGGTGGACTCCAGGGTGGTGAGCGAGCCGGGGTCGTCGTAGTCGACGCGCAGGAGCAGCTTGCCCGCGTCGAACCCGAGCCGCTCGATGTCCTCGGCGCGGTGGCCGGTGAAGCGGTCGTCGAGTTCGAAGCGGGCGCCCTGCAGGCCGCCGCGGTTCATCGAGCCCATGACGACCTTGCCGTCGAGGGCGCCGAGCAGGAGCAGGTCGTCGAGGATGTCGGCGGTGGCGAGGACGCCGTCCACGCCGGGTCGGCCCAGCGCCAGGCAGAGGCGTTCCAGCAGGTCGGCCCGGTTGGCCATGGCCAGCTCGCGATCGCCGACGCGGAGGGCGCCGCGGGCCGGATGGTCGGCGGCGACGATCATCAGCCGGCCGGTCCCGTCGACGAGCGGGCGGCGGGTGCGGCGGGCGGCGGCCTCGGCGACCGCCTCGGGGCGGTGGGCGCGCAGGCGGACCAGTTCGGAGACGTCGACGGGGGTGGGGGCGGGAGCGGTGGCGGGCGTGCGGCTGCCGGTGGGGGCGGTCGCGGCCGTCACCGCCGGGCCGGTGTCCGGCGGCGGGGTCGGTCCCCCGCGGCCCGCCCTCATCGCACCGCTCCGGCGGCGAGCGCCTCTTCGATCTCGGCGGGCGTCGGCATGGCGGAGGAGCACTCCAGGCGGGAGGCGACGAGGGCGCCGGCGGCGTTGGCGTGACGCATGGTCCTCTCCAGGTCCCAGCCCGCGAGCAGGCCGTGGCAGAGGGATCCCCCGAAGGCGTCGCCGGCACCGAGGCCGTTGAGGACGCGCACGGGCAGCGGCGGGACCTCGGCCCGCTCGCCCGCCCTGTCGACGGCCAGGACGCCCTCGGGTCCCTGTTTGACGACGGCGAGTTCGACTCCGGCGTCCAGGAGGGCGCGGGCGGCGGCGTGCGGGTCGCGCAGCCCGGTGGCGATCTCCACCTCGTCCAGGTTCCCCACGGCGACGGTGGCGTGCCGGAGGGCCTCGGCGTAGAAGGGGCGGGCCGCGTCCGGGTCGGACCAGAACATGGGCCGCCAGTCGAGGTCGAACACGGTGGTGCCGGCCCCGGCCCGGTGGGCGAGGGCGGCCAGCGTGGCCGTACGGCTGGGCTCCTCGCTCAGGCCGGTGCCGGTGACCCAGAAGACGCGGGCCTCGCGGACGGCGTCGAGGTCGAGGTCGTGGGCGTCGATCTCCAGGTCGGGGGCCTTGGGCAGGCGGTAGAAGTAGAGCGGGAAGTCGTCCGGCGGGAAGACCTCGCAGAAGGTGACGGGGGTCGGCAGGCCGGGGACCGGGGTCACCCAGCGGTCGTCGACGCCGAAGTCGCGCAGGGCCTCGTGGAGGTAGGTGCCGAAGGGGTCGTCGCCGGTGCGGGTGATCACCGCGGTGTTCCGGCCGAGGCGGGCGGCGGCGACCGCGACGTTGGCGGCGGAGCCGCCGAGGAACTTCCCGAAGGACGTGACCTGCGGCAGCGGCACGCCCGTCTGCAACGGGTAGAGGTCCACTCCGATCCGCCCCATGGTGATCAGGTCGTAGGCCATCGAGTTCCCTTCGTATCGGCTCTCCACGGCTTTCTAGCCCCGTACGGTGGACCCTGTCAACATTTTGTCCGGACATTCGGACCAGCTCTTGACACTCCTGCGGCCGGGCCGCACACTGACGGCCATGACGTCGTTGTCACCTCAGCCCTCACTTTCCCGCATCCGGGTCGGTTCGGCCCCCGACAGCTGGGGCGTCTGGTTCCCGGACGACCCGCGGCAGGTGCCCTGGCGGCGCTTCCTCGACGAGGTCGCGCTCTCGGGCTACGAGTGGATCGAGCTCGGCCCCTACGGCTACCTGCCGACCGATCCCGCCGTCCTCACCGAGGAGACCGCCGCGCGCGGCCTGAAGGTGTCGGCCGGCACGGTGTTCACGGGGCTGCACCACGGCGAGGCCGTGTGGGAGAAGACCTGGGCGCACGTCGCCGACAACGCGGCGCTCGCCCAGGCCGTGGGGGCCCGGCACCTGGTGGTCATCCCGTCCTTCTGGCGGGACGACAAGACCGGCGAGGTGCTGGAGCCGGACACGCTCACGCCCGGGCAGTGGCGCGACCTCACCTCGCTGACCGAGCGGCTCGGCCGGCGGGTGCGGGAGCGGTACGGGCTGCGGATCGTGGTCCACCCGCACGCCGACACCCACATCGACAGCGAGGAGAACGTCGTCCGGTTCCTGGACGGCACCGACTCCGACCTGGTGTCCCTGTGCCTGGACACCGGGCACTACGCCTACTGCGGCGGCGACAGCGTCAAGCTGATCGAGACCTACGGGGAGCGGATCGGGTACCTGCACCTCAAGCAGGTCGACCCGGAGGTCCTCGCGCAGGTGCGGGCGCAGGAGGTGCCCTTCGGGCCGGCCGTCGCGCGCGGGGTGATGTGCGAGCCGCCCTCGGGGGTGCCGGCCCTGGAGCCCGTGCTGGAGGCCGCGCGGAAGCTGGACGTCGACCTGTTCGCGATCGTGGAGCAGGACATGTACCCGTGCGCACCGGACGCGCCGCTGCCCATCGCCCGGCGGACCCGGGCGTTCCTGCGGTCCTGCGGGGCGTAGGCGGCCGCGGACGGAGCAGGAGCGCAAGGGGACGGAGGCGGCCGGGCCCGGTCTTCCCGCCCCTCGCACCTCCTGGGTTCTTCTGTGACACTCACGTCACGAAAGTCCGCCTCCCGTCACTGATGTCGCGGCTGCGTTCACGCCAGGTCGCACGCTGTCGACAGCCGCTTCCCCGCTGTCACCGTGCGTCGTTGAGCGGGCACAGGCCTGGTGATCGCCAGCGCAGCGCCGGGCTCCCCCCGGCGGCCTCCCGGCCGCCGCCCCGCACGCGCACGGAGGTGCCCCCCATGACCGACCGAAGCCTCTGGTCCTACAAGGAGATCGCGGCACACATCAAGGTGCAGACGGACACCGTGCGGTCCTACCGCAAGCACGGACTGCTTCCCCCGCCCGACCACGTGGAGGGCGGCAAGCCCTACTGGTACGCCGACACCGTCCGCACCTGGGTCGCCGCACGGCCCGGAAACCGGGGCCGCCGGGACTGACCGTCCCACCGCGAAACCGAACCGTGCGGGACCGACCGCCCGCCCGGAGGACCGTTCCGTCGGGGACCGATCGCCTTGCCGGAAAACCGTTCTGTGTCCCACCCCCGGGTGGGGCACAGTGCCGTGCATGGACCTCTCCGCCTCCCCCAGCCCCTCCGGCTTCTCCGTCAAACCCCTGCTCACCGGTGAGAAGACCGTGCTGCGGCCGTTCACCGAGGCGGACGCCGAGACCATGGGAAAGATCATCGAGGACCCCGAGGTCGTCCGCTTCACCTTCCCGGCGAACGGCGAACTCACCCCGGAGCGGCTGCGCTCCTGGTACGCCACGCGCTCCGCGCAGCCCGACCGCCTCGACCTCGCCGTCACCGACCGGGCCACCGGCGAACTCGTCGGCGAGGTGGTCCTCCACGAGTACGACGCCCTCGCCCGCACCTGCACCTTCCGCACCCTGATCGGCCCCCGCGGCCGCGGCCGCGGACTGGGCACCGAGGCGACCCGCCTGATCGTCGGCCACGGCTTCGGGCACCTGGGCCTGCACCGCATCCAGCTGGAGCTGTACGGCGACAACGCCCGGGCCCGGCACGTCTACGAGAAGGTCGGCTTCGTGGTGGAGGGCGTGCGGCGGGAGGCCGCGCCGCGGGACGGGGGCTGGGTGGACGAGGTGCTGATGGCGCTCCTGGACCGGGAGTGGGCCGCCCTCACCGCCACGGCTCGATGACCGTGGCCCCGGCGGCCGGCGCCGTCCCCATCGCCGCCAGTGCCTCCGGTACGGCGTCCAGGGCGATCGTGGACGTCACCAGCAGGTCGGGCCGGAGCACGCCCGCCCGGACCAGCTCCAGCATCGGGGGGTAGGTGTGGGCGGCCATGCCGTGGCTGCCCAGCAGTTCCAGTTCCAGGGCGATGGCCCGGGCCAGGGGGACGGGGGTCGTGCCGGCCGCGGCGGCGCAGTCCGTTCACCGAGGCGGCGCAGGTGGCGGGGGAACCGAGGGCGTCCAGGGAGAGGTGCGCCCCGCCGCCGGTCAGTTCCCGGACCGCCGCGGCGGTGTCCGGGGCGTCCCGCGCGTCCACGCACGCGGCCGCGCCGAACGTCCGCGCCAGTTCCAGGGCCTTCGGAGCGACGTCCACGGCGACGACCCGCGCCCCGGAGGCCGCAGCGATCATCACCGCGGACAGGCCCACCCCGCCGCAGCCGTGCACGGCCACCCACTCCCCCGCCGCGACCCGGCCCTGCTGAACGACCGCCCGGAAGGCGGTGGCGAACCGGCAGCCGAGGCCGGCGGCGGTGGCGGAGGACAGGTCGTCGGGGATCGCGACCAGGTTGACGTCGGCGTGGTCCAGCGCCACGTACTGGGCGAAGGAGCCCCAGTGGGTGAAGCCGGGCTGGGTCTGGCGCTCACAGACCTGGTGGTCGCCCGCCACACAGGACGGGCAGCTGCCGCAGCCGCACACGAAGGGCACGGTCACCCGGTCGCCCCGCTTCCACCGGGTGACCCGGGCGCCGGTCTCCTCGACGACGCCGGCGAGTTCGTGGCCCGGGACGTGCGGCAGGGTGATGTCCGGGTCGTGACCCATCCAGCCGTGCCAGTCGCTGCGGCACAGGCCGGTGGCCTCGACGCGGACCACCACGCCATGGTCCGCGGGCCGAGGTTCGGGCACCTCCCGGACCTCGGCGGGCTCCCCGTACCGCTCGAACACCACAGCCCGCATGCGCGGCTCCTTCCACCCGTACCCGTCCCGGTCACCGCCGCCCGCTCGCGGAGGGGATCACCGTGCACGCTAACGCCCGGTCCCGCCGGTCGGACGGCGGGGTGGCGGAGCGGCGGCGGGGACGACGGCACCCGATGGACGGCCGAACGGGTCCCGCCCGACCGGCCGCCCATCGGATCCCGCAGGACCGGATCCCGCAGGGTCAGGTCCGCGGCAGCCGGATCCGCAGATCCGGCCCCACGGCGGCCGGTCCACGGTGCTCGGCCCCGCGGCGCCCGGTCCCGCGGATCCGGCCCCGCAGGCCGACCCCCGGTCGGTCGGCTGTCACCGAAGTCATGACCGGGTACACCTAGCCGCGCGCTCCCACCACGTCCGACTCCGTGGCCGGGGCCGGTTCCGGGGCCGGGGCCGGTTCCCCCTCGCTGAGGCCGAACCGCTGGTGGAACCGGCGCAGCGGGGCCGGTGCCCACCAGGTGGCCCTGCCGCTGAGGCGCATGATGGCCGGCACCAGCAGGCTGCGGACGACCATCGCGTCCATCAGGACCGCGAGGGCGATGCCCAGCCCGAGCATCTTGGTGTTGGTGACCCGCGAGGTGCCGATCGCGACCATCACCACGGCCAGGATGACCGCCGCCGCCGTGATCAGACCGCCCGTGCGTCGGAGGCCCAGCCGGACCGCCCCCTCGTGGTCGCCGCTGCGGTCGTGCTCCTCCTTGATGCGGGAGAGCAGGAAGACGCCGTAGTCCATGGAGAGGCCGAAGGCGACGCAGAACATCAGGACCGGCAGGGTCGTCTCGATGGAACCGGTGGCGGTGAAGCCGAGCAGGCCGGAGAGGTGACCGTCCTGGAACACCCACACCACGGCGCCGAACATCGCGGTCAGGCTGAGCGCGTTGAGCAGGACGGCCTGGACCGGTATCAGCACGCTGCCGGTCAGCAGGAACACCAGGAGCAGGGTGACCACGGTGATGAAGACCGCCGCCAGGGGGAGCCGGCCGCCTATCGCGTCCTTGGAGTCGACCAGCACGGCGGCGGCGCCGGTCACCTTGGTGTCGAAGGGCGCCTCGGTGGCGCGCAGGTCGTCCACCAGCCGCTGGGCGGCGTCGTCGACGGCCTCGCCCTCGGGCTGCACCGTGAAGTACGCCGCGTCGCCGTGCACCAGCGGGCCGTCCACGCGCGCGACGGCCGGGAGGGCGGCGACACGCTCCTTGTAGGCGGCGTACTCGGCCCGGGTGGCCCTGCCCTCGGCGAGGACCTCCAGGCCGCCGCCGGGGGCTCCGGGGAATCCGTCCCTGATGTGCTGCTGCACGACGTGGGACTCTGCGGAGGAGGGCAGCTGGCGGTCGTCGGCGGTGCCGAACCTCACCCCCAGGAAGGGCAGTCCGAGCAGGACGAGGACGGCCGTCGTGCCCAGCGCGAAGAACGGGGCGCGGCGCATGACGAGAGCCGCCGCGCGCCCCCAGCCCGCGCCGGCCTCCGCGCCGGGGGCCGCACCCTTCGCCCGCCCGCGCCGGAACAGGCGGCGCAGGTCGAGGGAGTCGACCCGGTGGCCGAGCAGGATCAGGGCCGCCGGGAGCAGGGTCAGCGCGGCGGCCGCGGCCAGCAGGACGACCGCGATGCCGGCGTAGGCGAAGGAGCGCAGGAAGTACTGGGGGAAGACGAGCATCGCGGCCAGCGAGACCGCGACCGTGAGCGCGGAGAACAGCACGGTGCGGCCGGCCGTGCGCAGGGTGGTGCCGATGGCGGCCGTCGGGTCGGCTCCGCCGGCGAGTTCCTCGCGGAAGCGGCGGACGATGAACAGGGCGTAGTCGATGGCGAGGCCGAGGCCGAGGGCGGTCGTGAGGTTCATGGCGAAGACGGAGACGTCGGTGAACTCCGTGAGGCCGGCGAGGACCGCGTTGGTGCCGAGGATGGCGACGATGCCGATGCCGAGCGGCAGCAGGGCGGCGACCGCGCTGCCGAAGACCATCACCAGCAGCACCAGCGTGACCGGCAGGGCGATGATCTCGGCGCGGGTGAGGTCCTCCTGGATGATCGTCTGCATCTCGTGCCGTACGGCCACGATGCCGCCGATCCTGACCTCCAGCGGGCCCTGGGTGCCGCGGTAGGAGGGGGCGATGCGGTCGAGGGTCTCGCCCATGGTCTTCTCGTCGCCCGTGATGCGGGCGGCGATCACCGCCTCGTGGCCGTCCTTCGCGCGCAGCGCGGGCGCCCCGGTCCGCCAGTAGGAGCCGACGCCCACGACGCCCTTCTCGGCGGACAGCCGCTCGGCGAGGCGGGTGGCCTCGGCGGCGACGGCCGGATCGTCGACCGAGGCGCGGCCCGAGCCGACGAGCAGCAGCAGGTTGGGCTGGGAGTCGGGGAACTCGCGCTCCAGGACCTCGGTCGCGTAGGTGGACTCGGCGTCCGGGTCCTCCCAGCCGCCGCTGCCCAGTTTGCCGGCGACCCCGCTGCCCGCCAGCACCGCGAGCACGGTCAGCACCAGGGCGGCGAGCAGTGACAGACCGGGCCGGGCGGTCACGAAGCGGGTCCAGCCCCCGACCCGCGGCGGACGGTTGACTTCGGTCATCGTGCGGTGTCCCCTCACCGTGATGGAAGGTGACCCGTGCCCGCGTGAGCGGGCAGCATGGGTCGCCACTGCCATAGACTGGCAAACACGAGACCTCGCTCGCGTTTCACTGGAATCAGAATGCGAGCGGCCACTCGCGTTTGTCAATCGCGTTCGGATAACTGGGGATGACTCGTGCCCGAAACCGCCGAGAACCAGGCGAAGGAACAGCCGCGCCGCCGCCAGGCCCGCGGCGAGCGCCGGATCGCCCAACTCCTCGAGGCCGCCGCCTCGGTCTTCTGCACCACCGGCTACACGGCCGCGAGCACCAACGCCATCGCCCGCGAGGCCGGGGTCTCCCCCGGGACGCTCTACCAGTTCTTCCCGAACAAGGAAGCGATCGCCGTAGAGCTGGGCGACCGGCTGATGCACGAGATGCGCGACGCCTACGGCGAGGCACTCGCCCCGGTGGATCCCGCCACCCCCCTGGAGGAGGCCGTCGGCGCCGCCGTCGACCGGTTCATGGCCTTCAACTGCGACCACCCGGTGTTCTTCACCCTCATGCACGGCCCCGACATCCCCGGCCGCATCGCCGAGGAGCACGACGCACTGCACGCCACCCTGCTCACCCGGATCGAGGGCCTGCTCTCCTCGCTGCTGCCCGACAGTCCCCCCGCCGACCTCTCCCGCACCGCACAGATGTGCCTGGGCATGTACAAGGCGGGTCTGGAGCTGGTCCTCGGCCACGAGGGCGCCGAGCGGGAGGCGTACGTCCAGGAGGTGAAGAACGCCCTCGTCCGCTACCTCGGCCCCCTGACCGGCGGGCGGCCCGGCCCCGACGAGGCGCCTTGGATAAATACCCCCTAGGGGTATAACGTGGATGGCGTGGCGGCCCTCCGGGGCCACCTCGGCCGGCTCGGCCGGCTCACGGCGGCCGACGCACGGTCGCGCACCGCCGAACCGGAACCGGCCCACGGCGGGGCCGCGGCCGGCCACCCAGTCCACACGCCTCGACGAGGAGCAACGAGATGACCGCCCACACCGACACCCCGGGAACCGTCACCGCCGTCTACCAGGTGAGCGGCATGAGCTGCGGACACTGCGAGGGCGCCGTCTCCGGCGAGATCTCCCGGCTTCCCGGCGTCACCTCGGTGAAGGCCGTGGCCTCCACCGGCGAGGTCACTGTCGTCTCCGCCGCCGCGCTGGACGACGAGGCCGTGCGCGCCGCCGTCGACGAGGCCGGCTTCGAGCTGGCCGGCCGCGCCTGAGCCGTCCCCACCCCCCGGCAGCGGGCCGTGCCGACCGGTGGACACTGGTCGGACACGGCCCGCTGCCGCTCCCTGGAGTCACGGACATGTCCAGCACCACCACACCCGCGGCCACCGCCGGGCCCTCCGAGGTCGAGCTGCTCATCGGCGGGATGACCTGCGCCTCCTGCGCGGCCCGCGTGGAGAAGAAGCTCAACCGCATGGACGGCGTCACCGCGACGGTCAACTACGCGACGGAGAAGGCGCGGATCAGCTACGGCGCCGGGGTCGAGGTCGCCGACCTGATCTCGACCGTCGTCAGGACCGGCTACACCGCCGAGGAGCCCGCGCCGCCGGCCCCCGCCCCGACCTCGGCCCCGACCTCGGCGTCGGCCACGGAAGAGGCACCGGCCGGGCCGGCCGGGGACCGCGAGCTGTCGGCCCTGCGCCACCGTCTCCTCGTCTGCGCCCTGCTCGCCACGCCCGTCGTCCTGACGGCGATGGTCCCGGCGCTCCAGTTCGACAACTGGCAGTGGCTGTCCCTGACGCTCGCCGCGCCCGTCGTCGTCTGGGGCGGCCTGCCCTTCCACCGGGCGGCCTGGACGAACCTGCGGCACGGCGCCGCCACCATGGACACGCTCGTCTCCGTCGGCACCCTGGCGGCGTTCGGCTGGTCGCTGTGGGCGCTGTTCCTCGGTGACGCGGGCATGCCCGGCATGCGGCACCCCTTCGAGCCGACCGTCTCACGCGCCGACGGCGCGTCCACGATCTACCTGGAGGTCGCCGCCGGCGTCACCGCCTTCATCCTGCTCGGCCGCTTCCTGGAGGCGCGTTCCAAGCGGCGTGCGGGAGCCGCGCTCCGGGCGCTGATGGAGCTGGGCGCCAAGGACGTGGCCGTCCTGCGGGACGGGCGGGAGACCCGGGTCCCGGTGGACCTGCTGGCCGTCGGGGACCGGTTCGTCGTCCGGCCCGGCGAGAAGATCGCCACCGACGGCACCGTCGTCGAGGGCGTCTCCGCCGTCGACGCCTCCCTGCTGACCGGCGAGTCCGTGCCGGTGGACGTGGGTCCGGGCGACCCGGTCACCGGCGCGACGGTGAACGCGGACGGCCGGCTCGTCGTCGAGGCGACCCGGGTCGGCGCGGACACCCGGCTCGCCCGCACGGCCCGGCTCGTCGAGGACGCGCAGAGCGGCAAGGCCGAGGTGCAGCGGCTGGCCGACCGGGTCGCCGGGGTCTTCGTCCCCGTGGTGCTGCTGATCGCCGCCGCCACCTTCGGCGTCTGGCTCGGCCTGACCGGGGACACCGTCGCCGCGTTCACGGCGGCCGTCGCGGTCCTGATCATCGCCTGCCCGTGCGCCCTGGGCCTGGCCACCCCCACCGCCCTCATGGTCGGCACCGGGCGGGGCGCCCAGCTCGGCATCCTCATCAAGGGCCCCGAGGTCCTGGAGAACACCCGCCGGGCCGACACCGTCCTCCTCGACAAGACCGGCACCGTCACCACCGGCCGGATGACCCTGCGGGAGGTGTACGCCGCCGAGGGCACCGACGAGAAGCAGCTGCTGCGGTTCGCGGGCGCCCTGGAGCACGCCTCGGAGCACCCGGTGGCCCGGGCGGTCGCCGCCGGCGCCGAGGAGCGGGCCGGCCGGCCGCCGTCGGCCGAGCACTTCGAGAACGTGCCGGGGCGCGGCGTACGGGGGCGCGTGGAGGGGCACGAGGTGGCCGTGGGGCGCCTCCTCGACGGCTTCCGCGATCTGCCGCCCGACGTGGCGCGCGCCCGGGACGAGGCCGAGCGCCGGGGCCGTACGACCGTCGTCGTCGGCTGGGACGGGGCGGTGCGCGGGGTGCTCGCCGTGGCCGACGCCGTCAAGGAGACCAGCGCCGAGGCCGTACGGGAGCTGCGCGGGCTCGGGCTCACGCCGGTGCTGCTGACCGGGGACAACCGGGCGGTGGCCGAGGCGGTGGCGGCCGAGGTCGGCATCGACGAGGTGGTCGCCGAGGTGCTGCCCGAGGAGAAGGTGGCCGTCGTGCGACGGCTCCAGGCCGAGGGGCGGGTCGTCGCCATGGTCGGCGACGGGGTCAACGACGCCGCCGCGCTCGCCGCCGCCGACCTGGGCCTGGCGATGGGCACGGGCACGGACGCGGCGATCGAGGCGAGCGACCTGACGCTGGTCCGCGGGGACCTGCGGGTCGCGGCGGACGCCATCCGGCTGTCCCGGCGGACCCTGACCATCATCAAGGGCAACCTGGTGTGGGCCTTCGGCTACAACGTGGCCGCGCTGCCGCTGGCCGCGGCCGGGCTGCTCGACCCGATGCTCGCCGGGGCGGCCATGGCCTTCTCGTCGGTCTTCGTGGTGACGAACAGTTTGCGGCTGCGGACGTTCCGCTGAGGCGGCGCGAAGTGCCGGGAAGTTACCGGTGATTAGGACCAAGTCGAGACCACAGCCCCCCTGGAGTCCGGCGCGAGCCTCACATAAGCTCTTCACAAGGCTCGCGCATCATCCTTACGCGCGGGCCCCGATCGCTGTATCCGGGATCTTGCGCATCTCACGGGACATACGCGAGAGACACAGATCACAGTGATGTGAAGGTAACCATCGAAGGGGTTCGACGGTCTAAGTTTGGCGATGTCAGGAAGCGTCTTGGGGGGCGCGGACTGGCATCTGGGGATGTCTTGGGGGACTTCTCCAGAGATGCGTTGCCGGGGCACGCACACCGGGAAGCTTTGAGCGGCCCTCCCAGCGTGCGCTGTCCCGGCAGACCGCACCACACGACAGGAGTACGGCGGGTCCCGCTCACCCCGCCCGGCTCCCGCCGCACCACAATCACATACGGCATCAGCGAATTCAGGCGCTGTGTCCTCCAGACGCCCGGCCGGATCCCGTGGGGGGAATCCGTACCGGGACATGGGAAGGCGCCCTGGTCGTCGGCCCGTGGGGGGACCGACGCACCAGGGCGCCTTCTTCATGCCCGCGGACGCCTCCGCCGGCGTCCCGCGCCGCGTTCCCGCGCGGTGGGACGAGTACGGGGCTGCCCTTCCGGACAGCCCCACGGTCATGCGCCCGCCCGCCCGGCCGGACGCACGGGCCGCCCGCGCCCCGCGAGGAGGCACAGCCGGCCGAAGCCCGGCGGACTCGACCCTCCCGGCGGGGCACCTGGGGAAGGTGCCCCGTGCCGACAGGTGTCAGCGCTCCTCGACGGGGACGAAGTCGCGCTCGACCACACCGGTGTAGATCTGGCGCGGGCGGCCGATGCGGGAGCCCGGCTCCTTGATCATCTCGTGCCACTGGGCGATCCAGCCCGGGAGGCGGCCGAGGGCGAACAGGACCGTGAACATCTCGGTCGGGAAGCCCATGGCCCGGTAGATCAGGCCGGTGTAGAAGTCGACGTTCGGGTAGAGGTTGCGCGAGACGAAGTAGTCGTCGGAGAGCGCGTGCTCCTCCAGCTTGAGCGCGATGTCCAGCAGCTCGTCGGACTTGCCGAGGGCGGAGAGGACGTCGTGGGCCGCGGCCTTGATGATCTTCGCGCGCGGGTCGAAGGACTTGTACACCCGGTGGCCGAAGCCCATCAGGCGGACGCCGTCCTCCTTGTTCTTCACCTTGCGGATGAAGGAGTCGACGTCGCCGCCGTTGGCCTGGATGCCCTCGAGCATCTCCAGGACGGACTGGTTGGCGCCGCCGTGCAACGGGCCCCACAGGGCGTTGATGCCGGCCGAGATCGAGGCGAACATGTTGGCCTGCGAGGAGCCGACCAGGCGGACCGTGGACGTCGAACAGTTCTGCTCGTGGTCCGCGTGCAGGATCAGCAGCTTGTCGAGCGCGGAGACGACGACCGGGTCCAGGTCGTACTCCTGCGCGGGGACCGAGAAGGTCATGCGCAGGAAGTTCTCGACGTAGCCGAGGTCGTTGCGCGGGTAGACGAAGGGGTGACCGATCGACTTCTTGTAGGCGTAGGCCGCGATCGTCGGGAGCTTGGCGAGCAGGCGGATCGTCGAGAGGTTGCGCTGCGTCTCGTCGAACGGGTTGTGGCTGTCCTGGTAGAACGTGGACAGCGCGGAGACCACCGACGACAGCATCGCCATCGGGTGGGCGTCACGCGGGAAACCCTTGTAGAAGTTCTTGACGTCCTCGTGCAGCAGGGTGTGCTGCGTGATGTCGTTCTTGAAGACGGTGAGCTCGTCGACGGTCGGCAGCTCGCCGTTGATCAGCAGGTAGGCGACCTCGAGGAAGGTCGACCGCTCGGCGAGCTGCTCGATCGGGTAGCCGCGGTACCGGAGGATGCCCTGTTCGCCGTCGAGGTAGGTGATGGCGGATTTATAGGCGGCGGTGTTGCCGTAGCCGCTGTCCAGGGTCACCAGACCGGTCTGGGCGCGGAGCTTGCCGATGTCGAAGCCCTTGTCGCCGACGGTGCTGCCGATCACCGGGTAGGTGTACTCGCCGTCGCCGTACCGCAGTACTACAGCGTTGTTGGTGTGCTCGCTCACGTCATCCCTCACCGACATTGTGCCTCTTCTTCGAGGTTGCCCTGACTGTCTCTACCATCCCCCATTTGGCGCAGGAGAGTGCACTCGGGGTCGGCCATTGGGCTTATCCACGGCACTCAGTGCCGCCAACTTGCCCATCCTGCCGCCTCCGTCACGGTTGCGGAAGAGCTCTGTGACCTTCGTGACTCATTTGATCGATCATTTTTCGCGGCCGCCCGAGAGCCGGAAGCCGAGAGCGGTGCAGCGGCGGCCCGCCGACACCGTGCGCACCGCCTGGCCGATCGCCTTGCGGGAGCCGACGAGGACGACCAGCCCCTTGGCGCGGGTGACGGCCGTGTACAACAGGTTCCGCTGCAGCATCATCCATGCTCCGGTGGTGACGGGGATCACCACGGCGGGATATTCGCTGCCCTGGGACCGGTGGATCGTCACCGCGTAGGCATGGGCCAGTTCGTCCAGCTCGTCGAATTCGTAGGGGACTTCCTCGTCCTCGTCGGTGCGCACGACGAGGCGCTGGTCGACCGGGTCGAGCGAGACGACCACGCCCACGGTGCCGTTGAAGACGCCGTTCTCGCCCTTGTCGTAGTTGTTGCGGATCTGGGTGACCTTGTCGCCGACGCGGAAGACCCGGCCGCCGAAGCGCTTCTCGGGGACGTCGGGCCGGCCGGGGGTGATGGCCTGCTGGAGCAGGCCGTTGAGGGTGCCGGCGCCGGCCGGGCCGCGGTGCATGGGGGCGAGGACCTGCACGTCCCGGCGGGGGTCCAGGCCGAACTTCGCCGGAACGCGGCGGGCGGCCACGTCGACCGTGAGCCGGCCCGCCTCCTCGGTGTCGTCCTCGACGAAGAGGAAGAAGTCCTTCATGCCGTCGGTGACCGGGTGCTGCCCGGCGTTGATCCGGTGCGCGTTGGTGACCACGCCGGACTGCTGGGCCTGGCGGAAGACGCGCGTCAGGCGCACGGCGGGGATCGGGCCGCCGTCGGCCAGCAGATCGCGCAGCACCTCGCCGGCGCCGACGCTGGGGAGCTGGTCGACGTCGCCGACGAAGAGGAGGTGGGCGCCCGGCGGGACCGCCTTCACCAGCTTGTTGGCCAGCAGCAGGTCCAGCATCGAGGCCTCGTCGACGACCACCAGGTCGGCGTCGAGCGGGCGGTCGCGGTCGTACGCCGCGTCACCGCCGGGCCTGAGTTCGAGGAGGCGGTGGACGGTGGAGGCCTCGGCGCCGGTCAGCTCGGCCAGGCGCTTGGCGGCGCGGCCGGTGGGGGCGGCGAGCACCACCTTGGCCTTCTTGGCGCGAGCCAGTTCGATGATCGAGCGGACCGTGAAGGACTTGCCGCAGCCCGGTCCGCCGGTGAGGACGGCGACCTTCTCGGTCAGCGCGAGACGGACGGCGGCCTCCTGCTCGGGGGCGAGGTCGGCGCCGGTACGGGTCCGCAGCCAGGACAGCGCCTTGTCCCACGCCACGTCGCGGAAGCCCGGCATGCGGTCCTCGCCGGTGCGCAGGAGGCGCAGCAGCTGCGCGGAGAGGGAGAGTTCGGCCCGGTGGAAGGGGACCAGGTAGACGGCCGTGACGAGGTCCGGGCCGCCGTCCGGACCGGGGACCCTCTCCCGTACGACACCGGGCTCCTCGCCCTCCTCGGGGGGCTCCGCGAGGGCGGCGAGGCACTCGATGACGAGGCCGGTGTCGACCTGCAGCAGCTTGACCGCGTCGGCGATCAGGCGCTCCTCCGGCAGGTAGCAGTGGCCCTGGTCGCTGGACTGGGACAGCGCGTACTGCAGGCCCGCCTTGACGCGCTCCGGGCTGTCGTGCGGGATGCCGACGGAGCGGGCGATCCGGTCGGCGGTGAGGAAGCCGATGCCCCAGACGTCGGCGGCCAGCCGGTAGGGCTGGTTCTTCACGACGGAGATGGAGGCGTCGCCGTACTTCTTGTAGATGCGGACCGCGATCGACGTCGACACCTCGACGGTCTGGAGGAAGAGCATGACCTCTTTGATCGCCTTCTGCTCCTCCCAGGCGTCGGCGATCTTCCTGGTGCGCTTCGGGCCGAGGCCGGGCACCTCGATCAGGCGCTTCGGCTCCTCCTCGATGATCCTCAGGGTGTCCGTGCCGAAGTGCTGGGTGATGCGGTCGGCGAAGACCGGGCCGATGCCCTTGACCAGCCCCGATCCCAGATAGCGGCGGATGCCCTGGACGGTGGCGGGCAGCACGGTCGTGTAGTTCTCCACCGTGAACTGCTTGCCGTACTGCGGGTGGGAGCCCCAACGGCCCTCCATCCGCAGGGACTCGCCGACCTGGGCGCCGAGCAGGGCGCCGACGACCGTCAGGAGATCACCGGCGCCCCGGCCGGTGTCGACGCGGGCGACCGTGTAGCCGTTCTCCTCGTTCGCGTACGTGATGCGCTCCAGCACGCCTTCCAGTACGGCCAGTCGCCGCTCCTCCGCCTGGGAGGCTCCCGCCTGAGTGGACATGGTCCGACGGTAGCGCCGCGGTGTGACATCGCGGGCACCCGCCCGGGACCGGGGCCCGGGATCGGGTGCCCGGGACGGCCGGCAGGGCCGGACGGCACCCCCGTGCGGTCCTTTGTGTCCGTGTCCCCCTCCGAGTCCGTCGGGTCCGTGTCCCCCTCCGGGTCCGTGCGCGCCTCAGCCGGCGGCCGGCCGGCCGCGGCGGGCCGTTGCGGTGGGCGGCCCGGAGCGGGGCCTCGGGGACAGCGCCGCGCGCAGCGCCGGGGTCAGGACGCGGCGGGCCTCGGACGGGGTGAGGGCGGCGGGGGTGGGCAGGGGGTTGAGGTAGCGGGTGTAGATGAGGCCGCCGAGGATCGTCACCGCGGCCGTGGCCCGGGCGGTCGCGTCCCGGCCGCCGAGGAATTCAGCGAGCCGGGCCAGCAGCTCGTGCTCCAGGTACTCGCGGATCACCTCGGCGGCCTCCTCGCCCCGGGTGCTCAGCCGGACGAAGTCGGCGTTCTCCCACAGGTCCGTCACCGCGTCGATCAGCCGGTCGGGGAGGCCGGCCGGGTCACCTCCGAGGACGGCGTCCACCGCCAGCGCGTTGGCGCACTGGAACTGCATCACGTCCGCGAACAGGCCTTTCTTCGAACCGAAGTGATAGGCGATCAGCGCGGGGTCGACCCCGGCCGCCCCGGCCACCGCGCGCAGGGTGGTGCGCCGGTAGCCGCTCCGGAGGAACAGGTCACGGGCCGCGGTGACGATCGACTCGCGGATCGGCGGGTTGCCGCGGGGGCGGCCTCGGGTGCGGGCGGGGGCGGGGCCGGAGTTATTCATCGGCGTTGAGCCTGCGAGCCGCGATCCGCACAGTCAAGGGCGTTTCCGGCACCACACGCCCCGCACGGCCGGCCTCGCACGACCGGCACCGCACCCACCGCACACGCCGTACGAAGGGATCACCCGCCACCATGCGCATCGCAGTCTTCGGCGCCAACGGACCGACCGGACGCCACCTCACCGACCAGGCCCTCGCGGGCGGCCACGAGGTCGTCGCCGTGACCCGCCGCCCCGGCTCCCTGGCCGCACGGCCCGGCCTCACGCCGGCCGTCGCCGACGCCACCGACCCGGCGGCCGTCGACACCGCGATCGAGGGGACCGACGCCGTCCTGTCCGTGCTGGGCAGGCCCTTCAGCCGGAAGACCATCACCACGTACTCGGCGAGCGCCATCGTCGTCACCGCCGCGATGGCCCGCCACGGCATCAAGCGGCTGCTCGTCGTCAGCTCCAACATGATGGACCCGCACTGGCGTCCCACCGGCGCGCACTTCTTCAACCACGTGCTCGACCCGCTGGTGACCCGGCGCCTGGGCCGCACCCTGCACGCGGACATGCACCGCATGGAGGACGTGGTCGGGGACACGGACCTCGACTGGACCCTCGTACGGCCCTCGGGTCTCTTCGACCACCCCGTCGTCACCGACTACCTCACCTCGCGGACCAGCGCCGACGGCGTCTTCACCGCCCGCGTCGACCTCGCCGCCGCCATGCTGCGCGAACTGGCGGAGGGGCGGTACGTCCGGCAGGCCATGGGCGTCGTCACGACGGCCGCGAAGCCGAACATGGTCAAGCTGATCTGGAACGAGGGCGTGAGGAAGAAGTGAGCCGCACGACCACCACGCTCACGCCCGTCGCGAGGGCGTTCCTCGCCCGCCCCGGCACGGCCGTCCTCACCACCCTGCGGTCCGACGGCACCCCGCACGCCACCCCCGTCCGCTTCACCCACGACACGGCGACCGGCCTGGCCCGGGTGACCACCCGCGCCGGCGCCCGCAAGGCCCGCAACGTGGCGGCGGGCGGCCCGGCGGCACCCGTCGCGCTCTGCCAGGCGGACGGTTTCCGCTGGATCACCCTCGAAGGCCGGGCCGTCGTCACCGACGACCCGGAGCGCCTGGCCGAGGCGGTCCACCGCTACACCGTCCGCTACGGCGCGGCCCCGCCCACCCCGCCGGACCTGGTGGTCGTCGAGATCACCGTCGACCGCGTCCTGAGCCTCAACCTGTGACGCCGCGGCGCCCGGACCCGCCGCCCGCACCCCGCCGGCCGCGGTCGGCGACGCGCTGACGGAACTCCCCGCCCCCTCGTGATCACGAGGGGGCCGTCGCCGTGTCCGGGCACGGCCGGCTCCCGGTGTGACATCACGATCCGGTCTCAGGGTCTTGCGCGCCACCCGTGTAATCGATTCCAATCCTCCGTGACGCACATGTAAACGATTCCACAAGGAGGTGGAGCGGCGATGGCGAGCATCAAGGACGTCGCGGCCGGGGCGGGCGTCTCCGTCGCCACGGTCTCGCGCGTCCTGAACGACCATCCGTCGGTCAGCGAGGACGCACGCACGCGCGTGCTGGCCGCCGTCGAGGCCCTGGGCTACCGCCCGAACGCCGTCGCCAGGTCGCTGCGCACCGACCAGACCCGCACCCTGGGCCTGGTCATCAGCGACGTGATGAACCCCTACTTCACCGAGCTGGCCCGCTCCGTCGAGGAGGAGGCCCGCGCGCTCGGCTACAGCGTCATCATCGGCAACGCCGACGAGCGGCCCGATCTCCAGGACCACCACGTACGGACCCTGCTGGACCGCCGGATCGACGGCCTCCTGGTCTCCCCCACCGACGGCGGCTCGCCGCTGATGCTGGACGCCGCGCGCGCGGGGACCCCGATGGTGTTCGTCGACCGGTGGATACCGGGCGTGGACGTGCCGGTCGTCCGGGCCGACGGGCGGGCCGCCGTGCGGGACCTGGTGGCGCACCTGCACCGGCTGGGGCACCGCCGGCTCGCGATCATCGCGGGCCCGGCCGCCACCACCACCGGCAGCGAGCGCGTGGAGGCCTTCCGCGAGGCGCTGGGCGCCTGCGGCATCGACCTCCCGGACGCCTACATCGGGCAGGGTGACTTCCAGGCCGAGAGCGGCCGGCGGGTGACCGAGGGCTTCCTCGACCTGCCCGAGCCGCCCGAGGTCGTGTTCGCCGCCGACAACCTGATGGCGCTGGGCGCGCTGGACGCCGTACGCGCGCGTGGGCTGCGGGTTCCCGACGACATCGCGCTCGCCGCGTTCGACGACATCCCGTGGTTCGTGCACACCGATCCCCCGGTCACCGCCATCGCCCAGCCGACGGGCGAGCTGGGACGCGCGGCCGTGCGCGCGCTGGTCGACCGGATCGAGGGGCGGACCCCGCGGTCCGTCACCCTCCCCGCCCGCCTGGTCGTGCGCCGCTCGTGCGGCGGGACGGGCGACACCGGCGGGACGGGCCGTCCCGGAGGGAACGGCGAGACCGGCCGGACCGGCGAGACCGGCCGGACCGGCGAGACCGGCGAGACCGGCGAGAACTCAGCGAGGAACAGGAGCCAGTCGTGAGCAACGCGGACGAGTTGCTGCGCATCGAAGGCATACGCAAGACCTTCCCCGGGGTGGTCGCGCTCGACAGCGTCGACTTCGACCTGCGGCGGGGCGAGGTGCACGTGCTGCTCGGTGAGAACGGCGCGGGCAAGAGCACCCTCATTAAGATGCTCTCCGGCGCCTACACGCCCGACGCCGGGCGGATCCTGGCCGGCGGCGAGGAGGTGCGCATCCACGGGGCTCAGGACTCCGAGCGGCTCGGGATCGCCACCATCTACCAGGAGTTCAACCTCGTCCCCGACCTGACGGTCGCCGAGAACATCTTCCTGGGGCGCCAGCCGCGCCGGTTCGGGATGATCGACCGCAAGCGGATGGAGGCCGAGGCGGCCGTCCTGCTGGAGCGGGTCGGCGTCACCGTGTCACCCCGCACGCGGGTGCGTGACCTCGGCATCGCACGCCTGCAGATGGTCGAGATCGCCAAGGCGCTGAGCCTGGACGCGCGCGTGCTGATCATGGACGAGCCGACGGCCGTGCTCACCTCCGAGGAGGTCGAGAAGCTCTTCGCCATCGTGCGCAGGCTGCGTGAGGACGGCGTGGGCATCGTGTTCATCACCCACCACCTGGAGGAGATCGCGGCCCTGGGCGACCGGGTCACGGTCATCCGGGACGGCCGGAGCGTCGGGCAGGTCCCGGCATCCACGCCCGAGGACGAGCTGGTGCGCCTGATGGTGGGCCGTTCCATCGAGCAGCAGTACCCGCGCGAGCGCGCCGGGGCCGGCGCCGCCCTGCTGTCCGTCGAGGGGCTGACGCGGGACGGCGTCTTCCACGACGTCAGCTTCGAGGTGCGGGCCGGCGAGGTCGTCGGAGTGGCGGGGCTGGTCGGCGCGGGCCGTACCGAGGTCGTCCGGGCCGTCTTCGGGGCGGACCCCTACGACCACGGGACCGTGCGGGTGGCGGGCACGCGGCTGCCCCGCCACGACGTGGGCGCGGCCATGGCCGCCGGGATCGGGCTGGTGCCGGAGGACCGCAAGGGGCAGGGGCTGGTGCTGGACGCCTCCGTCGAGGAGAACCTCGGCCTGGTGACCCTGCGTTCGGCCACCCGTGCCGGGCTCGTCGACCTCAAGGGGCAGCACGAGGCCGCGGGCCGCATCGCCGGACAGCTCGGCGTGCGCATGGCCGGGCTCGGCCAGCAGGTGCGCACGCTGTCCGGCGGCAACCAGCAGAAGGTCGTCATCGGCAAGTGGCTCCTGGCCGACACCCGGGTGCTGATCCTCGACGAGCCCACGCGCGGCATCGACGTCGGCGCCAAGGTGGAGATCTACCAGCTCATCAACGAGCTGACGGCCGCCGGGGCCGCCGTCCTGATGATCTCCAGCGACCTGCCCGAGGTGCTCGGCATGAGCGACCGGGTGCTGGTGATGGCCCAGGGCCGCCTCGCCGGCGAACTCCCGGCGGGCGAGGCCACCCAGGACGCGGTGATGGCTCTCGCCGTGAGCACCCCCACGACCCCGACCCCTACCACCCCTACGACCACTGAAGTGGAGGCCGGCCGTGGCCGCTGACACGCTCAAGAGCACGACGGGCGCCGGTGGCGGCGCCGCGGCGGTGCGCCGCCTGCTGCTCGACAACGGGGCGCTCACCGCGCTCATCGTCCTCGTCGTCGCCATGTCGGCGCTGTCGGGCGACTTCCTCACCACGGACAACCTGCTCAACGTGGGTGTCCAGGCGGCCGTGACCGCCATCCTCGCCTTCGGCGTGACCTTCGTGATCGTCTCGGCGGGCATCGACCTGTCGGTCGGCTCGGTGGCGGCGCTGTCGGCGACCGTCCTCGCCTGGAGCGCCACCTCGCACGGCGTGCCGGTCGTCCTCGCGGTCGTCCTGGCCGTCGCCACCGGCATCGCGGCCGGCCTGGTGAACGGTTTCCTCATCGCCTACGGCAAACTGCCGCCGTTCATCGCGACGCTCGCCATGCTGTCGGTGGCGCGCGGTCTGTCGCTGGTGATCTCCGAGGGCTCCCCGATCGCCTTCCCCGACTCCGTCTCGCACCTCGGGGACACGCTCGGCGGCTGGCTGCCGGTGCCCGTGCTGGTGATGATCGTCATGGGCCTGCTCGCCGCGTTCGTCCTGGGCCGCACCTACATCGGCCGTTCGATGTACGCCATCGGCGGCAACGAGGAGGCCGCGCGCCTGTCGGGCCTGCGGGTGAAGCGGCAGAAGCTCGCCATCTACGCGCTGTCGGGCGTGTTCGCGGCGGCGGCGGGCGTGGTGCTCGCCTCCCGGCTGTCCTCCGCGCAGCCCCAGGCCGCCGACGGCTACGAGCTGGACGCGATCGCCGCGGTCGTCATCGGCGGCGCCTCCCTGGCGGGCGGCACCGGCAAGGCGTCCGGCACCCTGATCGGCGCGCTGATCCTGGCCGTGCTGCGCAACGGCCTCAACCTGCTGTCGGTGTCGGCGTTCTGGCAGCAGGTCGTCATCGGTGTCGTCATCGCGCTGGCCGTGCTGCTGGACACCGTGCGGCGCAAGGCGGGGGCGACCCCGGTGGCCGCCGGGACGGGCGGCGGCAAGGGCCGGCAGGCGGCCACGTACGGGCTCGCCGCGGTCGTCACCGTGGCCGTGGTCGGCGCGACCTCCTTCCTGCACGGCGGCACCTCCTCGACCGCGAACCCGAAGGTCGGGCTGGCGCTGTCGACCCTCAACAACCCGTTCTTCGTGCAGATCCAGTCGGGCGCGAAGGCCGAGGCGAAGAAGCTGGGCGTCGACCTGACCGTCACCGACGCGCAGAACGACGCCTCGCAGCAGGCCAACCAGCTCCAGAACTTCACGAGCTCCGGTTACGACGCGATCGTCGTCAACCCGGTGGACTCCGACGCGGCCGGTCCGGCCGTGCGCGCCGCCGGCAAGGCGGAGATCCCGGTCGTCGCGGTCGACCGCGGCGTCAACAAGGCGACCACCGAGGCGCTGGTGGCCTCCGACAACGTGTCCGGCGGTGAACTCGCCGCCCGGACCGTCGCCGAGAAGCTCGGCGGCACCGGAAAGATCGTGATCCTCCAGGGCCAGGCGGGCACCTCCGCGGCCCGCGAGCGCGCCGAGGGCTTCGCCAAGGGCCTGAAGGCCTACCCCGGCATCCAGGTGCTCGCCCAGCAGCCGGCCGACTTCGACCGCACCAAGGGCCTCGACGTGATGTCGAACCTGCTCCAGGCCCACCCGGACGTCCAGGGCGTCATCGCCGCCAACGACGAGATGGCGCTCGGCGCGGTCAAGGCGCTCGGCTCCAAGGCCGGCAGGTCCGTCCAGGTCGTCGGCTTCGACGGCACCCCGGACGGCCTGACCGCGGTCGGCGACGGCACGCTCTACGCGTCGGTGGCGCAGCAGCCCTCGGAGCTGGGCAGGATCGCCGTGGACAACGCCCTCAAGGCGCTGAAGGGCGAGAAGGTCGCGGACATGGTGAAGGTGCCGGTGAAGGTGGTCACGAAGGAGAACGTGGCCGGCTTCGGCGGCTGACATCCGGCAGGCGGGCGGAGCGGGCGGGCGGCCGGGGAACCGGGGCCCGCCCCCTCCGCCCGCCTCACGTCACGTACGGCATGTACGACGTACACAGGAGAGTTTCATGTACGACTACGACCTCCTGGTCGTGGGGTCGGCCAACGCCGACCTGGTGATCGGCGTCGAACGGCGCCCGGCGGCGGGCGAGACGGTCCTCGGCTCGGACCTGGCCGTCCACCCGGGCGGCAAGGGCGCCAACCAGGCGGTGGCGGCCGCCCGTCTCGGCGCCCGTACGGCGCTGCTGGCCCGGATCGGCGACGACGCGTACGGCCGGCTGCTGCTGGAGTCGCAGCGGGCGGCCGGGGTGGACACCGCGGGGGTGCTGGCGGGCGGGGCGCCGACCGGGATCGCACTGATCACGGTGGACCCGTCGGGCGACAACAGCATCGTGGTGTCGCCGGGCGCGAACGGGCGCCTGACCCCGGACGACGTCCGCGCCGCCGCCGGCCTGCTCCACGCCTCCCGCGTGGTGTCGGCCCAGCTGGAGATCCCGCTGGAGACGGTCGTGGAGGTCGTCCGGAACCTGGCGCCGGGCAGCCGCTTCGTGCTGAACCCGTCGCCGCCGCGGCCGTTGCCCGCCGAGGTGCTGGCGGCCTGCGACCCGCTGATCGTCAACGAGCATGAGGCGAAGGTGATCCTCGGGGAGGCGGGGGCGGACGGGCGCCCCGAGGACTGGGCACGGGCGCTGCTCGCGAAGGGACCGAGGTCCGTGGTCGTGACGCTGGGGCCGGAGGGGGCGCTGGTGGCGTCCGCGCAGGGCGTGGAGCGGGTGGCGGCGGTGAAGGTCGGCGCCGTGGACACCACCGGGGCGGGCGACTCCTTCACGGCGGCGCTGGCGTGGCGGCTGGGCGCGGGCTCCCCGCTCGCGGAGGCCGCGGCGTACGCGGCACGGGTGGGTGCGGTGGCCGTGACGCGGCGGGGCGCGCAGGAGTCGTTCCCCACGGCGGCGGAGGTCGAGGCGCTGTGAGGAGGACCGGAATACTCAACCGTCACCTCGCGGGCGCGCTGGCCGAGCTGGGCCACGGGCACGGGGTGCTGGTGTGCGACGCGGGCATGCCGATCCCGGAGGGCCCGCGCGTCGTGGACCTCGCCTTCCTCCCCGGGATCCCCTCCTTCGCGGAGGTGGTGGAGGGCCTGCTGGCCGAGCTGGTCGTGGAGGGCGCGACGGCGGCGTCCGAGGTGCGGGAGGCGAACCCGGCGGCGGCCGGCCTGCTGGACGCGCACTTCCCCGACCTGGCCCTGGTCCCGCACGAGGAGCTGAAGAGGCTGTCGGCGGGGGCCCGCCTGGTGGTGCGCACGGGCGAGGCCCGGCCGTACGCGAACGTGCTGCTGCGGTGCGGGGTGTTCTTCTGACGGGGTGAGGTGCGGAGACGCTTCGAGGGGCCCGGTCGGTGGACTGGGCCCCTCGGCCTTCTGCTCACGCCGCCAGAACGCCCGCGATCCTCCGGGGTCGAGAGCCGGTTCCAGAAGCGGATCCGTAAATGTTGGTGCCATACTCTTCCATGTACATAACCAACATCTCATAGGAGGTGCGGTATGTCCGTGACCCAGATCGACATCGACGACGACGCCCTGGAACGCGCCATGGCTCTGTCCAAGGTCAGGACCAAGAAGGAAGCGGTCAATCTCGCTCTGAACTTCTACGCCGAGCAGCAGGAGCGCGCGGCGCGCATCAGCCGCCACTTCGAGCGTGCACGTGCCTGGGGCGCCGTCGAGGACGCTGAACGTCTGCACCGCGCGGAGAAGCACGGCCGGTGATCTACCTGCTCGACACGTCCGCCCTGGTGCGGCTGCTCCGCAACCCCGAACTGCAGGCGGCGTGGTACGACGCGATCGATGCCGGGAGCATCGGATCCTGCTACGTCCAGCGCGCCGAATTGCTCCATAGCGCCCGGAACGGGCGTGAGTACGACGAGATCACGGAGATGTTCACCGATCTCTACCCCGACGTGTCCGTACCGAAGAACGCCGGACGCTGGGTCGGCTCGGTGCAACACCGGATGGCCCAGGCGGGGGAGCATCGCAGCGCCTCCGCGGTGGACCTCGTCATCGCCGCCACCGCGGCCCACCACGGTCTGACCGTCCTCCACGACGACGCCGACTACCGCGCTGTCGCCCGGCACGCATCCGACCTGACCGAGCACAACGTCCACGACATCGCCTGACGGACGTCCGGTCTTGCGCAGGGACGCGAAGCGTTCTTGCGACCGGGTGAGGTGTCGGGAGCTCCGGGGTGCCCGGTCCGTCGATCGGCCCCCCGGTCGGGCCTGACCCCCAGTGCCTGCCGGGCGGCCAAACGCACACGCCGGAGAAACTACCTGTTGTGATGAAACATGCAGGTCAGAGCGGCGAGACGAGCGAACCGGCGTGATGATGACAGGGTCTCCCCCACTCTCCTCCCAAGGAGCAGGACCATGTCCGAAACCACCGAGCCCAACGTCGGCATGTTCACCCTCGCCGACCCGCTGACGACCGAGCCCCCCACTCCGGTCGAGGTACCGGAACACGAGGAATGGCAGCTGCCGAACGGCTTCGCCTGGGTCTTCCCCGCCGACCGGGACCGCGGTCTCGTCCGGCCCGTGATCATGGCCGACGGCTTCAACCTCGGCCGCAGCGAGCTGGACAAGCTCTACCAGGGCCTGGAGGGCGGCCACCCCTTCGTCTCCGAGCTGCACCGGCGCGGCCGGGACGTGATCCTCCTCGGCTTCGAGGAGCGCAGCGCGTCCATCCTGGACAACGCGCAGGCGGTCGAGGCCGCCGTCATGCGGACCGTCGCCGAGCAACGGGGTGACGCCCGTCTGGTCGTCGGCGGCTTCAGCATGGGCGGCATCGTCACCCGCTACGCGCTGGCCAGGCTGGAGACGCAGCGGATGGACCACCGCACCGCGCTGTACTTCTCCTACGACAGCCCGCACCGCGGCGCCTCCATCCCCGTCGGCGTGCAGGCGTTCTCGCACTTCATCCCGTTCCCGAACAGCTTCGCGAAGCAGATGGACAGCCCGGCCGCGCGCCAGATGCTGTGGCGGCACTACGACAAGGACACCGGCAAGATCGGGGTCGCCCCGGAGCGGACCGAGTTCCTGGACGCCCTGAACCGGGTCGGCGGCTGGCCGCGGATCCCGAGGACGATCGCCGTCGCCAACGGCCGCGCCGACGGGGTCGGCCTGCCCGACGTGAAGCCCGGCGAGGTCGCGCTGCGGATCGACAAGATCTACCCCGGCACCGCCTTCTACACCCAGGACCAGGGCGCCGACGTGACGGCCGCCTACCTCAACCGGCGGTTCCCCAAGGCCGAGAGGACCATCACGACCAGCGACTTCCCGGAGCTGGACGGCGCGCCGGGCGGCACGCTGCACACGTACCGGATCCTCGCCGACGCGATGCGCAAGCTCGGCGGCGCGGTCGACCTGCGGCACGAGGAGGTCTGCTTCGTCCCGTCGGTGAGCGCGGTGGCCGTCCGCGACATCGAGACGCAGAAGGACCTGTACACGAACATCGACGACCTCGCGCCGGAGGAGAGCGAGCTGGACGACCACCTCTGCTCGTCCACGACCACCGCGCACACGGCCATCACCGAGGAACTCTGCACCTGGCTGATGGACCGCCTGCCCGACTGACCCGGCCCGCGCGCCAGACACCACCGGGGCCGCCCGTCCGCTCACATCCTGCGGAGGGCGGCCCCTTCACGCGGATGGCAGGGGGTCCGAGACGAACCATCCGCGCTGGGGAACGGCGTACACCCAGCCTTCGTCGGCCAGCAGGCCGAGCCCTCGCCGCACGGTCGTCCGCGCGATCCCGTACTTCTGTACGAGCTGGGCTTCGCTGGGCAGCATCCGCCCGGGCTGCCAGTCACCGCGCTGAATCTGCGCCCGCAGGATCTCGGCCAGCTGCCGGTAGGGGGTCAGCGGCGCTCCGTGGTCGATCTCAGCGTCGGGGTTCATGGAGTCGACGCTAGGCAACGGGAGAACTGCACACACTTTGAGATACGTCTCGCTACGTAGCGATACAAGGCGATACCATGGGAGCCGTCCAACGAAATCGCCCCGGCGGGAAGGGAGAAGCTTCCGCGCCGGGGCTGAGCCGACTGACAAGGAGTCGACCTGTGCGCAGCCTACTGGCCGCCGTCCTGAGCCTCTTCCTGCCGCCTCGGGGAGCGCACCGCGCCCTCGATCCGTTCCCCTTCCTCTCCGCCCCCGCGCACCACCCGGCCCACGCGTGCCGGCCGCGCCCGTGCCCCGCGGACGTGATCCTCGCCGACGGTCTGCCCCTGGTGCGGCCGTACCTCGCGGCCCTGGGCCAGGACCACGTCCCGGCGGAGGCCGCCGCATGAGCGCGCGGCGTTTCCGCAGTCTCGGCGTCGACCCGGCCACCGGCAGGGAGGCGTTCGTGGACGCGCGCCCCGGCGGCGTGCTGGAGGAGCTGGCCGACGTACACGCCCTGAAGGCCGCGGCCGTCCTGGTGACGGTCGTCGGCGCCGTACTGGCGGGAGGCCGGTCGTCGGACACCGAACTCGCCGCCTTCGTACCGGCGTTGCACGCGGCGCTGGAGGAGTGCGTGGGCATCATGGCGGCGGACGGGAAGCGGTGACGTGGACGGGTCGTCGACATCACGTCGCCGTGATGTCGACGGCCCGCTTTTCACTCGGCTGTGCGGGATCAGCTTCGATCCGTGGCTCGCGGGTGCCCCGTGCCCGCGAAGGTGATCCAGCAGGTGTCACGGGTCATGTCCAGGAGGTACCAGACACGGCCGCCGCCGGTCACCCCGATCTGCCACTGCTCGCAGGTCTGTCCGCGGTGTGCACCGTGCGCCAGACCGCCCTTGAGTCGGTGGTGCCGGGGTGTCTCGGTGGCCGGCCTGGGGGCGGTGCGCATGGTGACCCAGGCTCGGTAGGTGTTCTCGCGGGCCTGTTGGGCGAGGTTCTCCCAGCCTTTGGCCGAGGCCGCGTCCGCGAAGCGGACTTCCCAGTGGCCTTCTGGCGCCGGGGGCGCGGCGCGGTCGCCGCGGCCCGCGGTCATACGACGTCCCGCGGGTCCGGCACCGGACCGTAGTCCTCGCCGTGATCCCGGGTCAGCGCGGTCAGCAGATCCGGGTCGGAGTAGACCTCGGCGGTGTGCTGCCAGGCGACGAGCAGCTGGGCGACGGAGGCGCTGTTGCCGATCGAGTCGGCGGCGCGCATGGTGTCGACCAGTTCGACGGCGAAGGCGTGAAGGTCGGGCTCGGGCAGGAAACGGACCCACGGGAAGGCGTCCGGCAGTATGTCGAGGAGCAGCTCCGTGCTGCCGGGCTCCCTGCGCGCCATCGCGGCCAGCATCCGGGTGGCCGCCGACACCACGGTCTGGTCCTGCTCGGCCCGCGCCGCGGTGGTGAGGACCAGGTCCTCACCGTCTCTGCGGTGCAGCAGCAGTCTCGGTGATTTCTGGAGCCGGGCCAGTGTCTGCTTGTTCTTGTTCACCAGCTCGGAGAAGTTCACGGCCGCACTCTCGGTACCCATGACTTTGAAAGTACTTCGAAATTCACTTCGGCGCTATCACCCGGAAGAGGGGCGAAGACCGGCCGCGGCCAGGGAGCGCTGACGCAGAGGGACCGCCGGGCGCCGGAGCGGCTCCGGCGCCCGGCGGTCCCCGGACGGTGCGAGTGGCCTGCGGCCCTCACTCAGAGGGCCAGGTTCTCCGTGAACAGCCGCGCCGTCTCCGCCAGCACCTCCCGGCCGTCCCGGGCCCACAGGGCGTCGTTGAAGAGTTCCACCTCGATGGCGCCGGTGTAGCCGGCCGCCTCGACGTGGGCCTGCCACTCGCGCATGTCGATCGCGCCGTCGCCGATCTGGCCGCGGCCGTTGAGGACGCCCTCGGGCAACGGGGTGGTCCAGTCGGCCAGTTGGAAGGTGTGGATGCGGCCGGACGCGCCGGCCCGGGCGATCTCGGCGGGGGCCCGGTCGTCCCACCAGATGTGGTAGGTGTCGACGGTGACGCCCACCTGGTGGGCGGGGAAGCGTTCCGCGATGTCCAGGGCCTGGGTGAGCGTCGAGACGACGCAGCGGTCGGCGGCGTACATGGGGTGCAGGGGCTCGATGGCCAGTCTCACCCCGTGGTCCTCGGCGTAGGGGCCGAGTTCCGTCAGCGCGTCCGCGATGCGTTCCCGGGCCCCGTGCAGGTCCTTGGAGCCGGGCGGGAGACCGCCCGAGACCAGGACCAGCACCTCGGTGCCCAGGGCCGCCGCCTCGTCGACCGCGCGGCGGTTGTCGGCCAGGGCCGCCGCGCGCCCGTCCGGGTCGGCGGCCGTGAGGAAGCCGCCGCGGCACAGCGTCGTCACCGTCAGGCCGGCGTCGCGGACCAGCTTGGCCGTCTCCGCCACGCCGTACGCCTGGACCGGTTCGCGCCACAGGCCGACGTTGCCGACGCCCAGGTCGGTGCAGGCCGCCACCAGTTCGGGCAGCGACAGCTGCTTCACCGTCATCTGGTTGATGCTGAAGCGCTCGAGACCGGTCACCGCGTCACCCCGTACAGGGCGAGCAGGTTCTTCATGCGTTCCTCGGCCAGCTTCGGGTCGGGGAACAGGCCCAGGCCGTCGGCGAGTTCGTAGGCGCGGGCGAAGTGGGGCAGGGAACGGGCGGACTGGAGGCCACCGACCATCGTGAAGTGCGACTGGTGGCCGGCCAGCCAGGCCAGGAGGACCACGCCCGTCTTGTAGAAGCGGGTCGGGGTCTGGAAGAGGTGGCGGGAGAGCTCGACCGTGGGGTCCAGCAGGGAGCGGAAACCGCTCACGTCACCGGTGTCCAGGACCCGCACCGCCTCCGCCGCCAGCGGGCCCAGCGGGTCGAAGATGCCGAGCAGGGCGTGGCTGAAGCCCTGCTCGTCGCCCGCGATCAGCTCGGGGTAGTGGAAGTCGTCGCCGGTGTAGCAGCGGACGCCGTCCGGCAGGCGGCGGCGCAGCTCGACCTCGCGCCGGGCGTCCAGCAGGGAGACCTTGATGCCGTCCACCTTGTCCGGGTGGGCGGCGATGACCTGCAGGAACACCTCCGTCGCCGCGTCCAGGTCCGCCGAGCCCCAGTAGCCCTCCAGCGCCGGGTCGAACATCGGGCCCAGCCAGTGCAGGATCACCGGTTCGGCGGACTGGCGCAGGAGGTGGCCGTAGACGTCGAGGTAGTCCTCGGGGCCGGCGGCCGCCGCGGCCAGGGCGCGGGAGGCCATCAGGATGGCCTGGGCGCCGGAGGCCTCGACGAGGGCGAGCTGCTCCTCGTAGGCCGCGCGGACCTCGGCCAGGGAGGCCGGGCCGGTGAGCTGGTCGGTGCCGACGCCGCAGGCGATCAGGCCGCCCACCGCCCGGGCCTCGGCGGCGGAGCGGCGGATCAGCTCGGCCGCGCCCGCCCAGTCCAGGCCCATGCCGCGCTGGGCGGTGTCCATCGCCTCGGCGACGCCGAGCCCGTGGGACCACAGGTGGCGGCGGAAGGCGAGGGTGGCGTCCCAGTCGACGGCGGCGGGGGAGTCGGGGGACACGTCGGCGTACGGGTCCGCGACGACGTGCGCCGCGGAGAAGACCGTGCGGGAGGTGAAGGCGCCGCCGGTGGTGACGGCGAGGGGTTGCGTGCGGGGTTCGTAGGTCCGCAGGGTCCCGTCCGCGCCCGGGAGTTCGATGGTCACAGCGCGATCTCCGGGACGTCGAGGCGGCGGCCCTCGGCGGAGGACCTGAGGCCCAGCTCGGCGAGCTGGACGCCGCGGGCTCCGGCCAGGAGGTCCCAGTGGTAGGGGGCGTCGGCGTAGACGTGCCTGAGGAACAGCTCCCACTGGGCCTTGAACCCGTTGTCGAAGTCGCCGTTGTCGGGGACCTCCTGCCACTGGTCGCGGAAGACCTCGGTGGCCGGGATGTCGGGGTTCCAGACCGGCTTGGGGGTGGCGGAGCGGTGCTGGACGCGGCAGTTGCGCAGGCCGGCGACCGCCGAGCCCTCGGTGCCGTCGACCTGGAACTCCACCAGTTCGTCGCGGTTGACGCGGACCGTCCAGGAGGAGTTGATCTGGGCGATGGTGCCGCCGTCGAGTTCGAAGATGCCGTAGGCGGCGTCGTCGGCCGTGGCGTCGTAGGGCTTGCCGTTCTCGTCCCAGCGCTGCGGGACGTGGGTGGTGGCGACGGCCTGGACGGACCTCACGCGGCCGAACAGCTCGTGCAGGACGTACTCCCAGTGCGGGAACATGTCGACGACGATGCCGCCGCCGTCCTCGGCGCGGTAGTTCCACGAGGGACGCTGGGCGTCCTGCCAGTCGCCCTCGAAGACCCAGTAGCCGAACTCGCCGCGCACGGAGAGGATCCGGCCGAAGAAGCCGCCGTCGATGAGGCGCTTCAGCTTCAGCAGGCCCGGCAGGAACAGCTTGTCCTGGACGACGCCGTGCTTGATGCCCGCGGCGCCGGCCAGCCGGGCCAGCTCCAGGGCGCCGTCGAGGCCGGTGGCGGTGGGCTTCTCGGTGTAGACGTGCTTGCCGGCGGCGATCGCCTTGCGGATCGCCTCCTCGCGGGCGGAGGTGACCTGGGCGTCGAAGTAGATGTCGACGGTCGGGTCGGCGAGGACCTCGTCGAGGTCCGTCGAGACGTGCTCCAGACCGTGCTTCTCGGCAAGCGCGTTCAGTACGTGTTCCCGGCGTCCGACCAGGATCGGCTCCGGCCACAGCACGGTGCCGTCACCGAGGTCGAGACCGCCCTGCTCGCGTAGGGCCAGGATGGAGCGGACCAGGTGCTGGCGGTAACCCATGCGTCCGGTCACGCCGTTCATGGCGATACGCACCGTCTTGCGTGTCACGTCGGTCCCTTCTTGGGCGTTGTACGCGGCGGCGTGCGCGGCGGTGCCCGCAGCGGCGCGCGCGTCTCGTACGCGGATGTGCGCGCCGCGTACGCCTTGGCACTGATCAGCGTCACAGCAAGCGCTTTCTATGTGAGAAGAAGCTAGCCTCTGACCGGCGGTCCGGACAAGACCGTGTCCGCCCCGAGTTGTTCGAGGGGGCGAACAACTCGGGTGCGGGGCCGTAAGGTCTGCTCGACACGCCCGGAACCAGGCACGCGAGTCCGCTGTCTTGCAGGGCGAACGACGACGTACGACGAGACGCGTGACCGGAGGACGACGAGATGACGGTGACCCTGGCGGACGTGGCGGCCCGCGCGCAGGTCTCGCCCGCGACGGTGTCGCGCGTGCTGAACGGGAACTACCCCGTGGCCGCGTCGACCCGGGAACGGGTCCTGCGGGCCGTGGACGAGCTGGACTACGTGCTCAACGGCCCCGCGAGCGCGCTCGCCGCGGCCACCTCCGACCTGGTGGGCATCCTGGTCAACGACATCGCCGACCCCTTCTTCGGCATCATGGCGAGCGCCATCCAGGGCGAGATCGGCGGGCCCGGCGGGCGGGCCGGCGGCGAGCGGCTCGCGGTGGTCTGCAACACCGGGGGCACGCCCGAGCGCGAGCTGACCTACCTGACGCTGCTGCAGCGGCAGCGGGCCGCGGCCGTCGTGCTGACCGGCGGGGCCATGGAGGACGGGCCGCACGCCGCTGCGGTGGCGGCGAAGCTGCGCAGGCTGACCGGGGCGGGCACCCGGGTCGTGCTGTGCGGGCGGCCGCCCGCGCCCGACACCGGGGCGGTCGCGCTCACCTTCGACAACCGCGGCGGCGGCCGGGAACTCACCGAGCACCTCATCGGGCTCGGGCACCGGCGTCTCGGCTACATCGCGGGCCCGGAGGAGCGCACCACCACCCGGCACCGGCTGGAGGGCCACCGGGCGGCACTGGCCGCGGCCGGCATCGAGGAGGACCCCCGCTGGACGGTCCACGGCCGTTACGACCGGCGCGCGGGCCACGAGGCCACGCTGGAGCTGCTGCGGCGGGACCCGGGGCTGACCGCCGTGGTCGCGGCGAACGACTCCGTCGCGCTCGGCGCGTGCGCGGCCCTGCGCGAGTCCGGACTGCGCATCCCGGAGGACGTGTCCGTGGCCGGCTTCGACGACCTGCCCTTCAGCATCGACGCGGTGCCCGCGCTCACGACGGTACGGCTGCCGCTGGCCGAGGCGGGGGCACGGGCGGGCCGGATCGCCATGGGCCGGGAGGAACCGCCGCCCGGGGAGATCGCCATGGTGCGGGGGGAGTTGATGGTGCGGGGGTCCTCGGGGGTGCCGCGGGGCTGAGCGACGGACGGGCCGCCGAGAGGGCCGGGGACGGCGGGGGCCGAGGAAGCGGGGCCGAGGGGACCGAGGGACCGAGGGGGCGACGGGGCGACGGGGGCGGCGGCGGAGGCCGGAAAGCAGGACCCGCGAGACCGGGGAGCCGCGGAGTCAGGACCCGGGAAACCGGCGGGCGGCGAAGGCCGGGGAGCAGGCCCCACGGGGCCGGAGGACCACGGGGCCGGAGAACCACGGGGCCGGGGAGCCCGGGACGCGGGGGCGGAGGACCGTGGCGGCCGGGGAGCAGGCCCCACGGGGCCGGAGGACCACGGGACCGGAGAACCACGGGGCCGGGGAGCCCCGGGACGCGGGAGCGGAGGACCGTGGCGGCCGGGGAGGCGGGAGCGTGACGGTCGGGGGAGGCGGGGCCGAGGGGCGTCCCGGAGAGGGCAGCGGTCGTGGTCGGGACCGTTCGCGAGTAGGGTCCGAGGACATGAAGCTCGCCTTCTCCACCCTCGGAGTGCCCGGCCTTCCGGTCCCCGACGTGCTGCGGCTCGCGACCACGCACGGATACCACGGTGTCGAGCTGCGCGCCCATCCCGAGGAGCCCGTGCATCCGGGCCTCGGCCCGGCCGAACGGGCCGCGGTGGCCGCCGGGTTCGAGTCGGCCGGGGTCGAGGTGCTCGGGATCGCGGGGTACGCGCGCGTCGCCGCTCCGGGGGACGACGGGCAGGTGCTCGACGAGGTCCGCGCGCTCACCGCGCTCGCCCACGACCTCGGCGCCCCCTACGTCCGCGTGTTCCCCGGCGGCGCCGACGGGCAGGACCCGGCCGAGGCGGACGCCGTCGCCGCCGGACGGCTGGGCACCGCCGCCGAGCACGCCGCCGACCTCGGGGTGCGCATCCTGCTGGAGACCCACGGCTCGCACCGCACCGGTGCCGCCGCGACGCGTGTGCTCGGCCTGGTCGGACACCGGCAGGTGGGCGCGCTGTGGGACGTGATGCACACCTGGCTGGGCGGCGAGCAGCCGCAGGACACCTACGCCGCGCTCTCCCCGTATCTCGGATACGTGCAGGTCAAGGACATCGCCTCCGCCGAGGACACCACCCCGCTGGCGCTGGGCGCCGGCGTGCTGCCCCTCGCCGAGTGCGTGGAGGTCCTGTCCCGGCACGACTGGGACGGCTGGCTGTGCTGGGAGTACGAGAAGCGGTGGTACGGCGCCGCCGAGCCGCTGGACGGGCTGCTGGACGCCGGACGGGAGCACCTGGCGAGGCTGATCGGCGAGTCGGCGTGAGGCAGCACGGCCGGACGGCGGGGGAAGACCCCTGCCGGGCCGTCTAACCACCGGCCCGCCGGGCCGGTGAACTACCGCCGGGCCGGTGAACGACCGGCGGGCCGGTAAACGACTGGCGGTTCCGTGCGGGCGCGGGCTAGCCTCCGCGCCGTGCATCGACCCGCGACGCGGCCCGCCGCCCCCTCGGCTTCATGAGTCCCGGCCGGACCTTCCTCGACGTCCGCCCCCTACGCACCTCCCCCGTCTTCCGACGACTGCTGATCGGGCGCACCGTCTCCACGCTCGGTGGCTTCATGACCATGGTCACCGTCATGTACCAGGTGTGGGACATGACCCACAGCTCGGTGTGGAGCGGTGCGGTCGGGCTGGCGCAGGCGCTGCCGATGGTCGGCGTGGGGCTGTTCGCCGGCGCCTGGGTCGACCGCGCCGACCGGCGCCGCATCTACCTGATCGCCACCGTCGGCCAGGCGGTGTGCTCGCTGCTGCTCGCCGTGCAGGGCTTCACCGGGCACGTGCCCGTGGCGCTGATCCTGGCGCTGGTCGCGGCGCAGGCCTCGTTCGGGGCGGTCGGGGGGCCGGCGGCCGGCGTGTTCGTGCCGCGGCTGCTGCCCAAGGACCAGGTGGCCGCGGGGCTCGCGCTGAACCAGGTGACCGGGCAGTCCATGATGCTGCTCGGCCCGGCCGTCGCCGGCGTGGTCCTCGGCTGGTGGGGCCTCGGCGTCTGCTACCTGCTGGACGCCCTCAGCTTCGGACTGTCCTTCTACGGCGCTTTCGGCCTGCCCGCGCTGCCGCCCGAGGGCGGCAGGTCCCGGCCCGGACTGCACGGCGTGCTGGACGGGCTGCGGTTCCTGACCGGCCACCGGGTGGTGCGCGGCGCCCTGCTGACGGACCTGGCCGCGACCGTGCTGGCGATGCCGGTCAGTCTCTTCCCGCTGGTCAACGCGGAACGCTTCGGCGACGACCCGCGCACGCTGGGCCTGTTCCTGTCCGCGCTCGCCGTCGGCGGTGTCACGGCGACCGCCCTCTCCGGTCCGGTGACCCGGCTGGCGCGGCCGGGGCCGGTGATGCTGTGCTCCTCGGCCCTGTGGGGCGTGTCCCTCGCCCTGTTCGGCCTGACGACCGACGCCTGGACGGGACTCGGGGTGCTGGTGGTGGCCGGCGCGGCGGACGCCGTGGCCGTCCTGTCCCGCACGACCATCGTCCAGACCCGTACGCCGGACTCGCTCCTGGGCCGGGTGACGGCGGCCGAGACGATCGTCGGACAGGCGGGCCCGCATCTGGGCAACCTGCGCGGTGGCCTCGCCGCCGGCTGGTCCTCGGGCGCCACCGCCCTGGTCACCGGCGGTCTGATGTGTTTCCTCGCGGTGACGGCGGTGGCCGCCACGACGCCGGAACTGCGGGGCGGGGCGGAGGCGGAGGACCCGCGGGACGCGGAAACGGAGACGGAGAGCACGGGGGCGGCGCGCGCGGAGACGGAGGGCGCGGGCGCGGAGGGCGCGGGCGCGGAGGGCCCCGGCAGGTCGGGACCCGGTGGGCCGGCGCGCCCTCGGGGACCGGTCACCCCAGGGTGAACGTCACCCGGCGATGTCCTTCCGCAACTCCGCGAACGCCTCGTGGAAACCGGGGAAGGTCTTGCGGACGCACTCCGGGTCGTCGAACGATATTCCGGGCGTGCGCAGGCCGGTCACCGCGAAGGACATGACGATGCGGTGGTCGCCGTAGGAGGTGATCTCGGCGCCCCCGGGCGCGGCGCCGGGGCGGATCTCGATCCAGTCCGGGCCCGTCGCCACGTCCACGCCCAGCCGGCGGAGGTTGTGGGCGCACGCCTCCAGGCGGTCGCACTCCTTCACGCGCGTGTTGGCCACGTCCTCGATGCGGACCGGGCCGGAGGCGTAGGGGGCGATCGCGGCGAGGGTCGGCATGGTGTCGGAGACGTCCCGCATGTTCACGGTGAGGCCGCGGAGTTCGCCGGTGCCGCGCACGGTCGTGCGGTCCGCCCCGACCGTGACCCGCGCGCCCATCGCGCGCAGGACCTCCACGAAGCCCAGGTCGCCCTGGAGCGCGCCCGCGCCGAGACCCGGCACGGTCACCTCGGCGCCCGGCGTCACCGCGGCCGCCGCGAAGAAGTAGCTCGCCGTCGACGCGTCCGGCTCGATCGCGTACGTCGTCGCCCGGTAGCCGCCCGGCGGGACGACGTACGTGTCGCCCTCGCGGACCACCTCCACCCCGAACGCCCGCATCATCGCGAGCGTGATCTCCACGTACGGCGCCGAGACCAGGTCGGTGACCGTGACGCGCAGGCCGGTGCGGGTGAGCGGGCCGAGCAGCAGCAGGGCGGTCAGGTACTGGGAGGACTGGCCGGCGTCCAGGACGACGTGCCCGCCCTCCACCCCGGCGGCGGCGACGGTCAGCGGATGGTGGCCCTCCGTCTCCTCGTGCCGCACGTCCACGCCCAGGTCGCGCAGGGCGCGGGTCAGCGGCAGCAGGGGCCTGCGGCGCATCTGGGGGGAGGCGTCGAAGCGGTAGGTGCCGTGGCCGGCGGCGGCCAGGGCGGGCAGGAAGCGGGCGGTGGTGGCGCCGTCCCGGCAGTACACGTCGGCCTCGCGGACCGCGGGGCCCTGCGGGCGGCCGTCGACCTGCCAGGCGTCCGGGGTGCGGCCGACGCGGTAGCCGAGCCGTACGAGGCCCTCGGCGAACCCCTCGGTGTCGTCCGACCGCAGGGGCCGCCGGAGGGTGGTGACCCCGTCGGCGGCCGCGGCGAGGAACAGGGCGCGGGCGGTGAGGGACTTGGAACCGGGAACGTCGACGAGGGCCATGCCCCGCATGATCCCGCCGGGGGTCGCGCGCGGGCGGGGGTGTCCATCTGGTGGACGAGATGTCCACTCGGTGGGCGGGATCGGCGATCGCGGAGACGGTACGGGCGCTGAGGGACCACTGGCCGGGGATGGCGACGGATCACCGGCGGGCCTGGACCCGGCCGCCCGCACGCCTTGGGGGCCGGCCGCCCGCGCACCCCGGGACCGGCCTCGCACCCCCTCGGGCCCTGCCGCCCGTACACCCTCGGGGGCGGCCCCGTACGCCCTCGGGACGCCCGCACGCCCGACCGCCCACGCGCGCCCGCACGCCCGCACGCCCGACCGCCCGCACGCGCCGCCTCCGTCCGCCGGCGAGGCGGGGAACCGCTCCCGCCCCGGTCCGTCCGAGGTGCGGGAGCCGGACGAGTCACCCCGGTGCGGTGCCGGCCCTCGCCGGGGCCGCGATCGCCGGCCCGTCTCCTCCGCCGCACCGGGGCCGGCGGCGGCCGTCGTCGGCGTGCCCCTCCGTTGCGCCGATGGCGGCTCCTCCGCCGGCGCCGTGCGCGTTTCCTTGACCGGCGGAGACTTCACGGTTACTGCTGGCGCGACGGAAGTTTCGTTCGGCGGGCCACCGGACCGCCGGATCACCTGGACCACCCCCGGATCGCCTCCGGAAGGAGCGCACGTGCCCTCCAGACGTACCGTCCTGGCCGCCGGTGCCGGCCTCACCACGGCCCTCGCCGCCGCGCTCCCCCTCGGCGGCGCCGCGCACGCCGGCACCGACCGCCGCCTGCGCGCGCTGATCTCCCGCATGTCGCTGGAGGAGAAGGTCGGCCAGGTCTTCGTCACCCGGGTCCACGGCCACTCGGCGACCGACCCCGACCCGGCCGACGCCGACGCCAACCTCGCCGAGTTCGGGGTGCGCACCGCCGCCGAGCTGATCACCCGTTACCGCGTGGGCGGCGTCATCTACTTCACGTGGGCGCACAACACCCGCGACCCGCTCCAGATCGCCGACCTCTCCAACGGCGTCCAGCGGGCCTCCCTCGGCCCGCCGCGCGGGCTGCCGGTGCTGATCTCCACGGACCAGGAGCACGGCATCGTCGCGCGCGTGGGCAGGCCGGCCACCCTGTTCCCGGGCGCGATGGCGATCGGCGCCGGAGGGTCGCGGTCCGACGCCCGAGCCCTCGGCCGCGTCGCGGGCGCCGAACTGCGGGCGATGGGCGTCCGGCAGGACTACTCCCCCGTCGCCGACGTGAACGTCGACCCGGCCAACCCGGTCATCGGCGTCCGCTCGTTCGGCGCGGACCCGCGGGCGGTGGCGGAACTGGCCGCGGCGGAGATCCGCGGCTACCGGGCGGCCGGGGTCGCGGCGACCGCCAAGCACTTCCCCGGGCACGGCGACACCGCCGTCGACAGCCACCACGGCTTCCCCGTCATCACGCACACGCGTGAGGTGTGGGAGGCGCTGGACGCGGTGCCGTTCCGGGCGGCGATCGCGGCCGGCGTCGACGCGATCATGACCGCGCACCTCCTGGTCCCGGCCCTGGACCCCTCCGGCGACCCGGCGACCCTCTCCCGGCCGATCGTGACCGGCCTGCTGCGCGAACACCTCGGCTACGACGGGGTCGTGGTGACCGACGCGCTCGACATGGCGGGCGTACGGACGAAGTACGGGGACGACCGGGTGCCGGTGCTCGCGCTGAAGGCGGGCGTCGACCAGCTCCTCGACCCGCCGAGGCTGGACGTCGCCTGGAACGCCGTGCTGCGGGCCGTGCGGGACGGGGAGCTGACGGAGGCGCGGCTGGAGGAGTCGGTCCTGCGGATCCTGCGGCTGAAGGACCGCCTCGGCCTGCTCGCCGACCCGTACGTCGACCGGGACCGGGTGGGGCGGACGGTGGGCACGAGGGCGCACCTCGCGACGGCCGACCGGATCGCCGGGCGGACGACGACCCTGCTGGTCAACGAGGGCTCGCTGCTGCCGCTGTCCCCGCGCGCGCACCGGCGGCTGCTGGTGGTGGGCGCCGATCCGGCGTCCCCCTCGGGCACCACCGGCCCGCCCACCGGGGTCCTGGCCGCCGCCCTCACCGGACGGGGGTTCACCGCGACGGCCCTGCCCACGGGCACGGCCCCGTCCGCGGCGACGATCGCGCGTGCGGTGGCGGCGGCGGGCGAGGCGGACGCGGTGGTGGTGGCGACGTACGACGTCACCGCGACGAGTCCGCAGAAGACGCTCGTCGAGGGCCTGCTGGCCACCGGACGCCCGGTGGTCGCGGTGGCGGTCCGCAATCCGTACGACGTGGCCCAGCTGCCGTCCGTGCGGGCGTACCTGGCGTCCTACTCCTGGACCGACGTCGAACTGCGGGCCGCCGCGCGGGTGATCGCGGGGGCCGAGGGGCCGCGGGGGCGGCTGCCGGTGCCGGTGCCGCGCGCGGACGACCCGGCGCGCGTGCTGTACCCGGTCGGGCACGGCCTCGCCTACCGACCCGGTCCACCGCGCGCCACGGGGTGACGCGGCGCGACGGCCGGCCGGCGGGGAAGCCGGCCGGCCGTCGCGCACGGGCCGGGCGGAAGGGTCACGGGCGCAGCGCCGGCTCGCGCTCCACGTCCCGCACGTCCAGCTTCGCGTCGAACTTCGCCAGCGGCCGGGCCGCGGCGGCGTCCTCCTGGACGGCGGCCGGGGCGACGCCCGCCCAGTCCAGGATGCGGGCCGTGGCGAGGGCCTTCTCGTCGGCGACGAGGCCGGCCACGTTCGCGCCGTGGTTCATGCCGGGCGCGGTGAGGACGTAGGAGTCCTTCGCGCCCTTGCCGAGGCGGAACCGCTCGGCGCCCCACGGGTCGTTCTGGCCGTAGACGAACAGCATGTGGCGGGCGTTGTGCTTCACCCACGTGTCGACGTCACGCATCGCCCACGGCTGGAACTTCATGGAGATGTCCCGGGGGACGAAGTTGCGCGGGGGCTGGTAGCCGTAGCGGACGTACTTCTTCTCGATGTGCGGGAAGTGGATGGTGGGCGCGCCGAGCTGGGTGCCCGCCTGGTAGTAGTACGGGGTGTACGGCGACAGGCCCTGGTCGGTGTAGAAGGAGAACCCGGAGATCGTGTCGATCGAGGTCCAGATCTCGTCGTCGGTCGCGTTCTTCGCGTCGGCGGGGATCGTGTCGCAGTCGGACAGCAGGCTGTACTGCCAGAAGCCCCACACGTAGTCGAGGACGACGGCCTCGTAGGCGCGGTCCAGGCTGCCGATGGTGGTGAAGGTGTAGCCGTTCTCGGCGGCGTAGGCCTCGTACTTCTTCTCCAGCGCCCCGCGGCGCACCAGGGCCTCGCGCTGCACGGCGTTCAGGCGGTCGCGGCACTCCTTGGTACCGACGGTCGCGAAGAAGCGGTCGTAGGCGGAGTCCTCGTCGTTCACCACGTCGTTGGGGGCGACGTAGGCGACGACGCCGTCCATGTCGCGCGGGTAGAAGCGCTCGTAGTAGGTGGCCGTCATGCCGCCCTTGGAGCCGCCCGTGGAGATCCAGTTCTGCGGGTAGACCGCCTTCAGCGCGCGGAATATGCGGTGCTGGTCGCTCGCGGCCTGCCAGATGTCCAGCTTGGACCAGTCGGCGGGGTCGGGGCGGGAGGGGGTGAAGAAGCGGTACTCCATGGAGACCTGGTTGCCGTCCACGATCTGGGTGGGCTCGCGGCGGCTGGGGGTCGTGGAGACGCTGTAGCCGCCGGTGTAGAACACCGTCGGGCGGCTGACGTCCTTGTGCAGCACGGTGATCCGCTGCTGGAACGTTCCCTTGGAGGGGTGCCGGTGGTCCACCGGCTGGGTGTAGTTCAGGACGAAGTAGCGGTAGCCGGGGTACGGCTTCTCCTGGACCAGGCTCATGCCGGGTACGGAGAGGAGCCGGTCCTTGATGTCCGCTTCCGGTTCGGCGGCGGTGGCCGCCCCGGCCGTGGTCAGCGTGCCGATGAGCACGGTGAACGCCAGCAGCCATCTGAGCGCCTTGCGCATGCGCGTGCACCCTCCCTGTGAGACAGATGTGCGCCGGAAGCTATCGGAGCAACACCCGTCACACCAGAGGGGATCGGCGAGTGGTACGCATATCGGCCGGGATGTGACGGCCAGGACGCGCCGGCCGGAAGGCACCGGCCACCCGGTGCGGTCGGCCGGTGCCGGTCAGCCGGTGCGGGTCGGCCGGTGCCGGTCAGCCGGTGCCGGTCAGCACAGGATCCAGCCGGAGGTGTACGTCCCGCTGCCCACCGAGCCCGACACCCGCACGCAGCGGTGTCCGGCGTAGACCGCCACCGGCGGCGAACTGCGCGTGTGCTTGCGCGACTTGCGCACGGTCACGTGGCCGCGCGCCTGCACGCCGACCGACACCGACCGCTTCGTGCCGGGGTGCTTCTGGACGGTCACGGCACACACCCGGCCGCCGCTCTTGTAGACGAAGACGGAGCCGGTGGAGAACGGCAGCATCCGCACCTGGCGGCCCGCGCAGGCGGCGGGGGCGGCCTGGGCGCTGCCCGGCGCCGCCACCGCGAACAGCAGGGAGGCGCTCAGCACGGCCAGCCCCGCCCCCAGCCGTCGGCGTATCGCACCACTGTCCACGGTCGTCGACCCCTCCCCCGTCCGCCCTGCGCAGCCGTACAGGTGTACGGACGCCGGACGTGTGCCGGATGGTTGCGCGGCCGTCAGCGGGACGCGCCGACCGGCTCCTCCGGTTCCGCCTCGCCGACGAACGCCCGCCACAGCCCGGCGTAGCGGCCGCCCCGCGCGAGCAGCTCGTCGTGGGTGCCGTCCTCGGCGACCCGGCCGTGGTCCATGACGACGACCCGGTCCGCACGGGCGGCCGTGGTCAGGCGGTGGGCCACCACCAGGGTCGTGCGGCGGCCCGCGACGCGGTCGGTGGCGTGGTTGACCTGGGCCTCCGTGGCCAGGTCCAGGGCGGCCGTCGCCTCGTCGAGGAGCAGGACGTCGGGGTCGACCAGTTCGGCGCGGGCCAGCGCGATCAGCTGCCGCTGCCCGGCGGAGAGGTTGCGGCCGCGCTCGGCGACCTCGTGGAGGTAGCCGCCGTCCAGGGTGGCGATCATCTCGTGCGCGCCGACCGCCCGCGCCGCCGCCTCCACCTCGGCGTCGGTGGCGTCGGGACGGCCGTAGGCGATGGCGTCGCGGACGGTGCCGGGGAAGAGGTAGGCCTCCTGCGGGACGACGCCCAGCCGGTGGCGGTACGACGTGAGGTCGAGGGTGCGCAGGTCCGTGCCGTCGACCAGCACCCGGCCGCTCGTGGGGTCGTAGAACCGGGCCACCAGCTTCACCAGGGTCGACTTGCCGGCGCCGGTCTCGCCGACGAACGCGACGGTCTGGCCGGCCGCGATGCGCAGCTCGATGCCGGTCAGGGCCTCCTCGTCCTCGCCGTAGGTGAAGTGCACGTCCTCGAAGGCGATCTCGCCGCGCAGCGTGTCCACGGCGCGGGGCTCCTCGGGGGCCTTCGTGGACGTGGGCTCCCGCAGGAGTTCCTGGATGCGGCCCAGGGAGACCGTGGCCTGCTGGTAGCCGTCGAAGACCTGGGAGAGCTGCTGGACGGGCGCGAAGAACAGGTCGATGTAGAGCAGGTACGCCACCAGCGCGCCGGTCGTCAGCGTCGCCGCGTCCACCCGGTGCGCGCCCACGATCAGGACGGCCGCGACGGCGGCCGAGGACAGCAGCTGGACGAAGGGGAAGTAGACCGAGATCAGCCACTGGCCGCGGATGCGGGCCCGGCGGTAGCCGTCGCTGCGCTCCGCGAACCGCGCCCCGCCGTCGTGCTCGCGCCGGAAGGCCTGCACGATCCGCAGGCCGGCGACCGACTCCTGCAGGTCGGCGTTGACCGCCGAGACCCGCTCGCGGGCGAGTTCGTACGCCTTCACGCTGGCCCGGCGGAAGAAGAAGGTGGCCAGGACCAGCGGCGGCAGGGTGGCGAAGACGACCAGGGCCAGCTGCACGTCGAGCACCAGCAGGGCCGCCATGATGCCGAAGAAGGTGACGACCGAGACGAACGCGGTGACCAGGCCGGTCTGCAGGAACGTCGACAGCGCGTCGACGTCCGTCGTCATCCTCGTCATGATGCGGCCGGTCAGCTCGCGCTCGTAGTAGTCGAGGCCGAGCCGCTGGAGCTGGGCGAAGATCTTCAGGCGCAGGGCGTACAGGACGCGTTCGCCGGTGCGGCCGGTCATCCGGATCTCGGCGGTCTGCGCGACCCACTGGACGAGCACGGCGAGCAGCGCGAGCAGGGAGGCGGTCCACACGGCGCCCACGGCCGCCCGGGTGACGCCGTCGTCGATGCCGTGCCGGATCATCACCGGCAGCAGCAGGCCCGTGCCGGCGTCCACGGCGACCAGGCCGAGACTGATCAGCAGCGGCAGCCCGAAGCCCCGCAGGAGCCGGCGCAGGCCGTAGGAGTCCTCGGCGGCCACCGCGCGGGCCTCGTCGACGTCGGGGACGTCGGTCGCCGGCGGCAGCGCCTCCACCTGTGCCAGCAGCTCGGGCGTGGCGGGCGTACCGGCGAGCGCGGTGTCCTTGCGCTCGCGGTCGCCCGTCCACAGCCGTGGGGTGACCCCGCGCTCGGCGTCGAACTCGGCGTCCAGCTCGTCCCGTATCGAGGTGTCCTCGCGGGGCTCGGCGGGGCGGGCGTGGCCGGGCGAGACCCCGCCCAGCTCGTCCGGGTCGGTGAGCAGGCGGCGGTAGAGGGCCGAGCGCTCCTGGAGCTCCTCGTGGGTGCCGATGTCGGCGAGCCGGCCGCCGTCGAGGACGGCGATGCGGTCGGCGAGGTTGAGGGTGGAGCGGCGGTGCGCGATGAGCAGGGTCGTACGGCCCCGCATGACCTGCTTGAGGGCCTCGTGGATCTCGTGCTCCACGCGCGCGTCCACCGCCGAGGTGGCGTCGTCGAGGACGAGCAGCCGCGGGTCGGTGAGGATCGCGCGGGCGAGCGCGACGCGCTGGCGCTGGCCGCCGGAGAGGGTGAGGCCGTGCTCGCCGACCTCGGTGGCGTAGCCCTCGGGCAGCTCGGCGATGAACCGGTGGGCCTGGGCGGCGCGGGCGGCGGTCTCGATCTCCTCGTCGGTGGCGTCGGGACGGCCGTACGCGATGTTGGCGCGGATCGTGTCGGAGAACAGGAAGGAGTCCTCCGGCACCAGGCCGATCGCGGCCCGCAGCGAGTCCTGGGTCAGCTCGCGCACGTCGTGGCCGCCGACGAGGACGGCACCGCCGGTGACGTCGTAGAAGCGGGGCAGCAGCAGGGAGACCGTGGACTTCCCGGAGCCGGAGGAGCCGACGACGGCGAGGGTCTCGCCGGCGCGGATCTCGAAGCTGAGCCCGTCCAGCACCGGGCGGTGCCCGCCGGAGGCGTCGTCGTACCCGAAGGAGACGTCGTCGAACTCGACGGTGGCGGGCGCGTCGGCGGGCAGCACCTTGCGGCCGTCCTCGATCGACGGCTCGGTGTCGATCAGCTCCAGGACGCGCTCGGTGCCCGCGCGGGCCTGCTGGGCGACGGTGAGGACCACGGCGAGCATGCGGACCGGGCCGACGAGCTGCGCCAGGTAGGTGGAGAAGGCGACGAAGGTGCCGAGGGTGATGTGCCCGTGCACGGCGAGCCAGCCGCCCAGCGCGAGCATCGCGACCTGGCCGAGCGCGGGGACGGACTGCAGGGCCGGGGTGTACCGCGCGTTGAAGCGGATCGTGCGCAGCCGGCCGGCGTAGAGCCGGCGGCCGACCTCGCGCAGCTTGCCGGTCTCCTGCTCCTCCTGCCCGAAGCCCTTCACCACGCGGACGCCGCCGACGGCGCCGTCGACCACGCCCGCGACGGCGGCGGCCTGCGCCTGGGCGTACCAGGTGGCCGGGTGCAGCCTGGCCCGGCTGCGCCTGGCGATCACCCACAGGGCGGGGGCCACGGCCAGCGCGACCAGGGTGAGCGGCGGCGACAGCCAGGCCATGATCCCCAGGGAGATCAGGAACAGCAGGACGTTCCCGATGGTCATCGGGAGCATGAAGAGCAGGCCCTGGATGAGCTGGAGGTCGCTGGTCGCCCGGCCGACGACCTGCCCGGTGGACAGCTCGTCCTGGCGGCGGCCGTCGAGCCGGGTGATCGTCGCGTACATCTCGGTCCGCAGGTCGTGCTGGACGTCGAGGGCGAGCCGGCCGCCGTAGTAGCGGCGGACGTAGGTGAGGGCGTAGACGATCACGGCCGCGCCGATCAGGGCGCCCGCCCAGGGCGCCATGTCACGGCTGTGGTCGCCGATCACGTCGTCGATGATCACCTTGGTGATCAGCGGGACGAGCGCCATGACGGCCATGCCGCCGAGGGAGGAGCCGAGGGCGAGGACCACGTCCGTCCGATGGCGCCACGCGTAGCCCGCCAGTCGTCGTGCCCATCCCCGTTGCGCAGCCACGCCGGTGCCTTCCGTCAGACCTGATCTTCCAGAAGGCACCAACGTGACAGGAAGCGGATTTCATCCCTCCGCAACAATTCCGGGGTCGCGGGAACGGGATCACGGGCCGGACGCGGACCCGCGGGACCGGGATCACGGGTCAGGTGCGGACGCGCAGGACCGGGATCACGGGTCAGGTGCGGACGCGCAGGACCGGGGTCGCGGGTCAGGTGCGGACGCGCAGGAAGTAGAGGCGGGTCGTCTGTGCCGCGTTCTGGTTGTCGTCGCTGACCAGCAGGACCTTCAGGGTGCCGGCGCGGTGCCCGGTGATCACCATGCCCTCGATGTTGTCGAGGAGCGGGTTCGGCTGGGGCTGCCTGGCGGTCGCTCCCTGTGAGGGGCAGGTCACGAGGTCGGCGAGGAGGGTCTTGCCGATCGGGCGGACGCCCTCCTGACCGGTCAGGTGTTCGACACTCCTGGTGTCCGTGGCGCGGCGGGGGTCGGCGAGGTAGAGGCGGACCGTGTTGCCGACGCCCGCGGTGAAGCCACGCTCCAGGACGAGGAGGCGGCCGTCGGGGGTCGCCTGGACCTCGGGGACGCCGAGCCCGGCGTCGGCGCGGTAGGCGTACTGGGCGCCGAGCGCGAAGTGGCCGCCGCGCCGCGTCCAGGTCTGGAAGCGGAGCGTGCCGGCCGCGTCGCCGGAGAGGGCGTACTCCATCGACGCGAGGAGGGTGCGGCCGCCGGGCAGCAGGGTGAGGCCCTCGAAGGTGCCGTTGGGGACGGCGCGGCCGGCCGGGGCGACCCGCAGCGCGTCCGGGACGGGGAGCCGGTCCAGGAGCGCGCCGGAGGCGCTGTGGCGGCGTACGGAGGGCTCCGTCTCGGAGGTGACCAGGAAGGTGCCGTCCCGGTCGGCGACCAGGCCCTCGGAGTCCAGGGCGGCACCGTTCTCGTCGGCGAGGGGGACGACCCCGGTCGGCCGCAGGGTCCTCGCGTCGAGGCGGAACAGGGCGGAGCGGTCGGAGAGGGCCGCGATGCCGCCGGAGCGGGACCGGGCGAGCGCGGAGAGGTTGCCGACGAAGGTGCCGTCGTACGTCGTCCTGTCGAGGGCGTCGGAGAAGCGCTCCAGGGAGACCGAGGCCGAACAGGCTTTGTCCTGAGCGGCGTTCGTCGGTCCGGCGGCGTTCGCCGGCCCGGCGGCGGACACGCAGGCGGCCGCCGCCAGGACGGCGGTGAGGGTGGCGAGTACGGTTCGCAGGCGCATGACGGTCACCGTAGGACGTACGGGTGGCGACCCGGTGGAACATGCGTCGAAGTGGCTTGGAACAAAGCCTTTCAGGAAGCCGCGAGGTCCCGGTGGACGACCTTGGCGACGCCCTGGATGGTGGTGATGCCGTAGTTCATCGTGCTGTTGCCGTGGGTGAGGACGGTGATGGTGTAGTCGTGGCCGCCGCCCTTGAAGGTGCCGACGCTGTGCACCCGCCAGCCGTGGGTGGCACGCGAGAGCCAGCCGTTCTTGACGTGCAGGCTGACCCCGGCGGGCCGCCCGTAGGGGGTTCCCCAGCGCTGCGACGAGACGACCTTCGCCATCAGCGTGTTGACGTAGGCGCGCGAGGTGTCGGTGAGGACGGTGTTCCTGGCCGTGAGGAGCTTGAGCAGCTTCTGCTCGTCGGTGACGGTGATCTGGGTCAGACCCCAGTAGTTGTTGGCACCCGGCTTGGTCTGCGTCATCTTGGCGGCCGTGAGGAAGGCCCTGATCTTCGTCAGGCCGAGCTGCTTCCACAGGGTGGAGGTGGAGGCGTTGTCCGACTTGGTGATCATCGCCGTGGCGAGGGTCTTCTCACGGGAGGTCAGCGCCCTGTTGTGCTTCTGCGCGTCCCACAGCAGCGCGGACAGGACGGTGACCTTGACGACGCTGGCCGAGTCGAAGGCGGTGGAGGCGCGCAGGGTGCAGGTGGTGTTGGTGCTGCGGTCGTGGAGGCCGACGGCGACCGTGCCCTTGCGGGTGGCGAGCGCCGCGGTGATGTCCTTCTTCAGCTTGGCGGCGAGGCCGGCCTTGGCCGACGTGCAGCCGACCGTCGGGGTGGCGGCCGCGGCGGGTGTGGCGGCGCCCACGCCGGTGAGGAGGACGCCGGCGCCGAGGGTGGCGGCGACCAGGCTTCTCGTGCGTCCGGTTCGCCCGGTTCCGGTGCGTCCGGGTCCGGCTCGTCCAGCTCCGGTTCGTCTGGGTGTGCGGAGAGTCATGCCACGATGACTCGCACGTACGGCCGATAGTTGTACGTGTGTTCCAAGAACGGGATTCGTCGCGCGTCCCGGCGGTGGGTAGACATGAGACATGTCGACCGAGACACCGAACAGGCACTTCAGGGCAGGACAGTTGAGCGCCGCCCTGTGGGTGCTGCGCCGCCTCGCGGCGCCCGGCACCAAGGCTCCCGAGGAGAGCGCGTTCCGCGGGAAGAAGGTCCCCGTCCGCCTCATGGCCGAGGGCATGGGGTCCGCGATGAGGAACCTCTCGGAGGCGAGGCGGCACGGCGGAGCCCGGTGGGCGGCGGCGGCCGAGGTCTTCCGCGACCTGCCGGACCTCCTCCCGTCGCGCCTGCCCGGCACCACGATGGAACCGGGCGAGGAGAAAGCCTTCATCAGCGGGCACGAGACGCAACTCGCCCTCTACAAGGAGAAGTTCGGAGAGCTCCTGCGGGACGCGACCGGGTGACCGGCTTCTCGCGGGCGGCGCCCCGGCCGGGTGCCGCCCGCCGGGCCCGCCCTCCGCCCACTCACAGGTGACGACCAGGCCGGGCACAGCCCCCGCTCATCGGTCCCCGGCACGGTGGACCGGTGACATCAGCCACCGATCTCCCTCACCCGACCGTGTCTTCCGACCGGCCGCCGTCCGCGGCGGACCCGGCGGCGCCCCCTCCGGACAAGGCGCCGCGCTGGTCGCTCCCCGCGCTGCTCGCGATCCTGGTGCTGGCGGCGGTGCTGTACTCCTGGAACCTCTCCGGCTCCGGGCTCAACAGCTTCTACAGCGCCGCCGTGCTGAGCGGCACCGAGAGCTGGAAGGCCTGGTTCTTCGGCTCGCTGGACGCGGGGAACTTCCTCACCGTCGACAAGCCGCCGTTCGCCCTGATGGTGATGGGCCTGTCCTGCCGCGTGTTCGGCTTCGGGACCTGGCAGATGATGCTGCCGATGATCCTGACCGCCCTCGGCACGATCTGGGTCCTGCACGCGAGCGTGAAGCGGGTCTGGGGGCACGGCGCGGCGGCGGTCGCCGCGCTGGTCCTCGCGCTGACCCCGATCACCGTGGCCATCAACCGGGACAACAACCCCGACACCCTGCTGGTGTTCCTGATGGCGGGCGGCGCGGCGCTGGCCCTGCGGGCGGCGCACGACGGCAGGCTGCTGCCGCTGCTCGGCTCGGCCGCCTGCTTCGGCCTCGCCTTCAACACCAAGATGCTCCAGGGCTACATCGCCCTGCCCGCCGTCTTCGCGGTCTACCTGTACGCGGCGAGGCCGAAGCTGGTGAAGCGGCTCGTCAACCTGGCCGCCGCCGCCGTGGTCCTCGCCGTCTCCAGCTTCTGGTGGGCGGCGGCCGTCTCCCTGGTCCCGGCCGACGAGCGGCCCTACATCGGCGGTTCCACCGACGGCACCGCCTGGAACCTGATCATGGGCTACAACGGCCTCGGCCGCGTCTTCGGCGGCGAGGGCAACGGCGGGGGCGGCGGGGGCGGGGGCGGCGGCTTCTCCGGGACCGCCGGCATCGGCCGGATGTTCAACGACGTCCTCGGCGGCCAGATCTCCTGGCTGATCCCCTTCGCGGCGATCGCCGCGGTCGGCGGTGTCGTCCTGTGCGGGCGCGCCCCGCGCACCGACCCCACCCGCGCCGCGCTGGTGATGTGGGGCGGCTGGACCGCCCTGCACTACCTGACCTTCGCCCTGGCCGAGGGCACCATGCACCCCTACTACACGACCGCGCTCGCCCCGGGCATCGCGGCGCTGTGCGGGGGCGGCGGCCTGATGCTGCTGCGCGCCTTCCGCGCCGACCGGAGGTGGGCGTGGGTGCTGCCGCTCGCTCTCGGGATCACGGCCGTGTGGGCGGTCGTGCTGCTGCGCCGGGCCTCCGGCTGGAACACCTGGCTGTGGCCCGTCATCGGGGTCGTGATGGCGCTCGCGGTCGTGGGGCTGTTCGTCTTCCGCTCGGGCCGACGCGCCGGCCTGCTGGCGGCCTCGGTGGCGGCGGCGGTCGTCGCGTCGGTGGCCGGTCCAGCCGCGTACGCCTGGTCGGTGCCGTCCGGCTCGGGCGGCGGGATGGGCGGCACGAACCCGACGGCCGGTCCCACCACCGGGAGCGGCGGCTTCGGCGGCGGCGCTCCCGGCGGCGGCCGGGGCGCCTTCCCGGGCGCCGGCGGCGAGCAGGGCGGACAGGCGGACGGGCAGGCCGGGGGCCAGGCCGACGGGCAGGCGGGCGGCGACGCCGGCGGCTTCCCCGGGGGCGGCGGGCCGCCGGGCGGCACGCCTCCCGGCGGCACCGCGGCCGACGGCGGTACGGCACCGGGCGGCACCGCCCCGGAAGGCGGCACCGGCACGGGCGACGGCCCCGGCGGCGGCGCCATGGCAGGTGGCGCGGGCGGCGGCATGGGAGGCGGCGCGAGCACCGAGCTGATCTCCTACCTGAAGAAGCATCAGGACGACGCGAAGTGGCTGCTGGCGGTGTCGAGTTCGCAGTCGGCCGCGCAGCTCATCCTCAGCAGCGGTGAGCCGGTGATCTCGATGTGGGGCTGGTCCGGCTCCGACAACGCGATGACGCTGGCCCGGCTGAAGGAGCTGGTGAGGAACGGCGAGCTGCACTACATCCAGCTCGGCGGCGGCATGGGGGGCGGCGGCATGGCAGGCGGCTCCACGGCCAACTCCGAGGTGACGGAGTGGGTGCAGGAGAACGGGACCGCGGTCGAGGAGAGCGACTACGGCTCGGCGTCGCAGACCGCTTCCGGCTCCGGCACCTCAGACTCCTCCGGCACCTCAGACTCCTCCGAAACCTCCGACACCGGCTCCTCGTCGCAGAGCGGCCAGTCGACCGTCTACCGGCTGGACCCCTCGGACGTGAACTGACGCACGCCAAAAGCGCATCCGCCGCACCACGGCGAGAAACGGCCCCTGACTTTCCGTCAGGGGCCTTTTCGCGCCATCGACTCGCGTGGACAAGGGGTAATTTGCCGGTCCCCGTCATCTGATCGACATGTCAGATTCATTGCCATGACCGCATGTGCATGTCACTCTCCCGATTGCCGCCTCCACTCAACACGCGTAGATCGGACTCCCCCCATGCTGACGACACGCATACGCCGATGGAAGCCGGTGGCGCTCGCCACCACCGCCGTCCTGGTCGGCCTCACCGTGCCCGCGCTCACCGCGACCCCCGCCGCGGCGACCACGACGGCGTACGACTCGACGTACTACAAGAACGCGGTCGGCAAGACGGGTACGAGCCTGAAGTCCTCGCTGCACACGATCATCAGCAGCCAGACGAAGATCTCGTACTCCGCGGTCTGGAACGCCCTGAAGGTCACCGACCAGGACCCGAACAACAGCAACAACGTGATCCTGCTGTACAGCGGCGTCTCGCGCAGCAAGTCCCTCAACGGCGGCGACGTCGGCGACTGGAACCGCGAGCACACGTGGGCCAAGTCCCACGGCGACTTCGGCGAGGTGACCGGTCCCGGTACCGACCTGCACCACCTGCGCGCCTGCGACGTCCAGGTCAACAGCACCCGCGGCAACCTGGACTTCGACAACGGCGGCAGCGCGGTCACCAACGGCGGCGGCAGCACCGTCGACTCCGACTCCTTCGCGCCGCGCGCCGCGGACCGGGGCGACGTGGCCCGCATGATCCTCTACATGGCGGTCCGCTACGACGGCGGCGACGGCTTCGCCGACCTGGAGCCCAACGAGAAGGTCGGCAACGGCAGCAACCCGTACATCGGCAAGCTCTCCGTCCTCAAGGCGTGGAACGAGCAGGACCCGCCGAGCGCCTTCGAGGAGAAGCGCAACCAGGCCATCTACGACACCTACCAGCACAACCGCAACCCGTTCATCGACCACCCGGAGTGGGTCGAGGCGATCTGGTAGGCGAACGGCTCCACACGGACACGGCCGGCCGCGAGGGATGACTCCCCGCGGCCGGCCGCCGCCGTCCGCCCAGGTGGGTCGGGGCGAACATCCGCAGTCGCGCCGGCAGGACCACCACCGAGGGGCCGGGGGACGCCAGCGCCCGCGCCAGGTCGGCCTCCAGTGCCTCGGGGGACGTCCGCACGCCCGGGACGCCGAAGGACTCGGCGAGGGCGACGTGGTCCGGGCCGGTCAGGTCCGTCGCCGTGGCTTCACCGAAGGCGTCGGTCATGTACTCGCGGAGGATGCCGTAGCCGCCGTCGTCGACGATCAGCCAGGTGACGTCCAGGTCGTGCTGGCGGGCGGTGGCGAGCTCGGCGATCGAGTAGAGGGCGCCGCCGTCGCCCGAGACGGCGAGGACCGGGCGGGTGGGGTCGGCGACCGCCGCGCCGAGGGCGGCCGGGAAGCCGTAGCCGAGGCCGCCGGCGCCCTGGGCGGAGTGCAGGTGGTTGGGTCCCATGGCGTCGAACGCGGACCAGGCCCAGTAGGCCAGGATCGTCATGTCCCAGAAGGACGGCGAGTCGGCGGGCAGGGCCCGGCGGACCGCCGCCAGCACCTGCTGTTCCAGGGTGAGGTCCTGGGCGTCGATCCGTTCGCGCACGCGGTCCAGCACCTCCCGCACGCGCTCCGGGGCGCCCTGGTCCTCGCGCCGTTCCACCGTTTCCAGGAGCGCCTGGAGGGCGAGGCGGGCGTCGGCGTGGATGCCGACGCCCGGGTGGTTGGACTCCAGCTTGCCGAGGTCGGCCTCGATCTGGATCACCCGGCCGCGGGGCCGGAACGTGTGGTAGTTGGAGGAGAGTTCGCCGAGGCCGGAGCCGACGACGAGGAGGACGTCGGCGTCCTCCAGGAAGTCGGTGGTGTGGCGGTCCTCCAGCCAGGACCGGAGCGACAGCGGGTGCGTCCAGGGGAAGGCTCCCTTGCCGCCGGGGGTGGTGACCACCGGCGCCCGAAGGCGCTCGGCGAGCTGCCTGAGCTTGCCGGAGGCGTCGGAGCGGACCACTCCCCCGCCCGCGATGATCGCCGGACGGGCGGCGTTCGACAGCAGGTGGGCGGCGAGCGCCGTGAGTTCGGGGCGCGGGGGCAGCTCGTCCGGGGTGGCGTCCATCGCCGTCACCACGGGCAGGACCGTCTCCGCGACGAGGACGTCCTGCGGGATCTCCACCCACACCGGCCCGGGCGGGACGGTCAGCGCCGACTTCCAGGCCTCCGCGATCACGGAGGGGATCTGGGACGCCGTGCGCGCCGTGTGCACGGACTTGACCACCCCCCGGAACGAGGCCGCCTGGTCGGGGAGTTCGTGCAGGTGGCCGTGGCGGCCGCCGCCCAGCCCGCGGGTGGGGACCTGGCTGCTGATCGCCAGCACGGGGGCGGACGCGGCCGCCGCCTCCTGGAGCGCGGGCAGGGAGGTGAGGGCGCCCGGGCCGGTGGACAGCAGCAGCGGGGCAGCCTCGCCGGTGATCCGGCCGTACGCGTCCGCCGCGAACCCGGCGTTGTTCTCCATCCGCAGGCCGACGTAGCGCAGGCCGGAGCGGCGCAGGGCGTCGAACACGCCGAGGGCGTGCTGGCCGGGCAGTCCGAAGACGGTGGTCGCGCCGAGACCGGCCAGCGTCTCCACGACCAGGTCTCCGCCGGTGCGGCCGGGGGGCGGGTCGAGTGCCGCCTCCGTCTGCGCGGCGGTCGGGCGGAGCACCAGGTCGTGGTCGTGGGTCACCGGCCGTCGTCCTCCTTGCGGGATGCCGCGATCTGGCGGGACATGATCGTGGTCAGTTCGTACGCCGTGTGGGACGCGGCCACCGACGTGATCTCCGCGTGATCGTACGCGGGCGCCACCTCGACGACGTCCGCCGAGACCAGGTTGCAGGAGGCCAGGCCGCGCAGGATCTCCAGCAGCTCGCGGGAGGTCATGCCGCCCGCCTCGGGGGTGCCGGTGCCGGGCGCGTGCGCCGGGTCGAGGCAGTCGATGTCGATGGAGATGTACAGCGGGCGGTCGCCGATGCGCTGCCGTAGCTGGTCGGCGACCTCGTCGGCGCCGCGCCGGTAGACGTCGGCCGAGGTGACGATGCCGAAGCCCATCTTCTCGTCGTCGGTGAGGTCCTGCTTGCCGTAGAGCGGGCCGCGGATGCCGACGTGGGAGAGCGCCTCGGTGTCGAGGACGCCCTCCTCGACGGCGCGGCGGAACGGCGTGCCGTGCGTGTACTCGGCGCCGAAGTAGGTGTCCCAGGTGTCGAGGTGGGCGTCGAAGTGGAGCAGGGCGACCGGGCCGTGCTTCTTCGCGACCGAGCGCAGCAGCGGCAGGGCGATGGTGTGGTCGCCGCCGAGGGTCATCAGGCGGGCGCCGGTGCCCAGCAGGTCGTCGGCGGCCGCCTCGATGGTCTCGACGGCCTCGTTGATGTGGAACGGGTTCACGGCGATGTCGCCGCCGTCGGCGACCTGCGCGAGCGCGAAGGGGGAGGCGTCCTGCGCCGGGTTGTACGGGCGCAGGAGCCGGGACGCCTCGCGGATCGCGTTGCCGCCGAAGCGGGCGCCCGGCCGGTAGGAGACGCCGGAGTCGAACGGTACGCCGACCACGGCCACGTCGGCGCGGCCGACCTCGTCGAGGCGGGGCAGCCGGGCGAAGGTCGCGGGACCGGCGTACCGCGGCACCCGCGAGGAGTCGACCGGTCCGCGGGGCGTCTCGCTGCTGCTCATCTGCTGCCTTCTTTCCTACGCGCCGTCGTGTATGTACTGATCCGTCCCACAGTGTCCGACTCTACTGGGAGCCGCGACGGTGCAGGACACGAGTTCGAGTGCCGGGTCGGGGAGCCGGTCGGGACGACCCTAGACGGCCGCGGAGCGGCGGCGAAGTGTACGTTTCCTCCATCCGGGCCGTACCCAGTGGAGGAAACGCACACGTCATGACCGATCCCGCGTCCCCTTTCCCCCCTCCTCCGCCGCCCCCGCCCCCCACGCCGGCCGTCCCCCTCGCCGCCCTGCTGGCCCGCGAGGACCTCGCCCTGCGCCAGATCGCCGGGCCCCGCGAACCGGACCTGGCCGTGCACGGGGCGCACACCTCGGAGATGGCCGACCCGTACCCGTACCTGCTGGGCGGCGAGCTGCTGCTGACGGCCGGGGCCCACGTCCCCGAGACGGCGGCGGGGCCGGACGCCCACTTCGACGGCTACGTCGCGAGGATCGTGGCGGCCGGCGGCGCGGCCCTCGGATTCGGCCTGGCGCCGGTGCACGACAGCGTGCCGCGCGCCCTGGTCGCCGCCTGCGAGGCCCAGGGCCTGCCCCTGCTGGAGGTCCCGCCGCGGACCACCTTCTCCGGTGTCGCCCGCGCGGTCTGGGAGCTCATGGCACAGGCCCGGCACGACGGGCTGCGCCGGGTCGCCGAGGCCCAGCGGAGCCTCGCCGCCGCCGCGTCCCGCCCGGATCCGGTGCCGTCGGTGCTGCGGCAGCTGGCCCGGTGGGTGGGCGGCCGGGCGGTGCTGTACGGCCCGGAGGGCACGGAGATCGCGGCGGCGGGACGGGAGCCGGACGGCGAGGCGGGTCCGGCGCTGGCACGGCTGGCGCGGGTCGTGCGCCCGGCCGGCCCGCCGTCGGCGCCGATGGGCACGGCCACCGCTCCGGCGGCCCCCGCGACCACCCCCTCCTCCGCCACCGACACCACCGGCGACACCCGGCTCGCCGCCTACGCCCTCGGGTCCGGCCGGGGCTTCGTGCTCGGGATCGCCGCTCCGCGCCGGGCGGACGGCGACCACACCGTCGCCTCCGTCGCCGCCGTCCTGCTCTCGCTGCTCACCGGCGAGCACCGCGGCGACCCGGAGGCGGCCCGCTCCTCGGCCCTCGTACGGCTGCTGCTCGGCGCCGCCCCGGAGTCCGTGGCCCCGCTGCTCGGCGCAGAGCGGTGGCAGGTCGTGCACGGGCGGCCCGAGGGGCGGGCGCCGGACGCGATGGCCGCCGCCGCGCTGGGCACCGCGCTCGGGTCCCCGCTGGTCGACCTCGGGGACGACGTCGTACGGGTCCTGGTGCCGGGCGGGCGCGAGCCGCTCGCGCAGCCGGGATGGATGCTGGGGGTCGGCTCCGCCGCGAACCCCGCCGACTGGCCGGCCGCCGACGTCCGGGCGGCCCGCGCCCTGGCCCGCGCCCGCGCCACCCGCACGTCCCTGGTCCGGCACGGCACGCGCTCCGCGCTCGCCGACCTGGTGCCGCCCGCCGAGGCCGAGGCGCACGCCCGCGCGCTGCTCGCCCCCCTCGACGAGACGCTCGCGGCCACCCTGCGCAGCTGGCTGTCGCTGCACGGCGGCTGGGACCGTACGGCGGTGGCGCTGGGCGTGCACCGCAACACCGTGCGGCAGCGGATCGCGCGCTGCGCGGCCCTGCTGGGGACGGACCTGGACGACCCGGACGTACGGATGGAGCTGTGGTTCGCCCTGCGGCGAGGATGAGTCCACCGGCGCGGGCCGGGGCGAGTGACCCGCGTCCCAGCGCCCGGGACACCACGGACTCCCCCCGGCCACTGCCCCACAATGGGAGCCATGCCGATACCCGGGACACCCAGCCGCGCCGAGCTCGTCGAACACCTCGTGAGGACCCGTATCGCGGGTGACGTCGCCACCCCGCGCGAGAACAACCTCTCCCACTACCGCCAGTTGGCCAACGGCGTCCGCAACTTCTGGCTCGGCCTGGAGCTCGGCGACCGCTGGACCGACGAGCAGGACGTGCTCGCGGTGATGGCGGAGCGGGTCGGCGTCAACGACGACCCCGGGTACCGCCACGGCCAGGACACCATCGACCCCCGGCTCACCGTCGACGGCTTGGAGCGGCTCGCCGGGCGGCTGCGCAAGGCGGCCGAGGACCGGCAGCGGGTGCTGTTCGCCACCGGCCACCCGGGCGGGCTGCTGGACGTGCACCGGGCCACGGCGGACGCGCTGCGCCGGGCCGGCTGCGAGATCGTCGTCATCCCCGACGGGCTCCGGACGGACGAGGGGTACGTCATGCAGTTCGCCGACGTGGCGGTGCTGGAGCACGGCGCCACCCTGTGGCACACCCACTCGGGCGAACCGATGAAGGCGATCCTCACCGCCCTGGAGCGCGCGGGCCGCCCGCTGCCGGACCTGGTCGTCGCCGACCACGGCTGGGCGGGCTACGCCGGACAGCACGGCGTGGACTCCGTCGGGTACGCCGACTGCAACGACCCGGCGCTGTTCCTCGCCGAGGCCGAGGGCACCGTCCAGGTGACGGTCCCCCTCGACGACCACGTCGTCAGCCCCCGCCACTACGACCCGATGACGGCGTACCTGCTGGCGGAGGCGGGGCTGGTCTAGGGCGTGTCGCTCCGGAAAGGCGGCGACGGGCACCGTGAAGGTGTTCTCGCCGCCGCCCCGTTCCTCCGTGCGGGCCGTGCCGCCCCTCAGTCCTCCCGGGGGACGCGCACCACGCCTTCCTGGATCACCGAGACGGCGAGCCGTCCGTCCTGCGTGTAGATGCGGGCCTGGCCCAGACCCCGGCCGCCGTGCGCCGACGGCGACTCCTGGTCGTAGAGCAGCCAGTCGTCGGCGCGGAACGGGCGGTGGAACCACATCGCGTGGTCCAGCGAGGCGCCGACCACGTCCCCGACCGCCCAGCCGCCGCGGCCGTGCGCGAGGAGGACGGAGTCCAGGAGGGTCATGTCGGAGACGTAGGTGGCGAGGACGACGTGCAGCAGCGGGTCGTCCGCGAGCTTGCCGTTGGTGCGGAACCAGACCTGGCTGTGCGGTTCGCGCGGCTCGCCGAACCTGCCGTACGGCGGCTCGTCGACGTACCGCAGGTCGATGGCCCGGCGCGCCTCGAGGAACCGCTCGACGACGTCCGCCGGGAGGTGGTCGTAGCCGCGCAGGCGTTCCTCGGAGGTCGGCAGGGTCGCCGGGTCCGGGGAGACGGGCATCGGGCGCTGGTGGTCGAGCCCCTCCTCGTACGTCTGGAAGGACGCCGACAGGGTGAAGATCGGCCGGCCGTGCTGGACGGCGACCGCGCGGCGGGTGGTGAAGGAGCGGCCGTCGCGGATGCGCTCGACGTTGTAGACGATGGGCGCGCCGGGGTCGCCCATCCGCAGGAAGTACGCGTGCAGGGAGTGGGCGTGCCGGTCGGCGGGGACCGTGCGCCCGGCGGCGACCAGCGCCTGGGCCGCGACCTGCCCGCCGAAGACGCGGGGGACGACGGCGGAGCGGGACCGGCCGCGGAAGATGTTCTCCTCGATCTGCTCGAGGTCGAGCAGATCGAGGAGATCCTGTAGTGCCTGGCTCATGAGGACCGTTGTACCGGGCGGTAGTTGCGGCCGGCTTACAGGCCCATGTCCTTGGCGATGATCGTCTTCATGATCTCGCTGGTGCCGCCGTAGATGCGGTTGACGCGGTTGTCCGCGTACAGGCGGGCGATCGGGTACTCGTTCATGTAGCCGTAGCCGCCGTGCAGCTGGAGGCAGCGGTCGATGACGCGGTGCGCGACCTCGGTGCAGAACAGCTTGGCGCTGGCGGCCTCGGCGGGGGTCAGCTCACCGGCGTCCAGGGCCTCCGTGGCGCGGTCGGCGACGGCCTCGGCCGCGTCCACCTCGGCCTGGCAGGCGGCCAGCTCGAACTTGGTGTTCTGGAAGTGGGCGACCGGCTTGCCGAAGACGGTGCGCTCCTGCACGTACTGCTTGGCGAACCGGACGGCCGCCTTGGCCTGGGCGTAGGCGCCGAAGGCGATGCCCCAGCGCTCGGAGGCCAGGTTGTGGCCGAGGTAGAAGAAGCCCTTGTTCTCCTCGCCGAGGAGGTCCTCGACGGGCACCTTGACGTCGACGAAGGCCAGCTCGGCCGTGTCGGAGGTCTTCAGGCCGAGCTTGTCGAGCTTGCGGCCGACGGAGTAGCCCTCGGACTTGGTGTCGACGGCGAAGAGGGAGATGCCGTGACGGCGGTCCTCGGCGGTCGGGGCGGCGGTCCGGGCGCAGACGATCACCTTGTCGGCGTGGACGCCGCCGGTGATGAAGGTCTTGGCGCCGTTGAGGACGTAGTGCGTGCCGTCCTCGCTCAGCTTGGCGGTGGACTTCATGCCCGCGAGGTCGGAACCGGTGCCCGGCTCCGTCATCGCGATGGCCCACATCTCCTCGCCGGAGACGAACTTCGGCAGGTAGCGCTTCTTCTGCTCCTCGGTGGCGAGCATCTTGATGTACGGCAGGGCGAGCAGCACGTGCACGCCGGAACCGCCGAACTGGACACCGGCGCGGGCGGTCTCCTCGTACAGGACGGCCTCGAACTTGTGGCTGTCCAGGCCCGCGCCGCCGAACTCCTCGGGGACGTTGATCCCGAAGATGCCCAGCTCACCGAGCTTGTAGTAGAACTCCCGCGGGGCCTGGCCGGCGGCGAACCACTCGTCGTAGACGGGTACGACCTCGGCCTCGATGAAGGCGCGAAGGGTCTCCCGGAACGCCTCGTGATCCTCGTTGAACACCGTACGGCGCACGCCGCCACCTCCACGTACCTCGGCCTGTCTAAGCGCTTGCTCATATCACCGTACCGGCGAGTACGAGGTGCGTCCAGGGCGGGGACGGGGTAACGCTCGTCACGCGGGCCCGCCCGCCGGGACCGCCGCCCCTCCCCCGCCGCCGCCCTCCGCCGCCGGCCTCCGCGCCCGGGTCACTCCTCCCGCGCCGCCGACCCGAAGGCGCCCCGGGCCATGCGGTGCAGCAGGTCCGCCGTGGCGCCCCGGCCGGGGAGCACACCCGGCCTGCCCAGGTGCGGGGTGGAGTTGAGCAGTCCGAACACCGAGTGCACCGCGGACCGGGCCGCCGGCTCCGGCAGCGCCGGATAGACCTCGCGGACGACCTCCACCCACAGCTCGACGTACTGCCGCTGCAGCTGCCGCACCAGCTTGCGGTCGCTGTCGCGGAGGCGGTCCAGCTCCCGGTCGTGCAGGGTGATCAGGGGACGGTCGTCGAGCGCGAAGTCGATGTGCCCCTCGATGAGCGAGTCGAGGAGCGCCTCGGCCCCGGCCCCGTCGGCCTCCTGCACCCGGCGCCGCGCACCGGTCAGCAGCCGGCCGCTGATCCCGACCAGCAGTTCCGCGAGCATCGCGTCCTTGCCGGGGAAGTGCCGGTAGAGGCCGGGGCCGCTGATGCCGACCGCGGCCCCTATCTCGTCCACACCGACACCGTGGAACCCGCGTTCGGCGAACAGCCGCGCGGCCTCCTTGAGGATCTGCTCGCGGCGGGTGGGGGCGTCGGTTCTGGTGGCCATGGAAACAATTCTAGACAGGGAGGTTAGCGCTCGTTAACCTGGTGGAAATGGTTAACGCTCATTAACCAGTCGACCACTGGGTGAGGGGACCGCAAGGTATGGAGCAGGCACCGGAGCTGACCAGCGCGGCAGACCCCGCGTCGGAAGCCTGGCGGACCAACGAGAGGGCCCACCTCGCGCTCGTCGGGGAACTGCGCGGCAAGCTCGCCGCGGCCCGGCTCGGCGGCGGGGAGAAGGCGCGGGCCCGGCACACCGCGCGCGGGAAGCTGCTGCCGAGGGAGCGGGTGGACACCCTCCTCGACCCCGGCTCCCCGTTCCTGGAGCTGGCGCCCCTCGCCGCCGACGGGCTGTACGACGGGCAGGCCCCCGCGGCCGGCGTGATCGCCGGGATCGGCCGGGTCGCCGGCCGGGAGTGCGTGATCGTCGCCAACGACGCCACCGTCAAGGGCGGGACGTACTACCCGATGACGGTGAAGAAGCACCTGCGGGCCCAGGAGGTCGCCCTCGAGAACCGCCTGCCGTGCCTGTACCTGGTGGACTCCGGCGGCGCCTTCCTGCCGATGCAGGACGAGGTCTTCCCCGACCGTGAGCACTTCGGCCGGATCTTCTACAACCAGGCCCGCATGTCCGGGGCCGGCATCCCGCAGATCGCCGCCGTGCTCGGCTCGTGCACGGCCGGCGGGGCGTACGTCCCGGCGATGAGCGACGAGGCCGTCATCGTGCGCGGCCAGGGCACGATCTTCCTGGGCGGTCCGCCGCTGGTGAAGGCCGCCACCGGCGAGGTCGTCACCGCGGAGGAGCTGGGCGGCGGCGAGGTCCACGCGCGGGTGTCGGGCGTCACCGACCACCTCGCCGAGGACGACGCGCACGCCCTGCGCATCGTGCGGACCATCGTCTCCACCCTCCCGGCCCGCCGCCCGCTCCCCTGGGAGGTGCGGGCGGCCGTCGAGCCCAAGGTCGACCCCCACGGGCTGTACGGCGCGGTGCCGGTCGACTCCCGCACCCCCTACGACGTGCGGGAGATCATCGCCCGCCTCGTGGACGGCTCCCGTTTCGCCGAGTTCAAGTCCGAGTTCGGGCAGACCCTGGTCACCGGCTTCGCCCGCGTCCACGGGCACCCGGTCGGCATCGTCGCCAACAACGGCATCCTGTTCTCCGAGTCCGCCCAGAAGGGCGCCCACTTCATCGAGCTGTGCGACCAGCGCGGCATCCCGCTGCTGTTCCTCCAGAACATCTCCGGCTTCATGGTCGGCAAGGACTACGAGGCCGGCGGCATCGCCAAGCACGGCGCCAAGATGGTCACCGCGGTGGCCTGCACGCGCGTGCCCAAGCTGACGGTCGTGGTCGGCGGGTCGTACGGCGCGGGGAACTACTCGATGTGCGGCCGGGCCTACTCCCCCCGCTTCCTGTGGATGTGGCCGAACGCCAAGATCTCCGTGATGGGCGGCGAACAGGCCGCCTCCGTCCTCGCCACCGTCAAGCGCGACCAGCTGGAGGCGCACGGCCAGGACTGGCCCGCCGGGGAGGAAGAGGCGTTCAAGGACCCGATCCGGGAGCAGTACGAGCGTCAGGGCAACGCCTACTACGCGACCGCCCGGCTCTGGGACGACGGGGTCATCGACCCGCTGGAGACCCGCCAGGTGCTGGGTCTGGCCCTGACCGCCTGTGCCAACGCGCCGCTGGGCGACCCCCAGTTCGGCGTCTTCCGGATGTGAGGGGCTTCAAGACGATGTTCGACACAGTCCTCGTGGCCAACCGGGGCGAGATCGCCGTCCGGGTGATCCGCACCCTGCGTTCCCTGGGCGTGCGCTCGGTGGCCGTCTTCTCCGACGCCGACGCCGAGGCGCGGCACGTCCGGGAGGCCGACACGGCCGTCCGGATCGGTCCGGCGCCGGCCGCCGAGAGCTACCTGTCGGTGGAGCGGCTGCTGGAGGCCGCCGCCCGCACCGGCGCGCAGGCCGTCCACCCCGGCTACGGCTTCCTCGCGGAGAACGCCGGCTTCGCGCGCGCCTGCGCCGACGCCGGGCTCGTGTTCATCGGGCCGCCGGCCGAGGCGATCTCCCTCATGGGCGACAAGATCCGCGCCAAGGAGACCGTGCAGGCCGCGGGCGTCCCGGTGGTCCCCGGATCGAGCGGAAGCGGCCTGGGCGACGCCGAACTGGCCGCCGCCGCGCTGGAGATCGGCATGCCGGTGCTGCTCAAGCCGTCGGCCGGCGGCGGTGGCAAGGGCATGCGGCTGGTGCGGGAGGAGGGCGCCCTCCTGGACGAGATCGCCGCCGCCCGCCGTGAGGCCCGCGCCTCCTTCGGGGACGACACGCTGCTCGTCGAGCGCTGGATCGACCGGCCCCGGCACATCGAGATCCAGGTCCTGGCGGACGGCCACGGCCGGGTGATCCACCTGGGCGAGCGCGAGTGCTCCCTGCAGCGCCGGCACCAGAAGCTCGTCGAGGAGGCGCCCAGCGTGCTCCTCGACGAGACCACCCGCGCGGGGATGGGCGAGGCGGCGGTCCAGGCGGCGCTGTCGTGCGGCTACCGGGGCGCGGGCACGGTGGAGTTCATCGTCCCCGGCGGGGACCCGAAGGCGTACTACTTCATGGAGATGAACACCCGTCTCCAGGTGGAGCACCCCGTCACCGAACTGGTCACCGGGCTCGACCTGGTGGAGTGGCAGCTGCGGGTGGCGGCCGGGGAGCGGCTGCCGTACGCGCAGGACGACATCCGTCTGACGGGGCACGCCGTCGAGGCGCGGGTGTGCGCCGAGACGGTGTCCGTCCGGGAGGGCGCCCGCGGCTTCCTGCCGTCCGGCGGCACCGTGCTGCGGCTGCGCGAGCCGCAGGGCGAGGGCGTGCGCACCGACTCGGGTCTGAGCGAGGGCACCGAGGTCGGCAGCCTGTACGACCCGATGCTCTCCAAGGTGATCGCGTACGGTCCCGACCGGGCGACGGCGCTGCGCAGGCTCCGGGCCGCCCTCGCGGACACGGTCACGCTGGGCGTGCCGACGAACGCCGGGTTCCTGCGCCGGCTGCTCGCCCACCCGCAGGTCGTGGCGGGCGAACTGGACACCGGCCTGGTCGAACGGGTGATGGACGACCTGGTCCCCACCGAGGTGCCGGAGGAGGTCTACGAGGCCGCCGCGGCCGTCCGGCTGGAGGGACTGAAGCCGTCCGGTGCGGGGTGGACGGACCCCTTCTCGGTGCCGAGCGGGTGGCGCCTCGGCGGGGAGCACCGGCCGCCGGCGTTCCCGCTGCGGGTCACCGACCCCGTGGAGCACACGCCACGCGGCACGCACGCCGTCACCGACGAGAAGGTCGACGTCACCCTCGACGGCGTCCGGCACACCTTCCACCGGGCCGGTGACTGGCTGGGCCGCGACGGCGACGCCTGGCAGGTGCGCGACCACGACCCGGTGGCCGCCTCCCTGACCGGGGCGGCGCACGCGGGCGCCGACTCGCTGACCGCGCCCATGCCGGGCACGGTGACGGTGGTGAAGGTCGCCGTCGGCGACGAGGTGACGGCCGGGCAGAGCCTGCTGGTGGTGGAGGCGATGAAGATGGAGCACGTCATCTCCGCCCCGCACGCCGGCACGGTCGCCGAACTCGACGTCGCCGCGGGCACCACCGTCGCCATGGACCAGGTGCTGGCCGTGATCGCGCCGCACGGGGAGGAGGGATGAGCGTGCGGGGACTTCCCATGACCGTGCCCGCGCCGGGCCTGCCCGCGCGGGTCAGGATCCACGAGGTCGGCGCCCGCGACGGCCTGCAGAACGAGAAGGCCACCGTGCCGACGGCCGTGAAGGCCGAGTTCGTGCACCGGCTCGCCGACGCCGGGCTGACCACGATCGAGGCGACCAGCTTCGTCCACCCGGCGTGGGTGCCCCAGCTCTCCGACGCCGAGGAGCTGTTCCCGATGCTCGCCGGCCTGCCGGTGGAGCTGCCGGTGCTGGTGCCGAACGAACGCGGGCTGGACCGGGCGCTGGCGCTCGGGGCGCGGCGGGTCGCGGTGTTCGCCAGTGCCACCGAGTCCTTCGCCAAGGCCAACCTCAACCGCACGGTGGACGAGTCGCTGGCCATGTTCCACCCCGTGGTGGAGCGCGCCAAGGCCGACGGGGCGCACGTGCGCGGCTACCTCTCCATGTGCTTCGGGGACCCCTGGGAGGGCGCGGTCCCGGTCCCCCAGGTCGTCCGGGTGTGCCGGGCCCTGGCCGACATGGGCTGCGACGAGCTGAGCCTCGGCGACACCATCGGGGTCGCCACCCCCGGCCACGTCGAGGAACTGCTGACCGCGCTCGGCGAGGCGGGCGTCCCCGTGAGCACGCTGGGCGTGCACTTCCACGACACCTACGGCCAGGCCCTCGCCAACACCCTCGCCGCGCTCCGGCACGGCGTCACCACCGTCGACGCCTCGGCGGGCGGCCTGGGCGGCTGCCCGTTCGCGAAGTCCGCCACCGGCAACCTCGCCACCGAGGACCTCGTGTGGATGCTGACCGGCCTCGGCATCGACACCGGGGTCGACCTCGGCCGTCTCGTCGCCACCAGCGTCTGGATGGCCGGCCGGCTGGGCCGGCCCAGCCCGTCCCGCACCGTCCGCGCCCTGTCCCACGAGGACGCAGAGGGCCAAGAGGGCCGCGAGGCCCACAAGGAGCAGTGACCGCCATGGACCACCGTCTCTCCCCCGAGCTGGAAGAACTGCGGCGCACCGTCGAGCAGTTCGCGCACGACGTCGTCGCGCCGAAGATCGGCGACTTCTACGAGCGGCACGAGTTCCCGTACGAGATCGTCCGCGAGATGGGCCGCATGGGCCTGTTCGGGCTGCCCTTCCCCGAGGAGTACGGCGGCATGGGCGGCGACTACCTGGCGCTGGGCATCGTGCTGGAGGAACTGGCCCGCGTCGACTCGTCGGTGGCCATCACCCTGGAGGCGGGCGTCTCGCTCGGCGCGATGCCGATCCACCTCTTCGGCACCGAGGCGCAGAAGAGGGAGTGGCTGCCGCGGCTGTGCGCCGGCGAGATCCTGGGCGCGTTCGGCCTGACCGAGCCGGACGGCGGCAGCGACGCGGGCGCGACGCGCACCACGGCCCGTCTGGACCCCGACACCGGCGAATGGGTGATCAACGGCACGAAGTGCTTCATCACCAACTCGGGCACGGACGTCACCGGCCTGGTCACGGTCACCGCGGTGACGGGCCGCAAGCCGGACGGCAGACCGCTGATCTCGGCGATCGTCGTCCCCTCCGGCGCCACCGGCCTCACGGTCGCCGCGCCCTACTCCAAGGTCGGCTGGAACGCCTCGGACACCCGCGAGCTGTCCTTCGCGGACGTCCGCGTCCCGGCGGCCAACCTGCTGGGCGAGGAGGGCCGCGGCTACGCCCAGTTCCTGCGCATCCTGGACGAGGGCCGCGTCGCCATCGCGGCCCTGGCGACGGGCCTCGCCCAGGGCTGTGTCGACGAGTCGGTGAAGTACGCCAAGGAACGCCGCGCCTTCGGCCGTCCGATCGGCGCCAACCAGGCGATCCAGTTCAAGATCGCCGACATGGAGATGAAGGCCCACACGGCCCGCCTCGCCTGGCGCGACGCGGCGTCGCGTCTGGTGTCCGGGGAGCCCTTCAAGAAGGAGGCGGCCCTGGCGAAGCTGTACTCCTCGACCGTCGCCGTCGACAACGCCCGCGACGCCACCCAGGTCCACGGCGGCTACGGCTTCATGAACGAGTACCCGGTCGCCCGCATGTGGCGCGACTCCAAGATCCTGGAGATCGGCGAGGGCACGAGCGAGGTGCAGCGGATGCTGATCGCCCGCGAGCTGGGGCTGGTGGGCTGAGGCGGTGCCGGTTCCCGCGGACACCGGGACCGGCCCACCGCGCCACCCGGCGGGCGGCCACCCGGCGGTGAGTCACCCGCCGGGTGGCCGATCACCGAGGAGGTCACCCGACGGGAGGTCACCCGACGGGAGGTCACCCGCCCAGCATGCCTCGCAGTCCCTCGATCAGGTCCCGTACCGGTGCCGCCGCCGACCCGAGGGCCGCGACCGCTCCGGAGAGGGCGACCAGGGCCGCGCGCCGCTCGCCGGCGGCGCGCGTGCCGTCGGCGACGACCGGCAGGTTGTCCTCGACGGTCCGCTCGGCGTCCGGCGGCAGCGTGCCGCGCAGCTCCCGGAGCTGCAGGCGCAGCGCCTCGACCGCCTCCTGGACGCCGGTCGCGCCGCCGCCGGCCTTGACCATGCCGATGTGGCCCGAGCCCCCGTCGATGTACACCGAGTCGCCGTGGTTGTGGAAGGTGTTGCCGCTCACTTCTTCACCATCCCCGTGTGGTTGAGGCCGCCGTACATGTTCACCGTGTCGCCGAACTGGTAGTTCCTGGGGTTGACCTGGAGGCTCTGCACCCAGACCTGGAACTCGGCCTCGGGGTGCTCGATGGTGTGGGTGATGTAGAGGACCAGCTGCTTCAGCTGGGCGGGGTCGGGCAGGGTCACCAGGGCCGTGGAGCCGCTGGAGGTCTCGACGGCCAGGACGTGTTCGTCCGGCGAGGCCCACGCCTTCAGCATCCGTGAGAACAGCCAGACCAGTACGGTCAGGCCCAGCACCCACAGCACCTGGGCGCTGTCGTCCGCGGCCCTGCCGGAGGAGTTGCTCGCGTTGATCGCCTGGATGACGGCCAACGCCACCACGGTGTAGGCCACGCCCTTCAGGAAGTCGCTGAACGCCTCCATCCTCTTGGGCTTGAGGACGAAGGTGTGGACGCGTGCGATGTTGCGCAGCGGATAGGCCGCCTCCCCCACCCACAGCAGCCGTTTGCTCACCTTCAGGACGACGGCCGTCCCCTTCGCCGGGGGCGGCGGTGGGAGCATCGGCGCCCCGATCGTTCCCTGAGCCTCCATGAGTCCCCCCGTCAGCACCCGCACCCGTGGGGACCATTAAGCAGTCGCCGAAGCCCGCCGCAAGAGGCGTTTTACGGCCAACTCGCGCGCTTCGCATGCGTATCGGGCCGGGCCGACGGGTACGGATGGCCTCGCCGGGGCCACGGCGGAGGGTTGCGGGCGGACCCGCCCCCTGGACAAGATCTGAGGTTAGGCTAACCTACCTTCGAATTGTCCGGCGGTGATCCGCCCCGTTCGAAAGCGGCCACACTCATGTCCAACGCCAGAGCCACTCACCTCACCCGTCGCGGCATCCTCGCCGCCGGTGGCGCCCTCGGCCTCGGTGCCGTGCTCGCAGCCTGCGGGGACGACGACTCCAAGAGCGGTGGCTCGAAGTCGACGGACGACGCTGCCGCCAAGTCCGGCCCCTGGACGTTCAAGGACGACCGCGGGACCACCGTGAAGCTCGACGGGATCCCGGCGAACATCGTCGCGTTCACGGGCGTCGCGGCCGCCCTCTTCGACTACGGCATCCAGGTCAAGGGCGTCTTCGGGCCGACGAGGACCACCGACGGCAAGGCCGACGTCCAGGCCGGCGACATGGACGTCAGCAAGGTCGAGGTCCTCGGCAACGTCTGGGACGAGTTCAACGTCGAGAAGTACGCGGCCCTCGCGCCCGACGTGCTCATCTCCACGATGTTCGACGACGCCGGCACCCTCTGGTACGTCCCCGAGGCCTCCAAGGACAAGATCGCCAAGCTGGCCCCGAGCGTCGGCGTCTCCGTCTACGACCGGCAGCTCACCGCTCCGCTGGAGCGCGTGTGGGAACTGGCCGAGTCCCTCGGCGCGGACATGACCGCGGCGAAGGTCACCGACGCCAAGAAGCGCTTCGAGACCGCCGCGACCCGGCTGCGCGCCGCCGCCAAGGCCAAGCCCGACCTCAAGGTCATGGCCGGCTCCGCGAGCGACCAGCTGTTCTACGTCTCGGGCACGAACCTCTCCATCGACCTGGAGTACTTCAAGTCCCTCGGCGTGAACTTCATCGAGCCGCCGGAGAGCTCCAAGGCCGTGGGCGGCGGCTGGTACGAGTCGCTGAGCTGGGAGAACGTCGACAAGTACCAGGCCGACATCATCATGATGGACGACCGTTCCTCGACGATCCAGCCGGCCGACATCACCAAGCCGACGTGGAAGCAGCTCCCCGCGGTCAAGGCCGGGCAGGTCATCGCCCGCTCGCCCGAGCCGATCCTGTCGTACGACAAGTGCGTGCCGCTGCTGGAGACCCTCGCCGAGGCGCTCGAGAAGGCGAAGAAGGTCTCCTGACCGAGGCGCCGTGATCCCGGGGCCCGTCCGGCCGGGCCGGGCGGGCCCCGGGCCGCCACCGCCACCGCAAGGCCGAATGCCCCTCCCCCTCCCCAGGAGACCGCATGACCACGGCCGTCGCCGCCCCGTTCCGCTTCTTCGCCCTGCACGTCGTACGGACGAGACGGCTGGGGCCGTCCCTGGTCCGGGTGAGCTTCGCCGGGGAGGACCTGCGGTACTTCCTCTCCGACGGCTACGACCAGTCCCTGTCGCTGTTCCTGCCGCATCCGGGGCAGGACGCGCCGGCCGTGCCCCTGGAACTGGGGGACAGCTGGTGGCAGGGCTGGCGGGAACTGCCGGACGACGTACGGGCGGTGATGCGTTCGTACACACTGCGGGCGCTGCGCCGGGACCCCGACGAACTCGACATCGACTTCGTGCTGCACACCCCGGCCGGCCCCGCCTCCGCGTGGGCCGGCCGGGCCCGCGCCGGCGACCGGGTGCTGCTGCTCGGCCCCGCCGTCGCCGACAACCGGGCGATCCGGTTCCGGCCGCCGGACGACACCGACCTGGTGCTGCTGTGGGGCGACGAGACGGCCCTGCCGGCGATCGCGTCCATCCTCGCGGCCCTGCCCGCCGGACGGCGCGTGCGGGCGTGGCTGGAGGTGCGCGACGCCGGGAGCGCGCGGGACCTGGTGACCGCGGCGGACGCCGAGATCTCCTGGCGGACCGACGGGAGCTGCCTCGACGCCCTGCGCGAGGCGCCGCTCCCGCCCGCCGAGCGGCCGTACGCCTGGATCGCCGGCGAGTCGGGCTCGGTGAAGGCGCTGCGCCGGCACCTCGTGCGGGAGCGCGGCATCGACCGGAGCCGGGTCACCTTCGTCGGGTACTGGCGCCAGGGCATGACCGAGGAGCAGCTGCGCGCCGCCGGGTGACCAACTCCCTTTTTATTCAAGGCAGTTGAACAGGCATGCAAACGTGATGACCATCACGGCCGGGTGGCGTTTCGCCAGCGTTACTTAGGTTAGGCTTGCCTAAGTAAAAATCGAGGCTCCGCTCCCGCGTCCGTCCCGCGGCGGACCCGTCCCCATACCGGAGGACCCCCACGATGCGCTCGCACCTGCTCAATGACACGAACGCGGAGCGGTACCGCCGCACCGTGACCGAAGGAGTCGAGCGGGTGGCCGCCAAACTCGCCGCCACCGACCGTCCGTTCACCGGCGTCACGGTCGACGCCCTCGCCCCCCGCATCGAGCGCATCGACCTCGACCGGCCGCTGGGCGACACCACGGCGGTGCTGGACGAGCTGGAGGAGGTCTACCTCCGCGACGCGGTCTACTTCCACCACCCCCGCTACCTCGCCCACCTCAACTGCCCGGTCGTCATCCCGGCCGTGCTCGGCGAGGCGGTCCTGTCCGCCGTCAACTCCTCCCTGGACACCTGGGACCAGTCGGCGGGCGGCACGCTCATCGAGCGGAAACTGATCGACTGGACGGCCGCCCGGATCGGCCTCGGACCCGCCGCCGACGGCGTGTTCACCTCCGGCGGCAGCCAGTCCAACCTGCAGGCGCTGCTCCTCGCCCGCGAGGAGGCCAAGGCCGACTCCCCGCACCGGCTGCGCGTGTTCACCTCCGACGTCAGCCACTTCAGCGTGCAGAAGTCGGCGAAACTGCTGGGCCTGGGACCGGACGCGGTGATCTCGATCCCCGTCGACCACGACAAGCGCATGCAGACCGTCGCCCTCGCCCGCGAGCTCCAGCGCTGCGAGGAGGCCGGCCTCCTCCCCATGGCCGTCGTCGCCACCGCCGGCACCACCGACTTCGGCTCCATCGACCCGCTGCCCGAGATCGCCGAGCTGTGCGAGCGCCACGGCGCCTGGATGCACGTCGACGCCGCCTACGGCTGCGGACTGCTCGCCTCGGTCAAGTACCGCGACCGCATCGACGGCATCGAGCGCGCCGACTCCGTCACCGTGGACTACCACAAGTCCTTCTTCCAGCCGGTGAGTTCCTCGGCCGTCCTCGTCCGGGACGCGGCCACGCTGCGCCACGCCACCTACCACGCCGAGTACCTCAACCCCCGCCGCATGGTGCAGGAACGCATCCCCAACCAGGTGGACAAGTCCCTGCAGACCACCCGCCGCTTCGACGCGCTGAAACTGTGGATGACCCTGCGCACGATGGGCGCCGACGGCATCGGCCAACTGTTCGACGAGGTCTGCGACCTCGCGGCCCGGGGCTGGGAACTGCTCGCCGCCGACCCGCGCTTCGACGTCGTCGTCGAACCGTCGCTGTCCACCCTGGTCTTCCGCTACGTCCCGCGGTCCGTCACCGACCCGGCCGAGATCGACCGCGCCAACCTGTACGCCCGCAAGGCCCTGTTCGCCTCCGGCGACGCGGTGGTGGCGGGCACCAAGGTGAGCGGCCGCCACTACCTGAAGTTCACCCTGCTGAACCCCGAGACGACGGTCGACGACATGGCCGCCGTCCTCGAACTGATCGCCGGCCACGCCGAGCAGTACCTGGGAGAGTCCCTTGACCGCGCGTCCTGAAAACCCCGCCGCCACCCACGACCTGGTCGGGATCGGGCTCGGCCCCTTCAATCTGGGCCTGGCCTGCCTGACCGAACCCATCGAGGCGCTGAACGGCGTCTTCCTGGAGTCCAAGCCCGACTTCGAATGGCACGCGGGCATGTTCCTCGACGGTGCGCACCTGCAGACACCGTTCATGTCGGACCTGGTCACCCTCGCCGACCCGACCTCGCCGTACTCCTTCCTCAACTACCTGAAGGAGAAGGGCCGGCTGTACCCGTTCTACATCCGCGAGAACTTCTACCCGCTGCGCGTGGAGTACGACGACTACTGCCGCTGGGCCGCCGGCAAGCTGAGCAGCGTGCGCTTCTCGACGACGGTCGCCGAGGTGACGTACGACGAGGGCACCGAGCTGTACACCGTGCGGACCACGGGCGGCGAGGAGTTCCGCGCCCCGCACCTGGTCCTCGGCACCGGCACCGTGCCGTACGTCCCCGAGGCGTGCCGCGGTCTGGAGGACGGCGTCCTGCACACCTCGCAGTACATGCACCGCAAGGCGGAGCTGCGGGAGAAGAAGTCGATCACCGTGGTCGGCAGCGGGCAGAGCGCCGCCGAGATCTACCACGAGCTGCTCTCCGGGATCGACGACCACGGCTACCAGCTCAACTGGGTCACCCGGTCCCCGCGGTTCTTCCCGCTGGAGTACACCAAGCTGACCCTGGAGATGACCTCCCCGGACTACATCGACTACTTCCGCGCGCTGCCCGAGGAGACCCGCTACCGGCTGGAGAAGCAGCAGAAGGGCCTCTTCAAGGGCATCAACTCGACGCTGATCGACGCGATCTTCGACCTGCTCTACCAGAAGAACGTCGAGAGCGCCGGCCGCGGGGTCCCCACCCGGCTGCTCACCAACTCCTCGCTGACCTCGGCCCGGTACGAGGACGGCGGCTACACCCTCGGCCTCCACCAGGACGAGCAGGACAAGGACTTCGAGATCCGCACCGAGGCCATCGTGCTGGCCACCGGCTACCACTACGAGCCGCCGGCCTTCCTCGACCCGGTCCGCGACCGGCTCCGCTTCGACGCGCACGGCCGTTTCGACGTCACCCGCGACTACGCGATCGACGTCACCGGCCGGGGCGTCTTCCTGCAGAACGCCGGCGTCCACACGCACAGCGTCACCAGCCCCGACCTCGGCATGGGCGCCTACCGCAACAGCTGCATCATCCGCGAGCTGCTCGGCAGCGAGTACTACCCCGTCGAGAAGACCATCGCCTTCCAGGAGTTCGGCGCATGAGCACGACCGAGGCCGTCGGCCCCCTCACCTTCCGCTCCCTCGACCCCCGGAGGGACGCCGAGCTGCTGCACTCCTGGGTGACGCACCCCAAAGCGGCCTTCTGGATGATGCAGGACGCCACGCCGGCCGACGTCGAACGCGCCTACGCGGAGATCGCCGCCGACGAGCACCACCACGCCCTGCTCGGGCTGCACGACGGCACACCGGCCTTCCTGATGGAGTACTACGACCCCCGTCACCGCGAGCTGGTCGGCCTGTACGAGCCGCGGCCCGGCGACGTCGGCATGCACTTCCTGGTCGCCCCCGCCGACCGGCCCGTGCACGGCTTCACCCGCGCGGTCATCACCGCCGTCATGGCCCGCCTCTTCCAGGACCCGGCCGCCGAACGGGTGGTGGTCGAGCCGGACGTCTCCAACAAGGCCGTGCACGCGCTGAACGAGGCCGTCGGCTTCGTCCCCGAGCGCGAGATCGACAAGCCGGAGAAGAAGGCGCTGCTCAGCTTCTGCACGCGGGAGCGGTTCGCCGCCGCCACGGGGGTGGCCGCATGAGCCTCACCGACGCCGTGGCCCACCTCTCCCCCGAGCGCTGGGAGGAGGCCAACCGCCTGCTGGTGCGCAAGGCCCTCGCGGAGTTCGCCCACGAACGGCTGTTCACGCCCGAGCCCGCGGACGGGCAGGACGGCCGGTACGTCGTCCGCAGCGACGACGGCCTGACGTCCTACCGCTTCACCGCCGTGCGCCGCGCCCTGGACCACTGGCAGGTCGACGCCGGCTCGATCACCCGCACCCGGGACGGCGCCGAGCTGCCCCTGGCCGCACTGGACTTCTTCATCGAGCTGCGGCACACGCTCGGCCTGAGCGACGAGATCCTGCCGGTCTACCTGGAGGAGATCTCCTCCACCCTCTCCGGCACCTGCTACAAACTCACCAAGCCGCAGGTCACGGCCGCCGGACTGCTCGAAGGCGGCTTCCAGGCCCTCGAGAGCGGCATGACCGAGGGCCACCCCTGCTTCGTCGCCAACAACGGACGGCTCGGCTTCGGCGTCGACGAGTACCTGGCGTACGCGCCGGAGACCGCGCACCCGGTCCGCCTGGTGTGGCTGGCGGCGCACCGGTCGCGGGCGGCGTTCACGGCGGGCGCCGGCATCGACTACGCGTCGTTCGTCCGGCAGGAGCTGGGCGAGGAGACCGTCGAGCGCTTCGACGGCGTACTGCGCGGGCGGGGCCTCGACCCGGCCGACTACCTCCTCATCCCCGTCCACCCCTGGCAGTGGTGGAACAAGCTCAGCGTCACCTTCGCCGCCGAGGTGGCCCGCCAGAACCTGGTGTGCCTCGGCGAGAGCGACGACGAGTACCTGGCCCAGCAGTCCATCCGGACGTTCTTCAACGCCACCCACCCCGAGAAGCACTACGTGAAGACGGCCCTGTCCGTCCTCAACATGGGCTTCATGCGCGGCCTGTCGGCGGCGTACATGGAGGCGACCCCGGCGATCAACGACTGGCTGGACCGGCTGATCGACAACGACCCGGTGCTGAAGTCCACGGGCCTGTCGATCATCCGGGAGCGGGCGGCCGTGGGCTACCGGCACCTGGAGTACGAGGCGGCGACCGACCGCTACTCGCCGTACCGCAAGATGCTGGCCGCGCTGTGGCGGGAGAGCCCCGTCCCCGCCCTCCGCGACGGCGAGTCCCTCACCACGATGGCCGCCCTGGTCCACGTGGACCACGAGGGCAGGTCGGTGGCCGGTGAGCTGATCGCGCGGTCGGGCCTGGCCCCCACCGCGTGGCTGCGGCACTACCTGCGGGCGTACTACACCCCCCTCCTGCACTCCTTCTACGCCTACGACCTGGCCTTCATGCCGCACGGCGAGAACACCATCCTGGTCCTGAAGGACGGTGTCGTGCAGCGGGCGGTCTACAAGGACATCGCCGAGGAGATCGTCGTCATGGACCCGGACGCGGTGCTGCCGCCCGAGGTGCGGCGCGTCCGGGCCGAGGTCCCCGAGGACATGAAGCTCCTGTCGATCTTCACGGACGTCTTCGACTGCTTCTTCCGCTTCCTCGCCGCCGGCCTGGCCACCGAGGAGGTCCTGGCGGAGGACGACTTCTGGCGCACGGTCGCCGAGGTCACCCGCGAGTACCAGGAGGCACACCCCGAACTCGACGACCGGTTCCGGCAGTACGACCTGTTCGCCCCCGAGTTCGCGCTGTCCTGCCTCAACCGCCTCCAGCTGCGCGACAACCGGCAGATGGTGGACCTGGCGGACCCCTCGGCCGCCCTCCAGCTGGTCGGCACCCTGCGGAACCCCCTCGCCGGCCTCTGAGCCCCGCGGACGGACGCGCGCCCCCGAGTACGGTCCTCGGGGGCGCGCGTCGTGCCGTTCCGGGCGCGCGTCGTCATGCCGTTCCGGGGACGAACACCTGATGGAACAATCACCCCATGGCGGAAATCATCCAGAAGGACGGCACCTGGGTCTTCGACGGGGACGCCCTGCGGCTGACACCGGGCCGGGACCGGAACATCAGCCCGCTCCGCGGCACCCTGGGTGAACTCGTCGTGCCGCTCGGCGCGTTGGCGGGGATCTCGTTCGAGCAGGGCAAGCGGTCCGGACGGCTCAGGCTGCGGATGCGCGACGGCGCCTGTCCTCTGCTGCAGGCGACCGGGGGCCGGCTCGCCGAGCCCCACGACCCCTACCGGCTGACGGTGGAGCCCGACCGCCACGGCGTCGCCGAGTACCTCGTCGACGAGGTGCGCGACGCGCTGCTGCTCGACCGGGTCCCCGCCACCCCGGTGGACGCCTATCTGCTGCCGTCCCCGCCCGTGCCCCTGTCGGTGTCCGCCGGGGACGGCACGGCGGGCTTCGACGGCGAGCGGGTGCGCCTGGAGTGGAACTGGAAGACGGAGGAGGCCAAGGCCGCCGCCGGCGTCCGCACCCTGCCCGTCGACGTGATCACGGCCGTGGAGTGGCGTCCGGCGTCCGGACTGGACAACGGCCACCTGCGGTTCACCGTCCGGGGCGCCCCGGCGAGGACCCCGGCGAAGTACGACCCGAACGCCGTGGAGCTGTGGGGGTTCAAGAAGGACCCGCTGATGGCGCTGGTCGCGGCCGCCGTGCAGGCCAGGCTGCCGCACCCGGCCGCGGGCCCCGGGGACGCCGCACCCCCGGCGCGGCTGCCGGGACCGGCCGCGGGGGACGACCACGACACGCTCCTGCGCCGCCTGCGCGAGCTGGGCGAACTGCACCGCGAGGGCGTCCTGACGGACGAGGAGTTCGCGAGGGCCAAACAGGCGGTCCTCCACCGCATGTGAGACCGGACGGCACGAGTGCGGCCGCCGGACGACGCGGGCGGGGCCCCGGCGGCGCTGGGAAAGCCCGGCGACGCGGGGAAAGCCCGGCGGCGCGGGCGGAGCCGGAAACCGCAGGTGAGGCGGACAGCGCCGGCGAGGACGGGCACGCCCCTGACCGGCGGGCACGCCCCGAGGCGAGGTGCACGCCCCCCGGCGGAGGACGCACGCACCCCTAGCACACGCACAGGCCGCCCACGACCTCCCGCCAGGGTTCTGCCCGGAATCGGGCAGGAATCTTGCGAAAGTCCCGCCGGTACCCCAGGATCTACCGGGTGCACGACGAACTCGTTGATCACCTGACGCGCTCCACCCCGCTGAACCGGGGTGAGGCCCTGCGGGTGATCCAGGACGTCCTCGCCTACTTCGACGAGACGACCGAGGAATTCGTCCGTCGCCGCCACCGCGAGCTCCAGGCCCAGGGCCTGGTCAACGCGGAGATCTTCGAACGGATCGCGGCGGACCTGAGATACCGGGCGGTGGCACCGCCGGAGCCCACGCTCCGCCAGTTGCGCCGCATCGTCTACGGCTGAGCGACCGCCACGGCCCGGCCGAGAACTACAGAGGGATTGCCTACACATGTGCGGAATCGTCGGATACATCGGGAAGCGTGACGTCGCGCCCCTGCTCCTGGAGGGCCTGCAGCGTCTGGAGTACCGCGGCTACGACTCCGCGGGCATCGTCGTCACCTCCCCGAAGACGGCCGGCCTGAAGATGGTCAAGGCCAAGGGACGCGTGCGCGACCTGGAGGCCAAGGTCCCGGCCCGCTTCAAGGGCACCACCGGTATCGCCCACACCCGCTGGGCCACCCACGGCGCCCCCTCCGACGTGAACGCCCACCCGCACATGTCGGCCGACCTCAAGGTCGCCGTCGTCCACAACGGCATCGTCGACAACGCCTCCGACCTGCGCCGCAAGCTGGAGGCGGACGGCGTCGAGTTCCTCTCCGAGACCGACACCGAGGTCCTCGTCCACCTCATCGCCCGCTCCGGGGCCGAGAAGCTCGAGGACAAGGTCCGCGAGGCGCTGCGCGTGGTCGAGGGCACCTACGGCATCGCCGTCATGCACGCCGACTTCAACGACCGGATCGTCGTCGCCCGCAACGGCTCCCCGGTCGTCCTCGGCATCGGCGAGAAGGAGATGTTCGTCGCCTCGGACATCGCCGCCCTGGTCGCCCACACCCGCCAGATCGTCACCCTCGACGACGGCGAGATGGCCACCCTCAAGGCCGACGACTTCCGCACCTACACCACGGAGGGCACCCGCACCACCGCGGAGCCCACCACCGTGGAGTGGGAGGCCGCCTCCTACGACATGGGCGGCCACGACACCTACATGCACAAGGAGATCCACGAGCAGGCCGACGCCGTGGACCGCGTGCTGCGCGGCCGCATCGACGACCGCTTCTCCACCGTGCACCTGGGCGGCCTCAACCTGGACGCCCGCGAGGCGCGCCAGATCCGCCGCGTGAAGATCCTCGGCTGCGGCACCTCGTACCACGCGGGCATGATCGGCGCCCAGATGATCGAGGAGCTGGCCCGCATCCCCGCGGACGCCGAGCCCGCCTCCGAGTTCCGCTACCGCAACGCGGTCGTCGACCCCGACACCCTGTACATCGCCGTCTCCCAGTCCGGTGAGACCTACGACGTGCTGGCCGCCGTCCAGGAGCTGAAGCGCAAGGGCGCGCGGGTCCTCGGCGTGGTGAACGTGGTCGGCTCCGCCATCGCCCGCGAGGCCGACGGCGGCGTCTACGTGCACGCCGGGCCGGAGGTCTGCGTCGTCTCCACCAAGTGCTTCACCAACACCACCGTCGCCTTCGCGCTGCTCGCGCTGCACCTCGGCCGCACCCGCGACCTGTCGGTGCGCGACGGCAAGCGGATCATCGAGGGTCTGCGCAGGCTGCCCGCCCAGATCGCCGAGATCCTGAAGGGCGAGGAGGAGATCAAGGAGCTGGCGGAGCAGTTCGCCGAGGCCCGCTCGATGCTCTTCATCGGCCGCGTCCGGGGCTACCCGGTGGCCCGTGAGGCCTCCCTGAAGCTCAAGGAGGTCTCCTACATCCACGCCGAGGCCTACCCGGCCTCCGAGCTGAAGCACGGTCCGCTGGCCCTGATCGAGCCGGCCCTGCCGACGGTCGCGATCGTCCCCGACGACGACCTGCTGGAGAAGAACCGCGCCGCCCTGGAGGAGATCAAGGCCCGCAGCGGCCGGATCCTCGCGGTGGCCCACCGGGAGCAGGAGAAGGCCGACCAGACGATCGTCGTGCCCAAGAACGAGGACGAGCTCGACCCCATCCTCATGGGCATCCCCCTCCAGCTCCTCGCCTACTACACGGCCAAGGCCCTCGGCCGTGACATCGACAAGCCGCGGAACCTGGCGAAGTCGGTGACGGTCGAGTAGGGCGACCGGAACGGACGGACCCCCCGTGACGCCGTCGCGCACGGGGGGTCCGTCGCTTCCGGCGGAAGTCCGACTCCCCCGACGCGGGCCGCCGTTCGCCCCGTGGCCGTCGCCCCGGGACGGGCGGCCCGTCGCGTCCCACCGCGCCGCGCGAGGGGAACCCGGGGGGAGCCGAGGAGATCCGGGACCCGTCGCTCCCGGAGTGAAGGCGAGTTGACGGGGCGTCAGGGAGTCCGGTGAATCCGGGGAGTTCAGGGAATGACGACGACGGGCCGCCTCGCCCGCTTGGCGAGCCGCCCCGCGACCGAGCCGAAGATCCGCCCGACGAGGCCGTGCGTCGAGCCGACGACGATCGCGTCCGCCGCGTACTCCCGCCCCACCTCCTCGAGTTCGTGGCAGATGTCGCCGCCGCGCTCGACCAGGATCCAGGGCACCTCGGACAGGTACTCGGCGCAGGCCAGTTCCAGACCGAGCACCTCGGTGCGGTGGTCCGGCACGTCCACGAAGACCGGCGGCTCGCAGCCCGCCCACACCGTGGTGGGCAGCCGGTTGGCCACGTGGACGATGATCAGGCCCGCACGGGAGCGGTGGGCCATCCCGACGGCGTACGCCAGGGCCCGCTCGCTGGACGTCGATCCGTCGAAGCCGACGACGACACCGTGCTGGAAAGCGGGATCACAGGAGGGGCGTGCCTCCTCCGCCGCCAGGGGATCGGCCGCCGCGTGATCGGCGACCGGCCGCTTGCGGTCCGCTGGTTCGGAGAATTCGTGACCGGCCATGGCTGTCTCGGCGTATCGATCCTTTTACGGGTGGGAGGAGCGTGAACGGCGGAGCGTGTCCGGGAATCATCTTCCCGACCCCATACCCCCAAGGGTACGGCGCCACGCCTTTGGGGCCCATTTCCGCCCGCGGTCCGCGGGGGGTTCCAGGGAGCATGCACGAGGGGCCGCCCGTGACGCAATGGTCGCTGCCCCGTACAGCCGGTTCGTACGGAGTTCACCTGCCCGCCGGCCGCCCGGGGAGTGACCGACGCGTCGGACGGGCGTTGAACCCCCTGAACCGCCCCCAGGGAGGAGCCCGCCCCATGCCCTCGTCCCGCCCGACCCCCGAGACGCGCCCCGGCGACGACAGGACGACGGAACTGATCCGCTGGGCGGCCTTCAGCTGCGTCCTCGTCCCGGTGGTCCTCCTCTGGTACGGCACCTCCCTGGCCGGAACCGCGGGCACCGCCGTCGGCCTGACCGCCGTCACTGCCGCCTGCCGGCTGCTGCTGCGCCGCTCCGAGCGGTACGCTGCCCGGCTCCCCGACGGGGGACGCCCGCCGCGCGCGCCGTACCGGGAGGGCCGTCGGCGCACCGGAACCGGGTCCCGCCGTGGCGGTCGTCACAGCGGCGGAAGCTCACCGGTCGACTGACCGGTTTTCACGCACGCGCCCGTATCTTTTCAGCCAACTTCCGGATACCGCGCATGCCTTGCCCCACCCACCCCCCTCACCCCGTCCGACCTGCGCGAAAAGGCGTCCGGAGGGCCCTGGCACCCTACGTGGATTGGCCACTGCGACGAGGCGCACTTCCCCGCACGGCCCACGAGTGCAACGCTTCGTGATCGAATGCTTCACGCCAAGTTGCCATGTCGACAATGTGCCGGGTGACGAACTGGCCACTCCGGCACGACGCGACACAGTAGATTTCGATCTTGACTGTCTACGGCGGGGGACTCGTGCAGGACCGAGGGGAAACGTGCAGGAGCGACACAACCGAGGAGCCGCGACCACCGAGGGGGGCTTAGCAGGGATGAGCCACGACTCCACCGCCGCGCCGGAAGCCGCGGCCCGGAAACTGTCCGGGCGACGCCGCAAGGAGATCGTCGCGGTGCTGCTGTTCAGCGGCGGCCCCATCTTCGAGAGTTCCATTCCGCTGTCGGTGTTCGGGATCGACCGCCAGGACGCCGGCGTACCTCGCTACCGCCTTCTGGTGTGCGCGGGTGAGGACGGCCCGCTGCGGACCACAGGGGGCCTGGAACTCACCGCGCCACACGGCCTGGAGGCGATATCGAGGGCGGGCACGGTCGTCGTACCGGCCTGGCGCTCGATCACCTCGCCACCACCGGCCGACGCGCTCGACGCGCTGCGCCGGGCGCACGAGGAGGGCGCCCGCATCGTGGGCCTGTGCACCGGCGCGTTCGTGCTGGCGGCGGCGGGCCTGCTGGACGGCCGGCCGGCCACGACGCACTGGATGTACGCACCGACGCTGGCCAAGCGCTATCCGTCGGTGCACGTCGATCCGCGTGAGCTGTTCGTCGACGACGGCGACGTGCTGACGTCGGCGGGGACGGCGGCCGGGATCGATCTCTGCCTCCACATCGTGCGGACGGACCACGGCAACGAGGCGGCCGGTGCGCTGGCCCGCCGGCTCGTGGTCCCGCCGCGCCGGACCGGCGGCCAGGAGCGCTACCTCGACCGGTCTTTACCGGAGGAGATCGGCGCCGACCCGCTCGCCGAGGTCGTCGCCTGGGCGCTGGAGCACCTCCACGAACAGTTCGACGTGGAGACGCTGGCCGCGCGCGCCTACATGAGCCGGCGGACGTTCGACCGCCGCTTCCGGTCGCTGACCGGCAGCGCACCGCTGCAGTGGCTGATCACCCAGCGGGTGCTCCAGGCGCAGCGGCTGCTGGAGACGTCGGACTACTCCGTCGACGAGGTCGCCGGACGGTGCGGCTTCCGCTCGCCGGTCGCGCTGCGCGGACACTTCCGGCGCCAGCTCGGGTCCTCGCCGGCGGCCTACCGGGCGGCGTACCGGGCGCGGCGGCCGCAGAGCGAGCGGGTGCCCGCGGCGGAGAGCGAGCCGGCGCCCGCCGTCACGGTGGGCGGGGCCGGCGCTCCGCACCCCGAGACGCCGGGGGTGCCGCCGCAGGTGCGGCGGACCGCGGGAGCGGGGGCACTGGGCATGGCCCCGGCCTCCGCGAGCGCCCTGGCCGGGGAGCAGCATCCGCGGGACGCGTACGCGGGGTCCCGGGGCGGGGTGCCGGGGCAGCGCAGCGGGATGTGAGGGGCGGGGGGGGGGGGGGGGGGGGGGGGGGCCCCCCCCCCCCCCCCCCCCCCCCCCCCCCCCCCCCCCGGGGGGGGGGGCCCCCCCCCCCCCGCGCCCCCCCGGCGCCCCCCGCGCCGGGCCCGCC
>NZ_JBVIKX010000005.1:0-216062 GCF_055580685.1 Streptomyces sp. NPDC031554 | reverse complement strand
GCCCCCCCCCCCCCGCCGGGGGGGGGGGGGGGGGGCGGGGCGGGGCGGGGTGTGGGGGGGGGGGGGGGGGGGGGGGGGTGGCCCCCCCCCCCCCACCGCCCCTTCCCCTTCCGCGCCGCCCCGTGCCCCCGCCGACGGCCCGGACGGCCCCGCCCCCGGGCGCCGGAAGGCCGGGACGACGCGGGGCATCGGATCGGGGTACGTCACCCTTAGGGTGGACGCATGAACGATCGCATGGTGTGGATCGACTGCGAGATGACCGGCCTCTCGCTGTCGGACGACGCGCTCATCGAGGTTGCCGCCCTCGTCACCGACTCCGAGCTGAACATCCTCGGCGACGGCGTGGACATCGTCGTACGGCCGCCGGACGCGGCCCTGGAGACGATGCCGGAGGTGGTGCGCCAGATGCACACCACGTCCGGGCTGCTTGACGAGCTGGCGGGGGGCACGACCCTGGCCGACGCCGAGGAGCGGGTCCTCGCCTACATCCGCGAGCACGTGAAGGAGCCCGGCAAGGCCCCGCTGTGCGGGAACTCCGTCGGCACCGACCGCGGCTTCCTGGTGCGGGACATGCCGACGCTGGAGAGCTACCTGCACTACCGGATCGTCGACGTCTCCTCCGTCAAGGAACTGGCCCGGCGCTGGTACCCGCGGGCGTACTTCAACAGCCCGGAGAAGAACGGCAACCACCGCGCCCTCGCCGACATCCGCGAGTCCATCGCGGAGCTGCGCTACTACCGCGAGGCCGTGTTCGTGCCGCAGCCCGGACCGGACTCCGACACCGCGAAGGCGATCGCCGCCAAGCACGTCCTGCCCGCCGGATAGAACACGTCCCGCCCGCCGGACAGAAGCCGTGCGCGAGCACCCCTTCGGACCCTGTACACTTTTTCTCGGCCGGTAGGGAGACCACAAAGTCGAACGCCGGGCATGGTGGGTGTAGCTCAGTTGGTAGAGCACCTGGTTGTGGTCCAGGTGGCCGCGGGTTCAAGTCCCGTCACTCACCCTGATCCGTCAGCCGGTGACCTTCTCGGAAGGTCACCGGCTGACGTGTTTCCCAGGACTTCCCAGGACTCCCGAGAAATCCCCCCCGGAGCCCCGCGCGCCCGCCACGAGCGGCTCGTCACGGAGGCGCCCCGGGCGACGGGGACGCCGTGGCAGGGGCGGGCACAGGCCGGGTCGGAGGCAGGACCGGCGGCAGGGGCCGGGCGTCCGCCCGTCCGCTCCACCCGCACCCCGCACCACACCGTCGCACCCCGCACCGCCGCACGCCGGGCGAGGCCGGCGTGCGCTACGCCGACGCGCGCACCATCAGTTCCGCGGCCAGGACCACCTGGCGCCGCTCCAGGCCCCGCGACACCGCCGGGCGGTCGTCCGCGATCTCCGTGAGGAGCAGGCCGAGCATGCGGCGCCCCATCTCCTCGATGGGCTGGCGCACGCTGGTCAGCGGCGGGTCCATGTGGCGGGCGATCGCCGAGTCGTCGTAGCCGATCAGGGCCACGTCGTCGGGGATGCGGCGGCCCGCCTCGCGCAGGGCCTGGCGGGCGCCGGCCGCCATCACGTCGGAGCCGGCGAACACCGCGTCGAGGGCCGGAGTGCGGGTCAGCAGCTCGCGCATCGCCCGCTGGCCGCCCTCCTCGGTGAAGTCACCCTGCACGATGAGGAGTTCGTCCACCTCGTGCCCCGCGTCGAGCAGGGCGTCGCGGTAGCCGTCGACACGCCGCTGGGCGCCGTACACGTCGAGGCGGCCGGTGATGTGGCCGATGCGGCGGCAGCCGCGGGCCAGCAGGTGCTCGACGGCGGAGCGGGCGCCGCCGTAGTTGTCGGAGTCCACGGACGGCAGCGTCTCGGCGGCGGAGCGGGGACCGCTGATCACGGCCGGGATCTCCAGCTGGGCGATGAGGTCGGGCAGCGGGTCGTCGGCGTGCACGGAGACCAGGAGGACGCCGTCCACACGGTGGGCGGCCAGGTACTGGGCGAGGCGCTGCCGCTCCCGGTCGCTGCCCGCGAAGATCAGCAGCAGCTGCATCTCGGTGTCGGCCAGCTCCGCGCCCACCCCGCGCAGGATGTCCGAGAAGTACGGCTCGGCGAAGAAGCGGGTCTCCGGCTCGGGCACCACGAGGGCGATCGCGTTCGTGCGGTTGGCGGCGAGGGCGCGGGCCGCGGTGTTGGGGACGTAGCCCAGCTCGGCGACCGCGGCCTCGACGGCGGCACGGGTGGCGTCGCTGACCCGGGGCGAACCGTTGATCACGCGGGAGACCGTGCCGCGGCCCACGCCGGCGCGCGCCGCCACCTCCTCGAGGGTCGGCCGGCCACCGCTCCGTCCCCGCGTACCGTGGCTTGCCATGGGCTCCGCCTTCCCGCTGTCATCATCCCACTGGCCTGGAATCTAACAGTCCCGGCCGTCCGCCCCACCGCCCCCGGGGGTCGTCGCCCCCGGCCGAAAAGCGCCGCCCCGGCGAGTTAGCTAACAGCCGGATAACTGAACGCATCTCCACGCGCCCCCGCCCTTGACACCCTCGCCCGAACCGACGACTCTTCAACACATCACCTGTGGGAGCGCTCCCACGGTACCTGACACATACACAACCCGCACGTTCCCCGCCCGAGCCGCAGCGAGAAACTAACGGGCCCAACAATGCAGTTGGCCGGGGGGTCGGCACGTCAGGGCAACAGGAGGACGTAATGCGAGCACGTACCCGAAGCTCCCGTCGGGTGGTAGTCCTGGCGACCGTCGCCACCATGGGCGCCGGGCTGCTGGCCGGCTGTGCCGACGACGGCGACAAGGCCTCCGACGACTCGTCGTCGGGCGGCGGCAAGGGCAAGACCACGATCACCCTGGGACTCTTCGGCACGATGGGCTTCAAGGAAGCCGGTCTGTACGCCGAGTACGAGAAGCTCAACCCGAACATCAAGATCGCCGAGAACGTGATCGAGCGCAACGAGAACTACTACCCCGCGCTCGTCAACCACCTCACCACCAACAGCGGTCTCCAGGACGTGCAGGCGATCGAGGTCGCCAACATCGCCGAGGTCACCGCCACCCAGAGCGCGAAGCTCCAGGACATGTCCAAGGTTTCGGGCGTGAACAAGAGCAACTGGCTGGGCTGGAAGTGGGCGCAGGCCACCACCAAGGACAGCAAGACCATCGCTCTGGGCACGGACGTCGGTCCGATGGCCCTCTGCTACCGCACGGACCTCTTCAAGCAGGCCGGTCTGCCGACCGACCCGGCGGAGGTCGGCAAGCTGTGGGCGGGTGACTGGAACAAGTTCGTCTCCGTCGGCGAGCAGTACAAGAAGAAGGCGCCGGCGGGCACCTTCTTCATGGATTCCCCCGGCGGCCTGCTCAACGCCGTCCTCAGCAGCCAGGAGGAGAAGTTCTACGACTCCTCCGGCGAGGTCATCTACAAGAAGAACAAGGCCGTCAAGGACGCCTTCGACCTGACCGCGAAGGCCGCCGAGCAGGGCCTGGTGCAGGCGCAGACGCAGTTCCAGCCGGCGTGGGACACCACGATCTCGAACAGCAAGTTCGCGACGATCGCCTGCCCGCCGTGGATGCTCGGCACCCTCAAGGGCAAGTCGAAGCCGGAGTCCTTCGGCAAGTGGGCCGTCGCGGTCGCTCCGAAGTCCGGCAACTGGGGCGGCTCCTTCCTGTCCGTGCCCTCCAGCGGCAAGAACGTGAAGGAGGCCGAGAAGCTGGTCGCCTGGCTGACCGCGCCCGAGCAGCAGGCGAAGCTGTTCAAGGTGCAGGGCTCCTTCCCCAGCACCCCGAGCGCGTACACCATGCCCGAGGTGACCGGCGCCAAGAACGAGATGACCGGTGACCTCAACATCGGCACCATCTTCGCCGAGGCCGCGAAGGCCGCCCCGGTCCAGGTGATCGGCCCGAAGGACCAGATCATCCAGCAGGGTCTGAGCGACAACGGCGTCATCCTCGTGACGAAGGGCAAGTCGCCTGAGGAGGCCTGGGAGACGGCGACGAAGACCATCGACAACAACCTGGACAAGTGACCCGAATGGCCACCCACGACACCGCCGCGCCCCCCCTCAAGGAGGGGGGCGCGGCCCCGGGCCGACCGCCCGCCGGCCCCGACGGGGCGGAGCAGCGGCACCGGGCCCGGCTCTCCCGCCGCTGGCAGCGGGACATGCGCTGGAGCCCCTACGCGTTCGTCTCGCCGTTCTTCCTGCTGTTCCTGGCGTTCGGTCTGTTCCCGCTGATCTACACCGGCTGGGCCTCGCTGCACCAGGTGGAGATGACGGCGCCCACCGACATGGAGTGGGTGGGGCTGCGCAACTACACCCGGATCTTCGACGACGAGTTCTTCTGGAACGCGGCGAAGAACACGCTCACCATCGGCGTCATCTCGACGGTGCCGCAGCTGCTGATGGCGATGGGGCTCGCCCACATCCTCAACTACAAGCTGCGCGGCTCGACGTTCTTCCGGGTCACGATGCTCGCCCCGTACGCGACCTCCATTGCGGCCGCCTCCCTCGTCTTCGTGCTGCTGTTCGGGCGCGACTACGGCATGATCAACTGGGTGCTGGACATGGTCGGGGTCGGCCCGATCGACTGGCAGAGCGACAAGTGGCCCTCGCAGTTCGCGGTGTCCACGATCGTCATCTGGCGCTGGACCGGCTACAACGCGCTGATCTACCTGGCGGCGATGCAGGCGATCCCGCAGGACCTGTACGAGTCGGCGGCGTTGGACGGCGCGAGCCGCTGGAAGCAGTTCCTCCACGTGACCCTGCCGTCGCTGCGCCCGACGATCCTGTTCACGGTCGTCGTCTCGACGATCGGCGCCACCCAGGTGTTCGGCGAGCCGCTGCTGTTCGACGCCAACAAGGGGGCGTCGGGCGGTTCCGAGCACCAGTTCCAGACCCTGGGCCTGTACCTGTACGAGCAGGGCTGGGTCAACCAGCACCTGGGCCGTGCCTCCGCGATCGCCTGGACCATGTTCCTGATCCTGATCGTGGTCGGCATCGTCAACTACGTCATCTCGCGCCGGCTGCGCGCCAGTAGTTAGGAGTACGGCCGTGACGACGACGACTTCCACGACACCGCCCCTCTCTCCGCCGGACACGGCCGTGAAGAAGCCCGGCCGGGTACGGCGGCCCAAATCGGCGCGGGCCGGCGGGCAGATGCACGCGGGGCCGATCGCGTACGTGATCCTGGCCCTGTTCACCGTCGGCTCGCTGTTCCCGCTGGTGTGGACGGCGATCGCCGCCTCCCGCGACAACAACCGGCTGGCGCAGACACCGCCGCCGTTCTGGTTCGGGTCGAACCTCTTCGACAACCTGGACATCGCCTGGAACGACGCCAACCTCGGCACCGCGTTCGTCAACACGACGATCGTGGCGGGGACCTCGGCCCTGACGATCGTGTTCCTGTCCACGATCGCCGGGTTCGCCTTCGCCAAGCTGAAGTTCAAGGGCCGCGGCGCGATGATGCTGATCGTGGTCGGCACGATGATGGTGCCGCCGCAGCTCAGCGTGATCCCGCTGTACATGATGGTCGCCAAGTTGGAGTGGACCGACCAGCTCCAGGCGGTGATCCTGCCGTCGCTGGTCAGCGCCTTCGGTGTGTTCTTCATGCGGCAGTACCTGCTCCAGGCGCTGCCCGACGAGATCATCGAGGCGGCCCGGATGGACGGCGCGAGCAGCTGGCGCGTGGTGTGGCACGTGGTGTTCCCCGCGGCGCGCCCCGCGATGGCGGTGCTCGGCATGCTGATGTTCGTCCAGACCTGGAACGACTTCCTGTGGCCGTTCCTGGTGCTGAGCCAGACCGGCAACCCGACCGTGCAGGTCGCGGTCGCGGGCCTCGGCCGCGGGTACACGCCCGACCAGTCCCTGATCATGGCGGGTGCCCTGCTGGGCACGCTGCCGCTGCTGCTGGTCTTCGCGATCTTCGGCAAGCAGATCGTGGGCGGCATCATGCAGGGCGCGGTGAAGGGCTGATGCGGGGATGCTCCGCGGCGGGGCGGGGGCTGGGACCCCGGCCGGTCCGGCGGCCGCGCGGGACCGGCGGCACCGTCGCCCCTCGCGACCGCGCGGGGCTGACCGCCGTGCCGGCCCGGCGTCCGCGCGGGGCCGGGACGGCCGCCGGACCGGCTCGCGCGCGGGTCCGGCACCGCCGCGGGACCGACGTCCTCACCGGACGGACGCCCCCGCCGGACCGGTGTCGTGCCGGAGCGGCGTCCGCGCGGCACCGGCACCCCGCCGGTCCGGCACCCGCCCGGGCCTGACACCCTGGCGATCACGGCGTCCGCCGAGGGCGGGACCTCCCGCGGTCCCGCGTCCGTACGGTGCCGGCGCCCTCGCGGGTCCCAGGTCCGCGCGGGACGCACCACCCTCGCGGGTCCGGAATCCGCACGGGTCCGACCCCCCGCAGGTCCCGCGTCCGCGCAGGACCGGCACCCCCGCCGGCCCGTGCCGGTGCGGGTCCGACACCCCGTCGGCCCGGCATCCGCGCGGGACCGGCACCCCGTCGGCAGGCGTCCGCGCAGAGCCGACACCCGGCAGGGCCGACGTCCGCGCGGGGCCGACACCCCGCCGATGCCGCGTCCGACGGAACCGGGTCACCGCCGCCCCGGTCCTCCGCACCTCTTCCCCCCATCCTTCGTCGGTCTCGACGACCTCGACGACCACCCATGGGAGCGCTTCCATGTCTGAGTCCGCACAGTCGGTACAGTCGGTCAACCCGGTGACCTTTCCTCCGGCCTTCCTCTGGGGCGCGGCGACGTCCGCGTACCAGATCGAGGGGGCGGTGCGGGAGGACGGCCGCACGCCCTCCATCTGGGACACCTTCAGCCACACGCCCGGCAAGACCGCCGGGGGCGACACCGGCGACATCGCCGTCGACCACTACCACCGCTACCGCGACGACGTCGCGTTGATGGCCGACCTGGGCCTGAACTCGTACCGCTTCTCCATCTCGTGGTCGCGGGTCCAGCCGACCGGCCGCGGGCCGGCGGTCCAGGTGGGCCTGGACTTCTACCGCCGGCTGGTGGACGAGCTGCTGGCGAAGGGCATCAAGCCGGCCGTCACGCTCTACCACTGGGACCTCCCGCAGGAGCTGGAGGACGCGGGCGGCTGGCCGGAGCGGGACACCGCGTACCGGTTCGCCGAGTACGCGCAGATCGTCGGGGAGGCGCTCGGCGACCGGGTGGAGCAGTGGATCACGCTCAACGAGCCGTGGTGCAGCGCCTTCCTCGGGTACGCCTCCGGAGTGCACGCCCCGGGCCGCACCGACCCGGCGGCGTCCCTGAGGGCCGCGCACCACCTCAACCTGGCGCACGGCCTGGGCACCAAGGCCCTGCGGTCGGTGATGCCGACCCGCAACTCGGTGGCGATCAGCCTCAACTCCTCGGTCGTCAGGCCGCTCTCGCAGACCCCGGGGGACCTGGCGGCGGTCCGCCGGATCGACGACCTGGCCAACGGCGTCTTCCACGGCCCGATCCTGCGCGGCGCGTACCCCGAGACGCTCCTCGCCGCGACCTCGTCGCTCACCGACTGGTCGTACGTCCTCGACGGCGACCTGCGCACCATCAACCAGCCGCTGGACGCGCTGGGCCTGAACTACTACACGCCCACCCTCGTCTCCGCGGCGGACGCCGACCCGACGGCCCCGCGGGCGGACGGCCACGGCAGCAGCGACCACTCCCCCTGGCCGGCCGCGGACGACGTCGCCTTCCACCAGACGCCGGGCGACCGCACCGAGATGGGCTGGACGATCGACCCGACGGGTCTGCACGACCTGATCATGCGGTACACGAAGGAGGCCCCGGGCCTGCCGCTGTACATCACGGAGAACGGCGCGGCCTACGACGACAAGCCCGACTCCGACGGCCGCGTCCACGACCCGGAGCGCGTCGCCTACCTGCACGGCCACCTGCGGGCCGTGCGCCGCGCCATCGCCGAGGGCGCGGACGTCCGCGGCTACTACCTGTGGTCGCTGCTGGACAACTTCGAGTGGGCGTACGGCTACGAGAAGCGGTTCGGCGCGGTCTACGTGGACTACGCGACCCTCGCCCGCACCCCGAAGTCGAGCGCCCTGTGGTACGGCCGGGCGGCCCGCACCGGAACCCTGCCGGCGCTCGAGACGGCCTGACCGAAGACCCCCGGGGTGGGGATCCCGGGAGAACGGGGGAACGGGGGAAGGGGCGCGGCACACCGTGGGGGTGTGCCGCGCCCCGCTGTCTTCCCGCCGCCTCAGCGGCCGGCGGTGAACGCCTTCGTGAAGGCGTTCGGGGTCTGGGTGACCGAGCTGCACGTGGGGTCCGCGGTGTTCTTCGGGGACGGGCACTGCCTGTCGCGGGTCGCGGACCACATGGAGAGCCGGCCGAGGCCCTTGGCCTCGGCGAAGGCGGCGAGCTGGGCGGCGTCCTCGACGGTGAAGACCTCGGAGGCGACGTCGTTCACGCCGATCATCGGGGTGACCGCGACCGTCTTCCAGGCGGCGGCGTCGCCCAGGCCCAGCACACTCCTGAGCTGGGCCTGGGTGGCGGTGGCCGCCTGCTCGGCGTAGGTGCCCATGTCGCCGCTGTAGGCGGGGCCGTAGTCCATCGCCATGATGTTGACGGTGGTGATCCGCACGCCGTTGGCCTTGGCGTCGGCCAGCAGGTTCACGCCGTCCTGGGTGAGGCCCTCGGGCATGACGGGGAGGGTGAAGGAGACGTCCAGGCCGGGGTGCTGCCGCTGGAGCGCGGCGACGGCCCGGGCGCGGCGGGTGTTGGCGGCCGTGTTCGGCAGCGCGCCGCCCTCGATGTCGAAGTCGACCTTGGTGAGCCGGTAGGCGTCCACGACCTTGCCGTAGGCGGCGGCCAGCGCGTCCGCCGAGGCGCAGGTGGTGCTGAGTTCGGCGCCGGACGCGCCGCCGAAGGAGACCCGGACGTCGCCGCCGCGGGCGCGCAGGGCGCCGATCTGCGAGGCCACGCCGTCGCTCGCCAGGTCCGTGACGCCGCCCCACTCGGGCGTGCAGCCGCCGCCGTCGGTGACGAAGGCGAGGTGGTAGTCCTCGACGCCGGTGGCCGTGGCGGCGGCGAGGAGGTCGAAGGCGGGGTGGAGGGAGGTGTCGACGTAGGGGGCGAAGGCGGCGGAGACCGCGGTCCCGGAGCCGGGGGTCCCGGACGGGGAGGGGGAGGCGGTGGCCGTCTGCCCGGGGGTGGCCGTGCCGGCCGGAGTGGTGGCGGGGGCGGGGGCGACCGTGCCGGTCGGGGAGGCCGTCGGGGTGCCGGTCGGGCGGCCGCTCGGCTCGGGGGTGGCACCGGCGTCCGCCGAGCAGGTGGCGCCGTCGATGAGACAGCCGACGGGATCGGCGGTGCCGTTGACGACGAAGCCGACGGTGACGGACTCGCCGGCGGCCAGACCGTCCTCGTCCCACGCGGCCGGCTTCACCGTGACGTGCTGTCCGGACACGCTCGACCCGGCGTTCCACAGCGAGCTGATCCGCGACCCGGCCGGCAGGTCGAACTCCAGCGTCCAGTCGGTCTTCGTGCCGCCGCTGTCGTTGGTGACGACGTACTGCGCGGTGTACCCCGTCGACCAGTCACTGGTCCTCGTGTAGGCGGCCCCGGTCCCGGCCGCCTGGGCGGTGCCGGTGAGGAACACGGCGCCACCGCCCACGGCGGCCGCGGCGACCACGCCCCCGATCAGCTTGTTCCTGGTCCTGACGGTGCGCCGGTGCGTGCTCATCGCGTGCCCTGCCTTCACTGCTCACGGGGGTGGGGTGCGGCAGCACGCTAGCGCTCGCCGACCGGGCGAAGCGCCTGATCGGGGCGGGGACCGAGGATCTTAGGGCGCGCTTAAGGAAGGGATCGGGAGCGGTTAAAGGTGACGGTCCGTCTGCCCTGCCGGCGTCGTCGCACCGTGCCCCGGTGCCCCCTGCGCTCCGGTTCCCGCCCGTCGAGCTGGATCCAGATCCGCACCTCGGTGCCGCCCAGCACGGACGAGCCGATGCGCACGTCCCCGCCGGTCGACTCCGCGAGCCGGCGCACGATGTCCAGCCCGAGCCCGGTCGACCCGGCGGTGCCGGAACCCCGGCCGCGGGCCATCGCCGCCTCCGGGTCGGGTATGCCGGGGCCCGCGTCCGAGACCAGGACGATCACCGCGTCCTCGCCGTCGTGCAGGTCGACCGCGAAGGCCGTGCCCTCGGGGGTGTGCCGGAAGACGTTGCCGAGCAGGGCGTCGAGGGCGGCGACCAGGTCGGCGCGGGCCACCGGCGCGCGCACCGGCCGGTCGGCGCCGGCCACCCGCACCTTGCGGCCCTCGTCCTCGGCGAGCGCCGACCAGAACGCCATCCGCTCCCGGACGACCTCGGCGACGTCGCTCCCGGCGCCCGGTCCGGCGGCCGCGGTCTGCGGCTTGGCCTCGCGGGCGGTGCGGATGATGGTGTCGACCTCCCCCTCCAACTGGGCGACCGCGGCGCGGGTCTGCTCGGCGGCCGGGGAGTCACCGAGGGAGGCCGCGTTGAGCCGCAGCACGGTCAGCGGGGTGCGCAGCCGGTGGGAGAGGTCGGCGGCCAGCTCCCTCTCGTTCGCGAGGAGTTGGACGACCTGGTCGGCCATGGAGTTGAACGCGACGGCCGCGAGCCGCAGTTCGTTCGGCCCCTCCTCCGGCACGCGTGCGCCCAGTCTGCCCTCCCCCAGTTCGTGCGCGCCCTCCACCAGCCGCCGGGCGGGCCGCACCATGCGCACGCCCAGCCGGTCGGCGACGGCCACCGAGCCGACGACCAGGGCGGCGCCGACCGCGGCGAGCACCGCCCAGGCCGTCCCGACCCCGTTGCTGACCTCGGACTCGGGGACGTAGACCTCGACGACGGCCGTGCCGAAGCTCAGCGCGACGGGCTGCAGGAGCGCGGAGCCGCCGGGCACCCCGGTGGTGGAGACGCGGCCCAGCTCGCGCACGGCCGCGATGTCGGCGGCGGTGGCGCGCCGCCGGCCGAGGTCGAGGGCCTGCCGGCCGTCGCCGGCGGGGAGGTGCACGGCCATGCCGTCGTCGGAGCCCGCGGCGGCGACGACCCGCTCCAACTGGTCGCGGTCGGTGGTGATGGACAGCGCGGGGACCACGACGGCGGCCTCCCGCTCGGCGTTGGAGAAGGCGCGGTCACGGGCCATCTCCTCGACCACCAGCCCGAGCGGCACGGCGAAGGCGACCACGACCATCGTGGTGACCGCCAGGCAGACCTTGACGAGGGCCCACCTCATCGCGGCTCCCCGGTGGGTGCCGCGGCGGGCGGCTCCAGCTTCACGCCGACGCCCCGCAGGGTGTGCAGGTAGCGCGGGCGGGCCGCCGTCTCGCCCAGTTTGCGGCGCAGCCAGGACAGGTGGACGTCGATGGTCTGGTCGTCGCCGTAGGACTGCTGCCAGACCTCGGCGAGCAGTTCGCGGCGCGGGACGACGACGCCGGGGCGGCCGGCGAGGAAGGCGAGCAGGTCGAACTCGCGGCGGGTGAGGTCGAGGCGGGCACCGTCCAGTTCGGCCTGGCGGCGCAGCGGGTCGACGGTCAGTCCGCCCACGCGCAGCACGCTGGACGGCGGCGCCTCACCGGCGCCGGCGCGGGAGCGGCGCAGGACGGCCGCCATGCGCGCGGAGAGGTGCTCCACCGAGAACGGCTTCGTCAGGTAGTCGTCCGCGCCCGCGTTGAGCAGCCGGACGATCTCCGTCTCGTCGTCGCGGGCGGTGGCGATGATGACGGGCACGTCCGTGATGCCGCGCAGCATCTTCAGGGCCTCGGAGCCGTCCAGGTCCGGCAGTCCGAGGTCCAGCACGACCACGTCGAAGCGGAAATGGGCGACTTCGCGCAGCGCCTCCAGTGCCGTGCCGACACTGCGCACGGTGTGCGCGGCATCGGTGAGGTGCCGGATGAGCGCCGAGCGGACGAACTGGTCGTCCTCGACCACGAGCACACTTGCCATGCGCCGCAACCTACGCCATGCGGCCGGATCCCCTCCGGGCCTGTGGACAACTCCGTCCCTGTGGACGGCCGGTGGGGACCCGGAGTCCCGCGGGGTGCGCGGTGGGGGATCCGCGCGACACGGCCGTGGCGGGTGGGGCAGGATGGCCCGCGATGCGCAGAGGACTCGTACATGTACTGGCCTGGACGCTCGCCACGGGCGCGGCGGTCACGCTGTCGTGGTGGGGCGTCCACACGGTCCTGGCGGGCACCGCGTACGACCCGCCGCGCGCCCTGCCGCTGACGGCCGCCGACGTGCCCGCCGGGGAGCCGGAGCCGCCGGCGATCTCGGCCACCGACCGCCCCGCGCCGGCGTCGTCCCCGGCGTCCGCGCCCGCCACGCCGTCCCCGTCGTCCGCCCCGCCGTCCGCGTCCCGGACCCCCGCGAGCCCGGCGGCCCCGTCCCGCACCCGGCCGGCCGCCTCCCCCGGCCCCTCCGGCCGGGTCGAGGGCTACGACACCGACGGCGGGCGGGTCCTGTTCGACCTGGGGCCCGCCTCCGCCTCGCTCGTCTCGGCCACACCGGGCGCGGGCTGGTCGATGCAGGTGTGGAAGACGGAGTCCTGGATCCGGGTGGAGTTCACCTCGGGCGCGGACCGCGTGTCGGTCTTCTGCACCTGGCACGACGGACCACCGCGCGTGGAGATCGGCACCTACTGAACGCACGTCCGCCCGGCGGGCGTTCCGCGGCCGCTCAGCGGAAGACGGACGGCGGCGGGGCCGGTGACGCCACCGCCGAGGCGTCGACGACGGGTACGGCCCCGCCGGTGAAGTCGGTGAGGTCCCTGCCGTGCTCGACGCGGGCGGGGTGCGGGTCGGAGGCGGCCCTGCGGGTCAGTTCGGCGGTCGGCAGCGGCAGGTCGGAGGCGACCAGGACTGCGTTGCCGAACCGCTTGCCGCGCAGCACGGCGGGGTCGGCGACCAGGGCGAGTTCCGGGAAGCGGGCGGCGGCGGTGGCGATCTGGGCGCGCAGGTGCGCGAGCGGGGGGCCGTCGGCCAGGTTGGCGACGTAGGAGCCACCGGGGCTCAGGGCCCTGCGCACCTCGTCGAGGAACTCGGTCGAGGTCAGGTGCGCGGGGGTGCGGGCACCGCTGAACACGTCGGCGACGACGAGGTCGGCCCATCCGTCCGGCACCTTGCCGAGCCCCTCGCGCGCGTCGGCGGACCGCACCCGGATCCGGGCGGCGGGGTCCAGGGGCAGCTCCCGGCGGACCAGCCGGACGAGGGCCGCGTCCCGTTCGACGACCTGCTGGGTGGAGCGGGGGCGGGTGGCCGCGACGTACCGGGCGAGGGTGAAGGCGCCGCCGCCGAGGTGGAGGACGTGCAGCGGCCTGCCGGGCGGGGCGGCGAGGTCGATGACGTGGCCGATCCGCCGCTGGTACTCGAAGGAGAGGTGTCCGGGGTCGTCGAGGTCCACGTGCGACTGGGGCGCCCCGTCGATGAGCAGCGTCCAGGCCCGTGCCCGGTCGCGGTCCGGGCGGAGCTGGGCGAGCCCGCCGTCGACGGTCTCGGTGACGGTCTCGTCGCTGTCGCGTGCGCGCCGGGAGTTCCTGGACCTTGCCATGCGGGCATTTTCGCAGGGCCGGGGCGTGCCGTGCTCCCCCGGCCGTCCACCGCCGGGCGGGACGCGCCGCTCGCCGGCGGCCGCCCGGGGCGTGGCCGGCCCTTCGCGTCGGATCGGCGCGCGGTGCCCGCCCGGAAGGGCCGGACACGTCCCGCGGGGGGCCGGGCCGGCTACCGGCAGCTGTCCGCCGCCTCGATGAGCCGCGCCGCCTCCCCCAACGCCCGCTGGAGGACGGCCGGGTCGGTCGCGAGGTCGGCCTCGCCGGGCGGGAGCAGCCAGTGCGAGCCCTCGGCGGGGAGCCCGGGTGCCGGTCCCGGCCCCCGTCCGCCGGTCTCCGTGCAGGTGCTGCCCGGGACGTCCCAGGCGGCGGCGGTGCCCGGCGGCACCAGGAAGGCGAGGGTGCCGTGCCCGTCGTCGTGGAGCACGGGCCCCATCGCGTCGCCGGCTCCGCGGCGCAGGATGTCGGCCGCCTCCAGCCCCTGCCGGGCCGGCACCGTCACGAGGTCGCACGTCGTCCCCGACGACACGACGGGATCGTTCCTCCGACTGGTCTCCACGGTCGGCCTCCCTCGGCGGTCACTGTGCGCGTCCGTCGGGTCCAACGCGGCGGATCGTCGGCGGCTACGCGGAAATGCGCCGCAAAGGATGGCAGTTCATGGCGGATCGCGGATGAGATATCCGGTTTTGTGGTCAAACCCTGTGTGTCGAACCGATCACAGAAGGTACGTTCAAGCCCGCCGGAAACAGGGTGCTCACACCGACGGATCGGTCGACCCGCGCTGCCTCCGGCATGGTTCGACGGTTCGTACGAGAGGACCCGGCCATGGCGTCGTCACCGGTGACCCCAGCTCGGCCCGACCGGCCGGCACGGCCCAACCCCACCTTCCGGCGGTTGCGCGGACAGCGCTCGCCGGCCGAGTTCGCCGCGTTGGTGCGGCGGGCCGCGCGCGAGATCGGGGAGCGGGTGAGCTGCGACGCGCGCTATGTCGGCCGCGTCGAGGCGGGTGAGATCCGCTGCCCCAACTACGCGTACGAGCGGGTGTTCCTGCACATGTTCCCCGGCCGCACGCTCACCGATCTGGGGTTCGCGCCCCGGTCGTCCGTCCGCGGGCGGGGGGCGCGTCCCCGCGAGGACGTGCCGGGCACCGGTGAGACGCGCGGGGCGCACGAACCGTATGACACGCAGGACCCGTACGACACGCACCACGACCACGAGGAGAGCGACGTGCTGCGTCGCGCATTCATGACCGGCGGGGGCGCCACGGTGGCCGCCGTCTCGATGGGCCCCCTGGGGCTCGCTCCGGACGCGTCGGCGGCCGAACGCCCCGTGCGGCGCCCCGGGACGAGGGAGGCGGCCGCCCTGGAGGAGGCGGTCCGCCGGATCCGGCTGCTGGACGACCGGCACGGCGCCGACGGGCTCTACCGGCGCGCGGCGACACCGCTGCGCACCGCCTACGCGCTGCTGGACGCGGGAGCGGTACGGCAGGCGACCGCCGAACGGCTCCACTCGGGCGCGGGCGAACTGGCCATCTCGGTGGGCTGGCTGGCGCACGACTCGGGCCGGTTCGACGACGCCCGCTCGCACTACGCGGAGGCCCTCGCGACCGCCCGGACCACCGGCGACGAGGCCCTGGAGGCGCACGCCTTCTGCAACACGGCGTTCCTCGCGCGCGACGTGGGCCGCCCGCGCGAGGCCGTCCGGGCGGCGCAGGCCGCGCAGCGCGTCGCCCGCCCGCTGGGCTCCGCGCGGCTGATGTCGCTGCTCGCGCTGCGCGAGGCGGGGGGCTGGGCCGGACTGGCCGACCGCGCCGGCTGCGAGCAGGCACTGGCGCGCGCCCACGCCCTGTACGCGCGCGGCTCCTCGGACGCCGACCCCGAGTGGATGAGCTTCTACGGCGAGGCCGAACTGGAGGGTCTGGAGGCGCAGTGCTGGTCCACGCTCGGGGCGTGGCCGCGGGCGGCCCGGCACGCGCGGCGGGCGGCCCAGCTCCAGGACCCCCACTTCACCCGGAACATCGCGCTGTACACCGCCGAGCTGGCGGACGACCTCGCGCGCGGGGGGCGGCCCGACGAGGCGGCGACGGCCGGGATGCGGGTGCTGGACCTGCTGGACGAGGTGCAGTCGTCGCGGATCCGGACGATGCTCGCGGGGACGGCACGGGTGCTGCTGCCCCACCGGCGGGCCGCGGGGGTGTCGGAGTTCCTGGAGCGCCACGCCACGGCCCCGCGCAAGGCGTGACCGCCGCGGACCCCTGTGCCGCGGACCCCTGCGTCACGGACCCCCGTGCCACGGCGGTCCCGTGCCGTTGCCGCCCCCTGCCCGCGCCGTCCCGCGCCGTCGCCGCTCCGGGGCGGCCGGGTCAGCCCGCCAGGTGCCCCAGGTCGTTCCAGCTCTCGATGGCCGGTTCGCCGTAGGCCCAGCCGAGTACGGACAGCGACGTCGGGTTGAGGCGTACGCGGGCCGCGAAGTCCAGCGGGAGACCGAGCCACCGGGCGCCTATCGAACGCAGGATGTGCCCGTGGGCGAAGACCAGCACGTCCCGGTCGGCGGACCGCGCCCACGCGACGACCTCGTCCGCGCGCGCGGTGACCTCCGCCAGGGTCTCGCCCTCCGGCACGCCGTCGCGCCAGATGAGCCAGCCCGGCCGGACCGCCTGGATCTCGGCGGGGGTCATGCCCTCGTAGGCGCCGTAGTGGACCTCCATGAGCGTGTCCCACGCCGTGGCGCGCTCGCCGAAGCCGGCGAGTTCGCACGTCTCTCGCGCGCGCACCAGGGGGCTGGTGCGGACCTCGACGTCGGGAAGACCGTCGAACGGCGCCCGGTGCAGCCGCTCGCCGAGCAGCTTGGCGCCGCGCCGGCCCTCCTCCAGCAGGGGCACGTCGGTCCTGCCGGTGTGCTTGCCGGACAGCGACCACTCGGTCTGTCCGTGCCGGGCCAGCAGGATGCGCGGTGCCATGGAGAACCCTTCCGGGGAAAAGCGGGGGCGGGACCCTTCCATCATCGCGCACCCTGAGCAGGGGCAACCCGGTGGGCGATCTCAGCGTCTTCGAGGGCCGGGGGCGTCCTACGGGGGGCGCCCGCCCAGGCCGTAAAGTGGCACCTCCGTGCCACGGGCACCGCAGCGACACGAAGGGGGAGGCGATCGGATGCCGCAGACCGAGACACCAGGCACCGAGGCGGCCTCGCCGGCCAGGCTGCGGTGGTGGACGGAACTGCCCCTGATCGTGCTGGTGTACGCCTGCTACTCCGCGGGCCGGCTGCTCGCGCGGGGCGACGTCAGCAGCGCCGTCGACCACGGACTGGCGATCCTGCGGATCGAGAAGGTCCTGCACATCAACGCCGAGCACCCGCTGAACCGGCTGTTCCGGAACGAGGCGTGGATCGGCGTGCCGGCCGACTTCTGGTACGCGTCGCTGCACTACCTGGTCACCCCGGTGGTCCTGGTGTGGCTGTTCCGCTCGCGCACCGTGCACTACCGGGCCGCCCGCACCTGGCTGATGACGTCGACGTTCATCGGCCTGATCGGCTTCACCCTGCTGCCCACCTGCCCGCCGCGCCTGCTCTCCGCGGACCACGGCTTCGTGGACACGATGGCCCTGTACAGCTCGTACGGCTGGTGGGGCGGCGAGGCGAGCGCCCCGCGCGGCCTGGGCGGCATGACCAACCAGTACGCGGCCATGCCGAGCCTGCACGTCGGTTGGGCGCTGTGGTGCGGGGTGATGCTGTGGCGGCACGGCGGCACCCGCGCGGCGCGGATCGCGGGCGTGGTCTATCCGCTGGTGACGACGATCGTGGTCATGGGCACCGCGAACCACTACTTCCTCGACGCGGCCGCGGGCGCGGCCGTGATGGGCGCGGGACTGCTGCTGGCGCCCCTGGTGATGCGCCGGGCGGACCGGGCCGCGGGCTGGGCGGCGGAGCGGTTCCCGTTCCTCCCGGTGGCAACTCGGGGCACCGGCGCCCCGATTGTCAGTGGCGGATGCCAGACTTCCGCGGGTGAGCGAATTCCACGGCAGCGCGAGTCACGGTTCGGGCCCGGAGCCGAACCGGGTGCCACTCCCTCGGACGCGGGGGACGGCGCTCCGGCAGCGGCTCGCTGACCTGCGCGGACCCGACGTACCCGCCAAGGCGCTGGACGCCCGCGCCTTGGCGGCGCTCGCCGCCAACCCGGGATGCAGCCGACGCGCGATCCTCGACGGCGCCGGGGTGGACAAGGCGGCGCTGGCCGACGCGCTCGGCTCGCCCTCGGCGTTCGGCCAGTCCCAGTTCGCCCTCACGCGCGGCAACGCCTTCGAGGCGAAGGTGAAGGCCGACGGCGGCGCCGACCTGCTGCGCCTGGTGCACGAGAAGCTGGACCCGCGCGCGGAGCCGCCCACCGGGGCGAGCGTCCCCGACCTGTCGGCGATCGGCCCCGAGGGCCGTACGGCGCGGACGGCGCTGGCGCTGCGCGAGGCCGGCGCGGCGTCCGGCACCTGGACCCTCCTGGACCACCCGATGCTCGCGCTCGACGTCGCGGGTTCCCCGGCGTTCCTGGAGCCGGACGCGGTCGTGGTGCACCCCGACGGCGGCTGGACGGTCGTGGAGATCAAGTCGTTCCCCCTGCTGGACGGCGCCGCGGACCCCGCGAAGGTCGGCGCGGCCGCCCGGCAGGCCGCGGTGTACGTGCTGGCGCTGGAGGCGCTCGCCGCCCGCCTCGACCCCGCGCCGCGGGTGCGCCACCGCGTCCTGCTGGTCTGCCCCAAGGACTTCTCCAACCTGCCCACCGCCTCCGCCGTGGACATCCGCAAGCAGCGCGCGGTCACCCACCGCCAGCTGGCCCGGCTGACCCGCATCGAGGAGATCGCCGGCGCGCTCCCCGAGGACACCTGCTTCTCGCCCGAGCTGCCGCCCGACCGGCTCACGGCGGCCGTCGAGGCCGTCCCGGCGGCGTACGCGCCCGAGTGCCTGGCCGCCTGCGAACTGGCGTTCCACTGCCGCGGCCGCTCCCGCGCGGCCGGCGAGGTCACCGCGCTGGGGCGCCCCGTCCGCGCCGAGCTGGGGGCCATGACGACCGTCGAGGACGTGCTGGCCGCGGCCCGCGGGGAGGCCGGCGATCCCGACGACCCGGCCGTGGCGGCCCTGCGCCGCGCCGCCCTGCTGCGCGACGAGGCCCTGGGGGCGACGTGTCGCTGATCGCCGTCCTGGCCCGCCTGGAGGCCGTCGCCACCGGCCGCGCCCGGCCCGCCGCCACCGTCCGCCACCGGCACCTGTCGAAGCGGCCGCTGGTGTTCGTGCCGCTGACCACCGCCGGTGAGGCGGGCGCCCCGCTCGGCGCCCTCGTCGGCACCGACCGGGACGCGCCCCGGCTGCTGGTCGTCCCGCAGCCGCGCGACCGCGACCTGCGGTTCGCGTTCCTCGCCGAGCTGGCCGACGTCGTCCTGCCGTACATCGACTCGTACGCCGACGCCGTCGAGGCCGCCGAGCGCAACGAGACCGACCCCGGGACCGGGAAACGCGTCAAGGTCGAGGTCGAGCTGTGCTCCGACGCGCCCCAGCTGATCGTCCCGAGCCGCGCGGGCGTGGAGTACGTCCGCCTCCTGGGCCGCTCCACCCGCTTCAGGCGCACGGCGGAGCAGGACCCGCAGACGCCGTATCCCGCGCCGCCGCGCGTGCCGCTGCTCGGGCGGTGGCTGACGCACTTCGGGGAGCGGTCCCGGGTGCCCGGCTCCTCGCTGCTGCTGGCGCTCACGGAGGTGCTGGGCCGGCACTGGGCGACCGGCCAGTCCGGTCTGGAGGACCAGCACCTGGGGTCGCTGCTCGCCTGGATCGACCCGCCCGGGGACGAGACCGGCGCCGGGGCGGCGCTGCGGGCCGAGCTGGCCCGTGACGCCGGGGGCCAGCTGCTGTGCCCGCCGGCCGGGCCGGCGACCGACCCGGCGTTCGACAACAAGCTGCTCGCCCCCGCCATCGAGCGCTACGACCGCGCGCGGACCGCCCTGGCCGCCGCCGAGGACGGCCTGCAGGCCGACGACCGGCTGGGCGAGCTGACCGCCGCCGAGCGGGCGGTGCGGGACCTCGTGCTGAGCCGGACCCTGCCCACCTGGGAGAAGGTGTGGCAGGGCATCGACCTGCTGCGGGAGCTGCCCGAGGGGGCGCACGTCGAGGAGCGGTGGACCCGCGACCGCTGGTCGTTCACCGGCCACCGCGACCGGGTCGTGGCGGGCGAGCCGCCGCAGCCGCGCCGCGACGACGCGGTCACCGCCGCGGGCAAGCTGGCCGTGCGCGAGCGGGAACAGGCCCGGCTGGAGGCGCAGGAGGCCCTCGACGACCCGCTGGTGATGGCGGGGCGGCGGCTGGCCGGGGAGGCGTTCGCGGGCGAGGTCGTCGACGTGGTGATGGCCTACGGCGAGGGCAGGCGGCCCAGCCCGCGCCCGCTGGTCACCGTCCGCACGGACGACCGGCCGCATCTCGGGGAGCGGGTCAAGGTGTACCGGTCGCTGGGCGGGAAGCCGCAGGCGGCGGAGTTCGTGCGGCGGGCCGCCCCGGACGGTGCGGACGGCCCCGGTGCGGAGGGTGCGGCCGGCCCGGACGGCCCCGGTGCGGCCGGCCCGGACGGCCCCGGTGCGGCCGGTGCGCAGGACGAGGGCCTGCTGGTGCTGCGGATCGTCGACAGGATGGGCCGCGGCAAGGAGCCGGAGGAAGGGTCCGTGCCCGAGAAGGGCGACCGGGTGTGCTTCACCCTGTTCGAGCACGAGCAGCGCGGCGGCGCCAAGCTGCCCGACCCGGAGGACACGCCGTGGACGCACGGGGGCCCGCCCGGGGAACCGGTGCCCGAAGCCGCCGACACCGTCACCGAGGAGGACGTCCTGTGACCACCGAGGCCGTCCACGACCCCGGTACCGCCGCCACCCGCGCCACCGACGCGATCCTGCGCGACACGCTGCACGGCACCGCGCGCGGGGTCGTCGTGGACTCCCCGCCCGGTGCCGGCAAGTCCACGCTCGTCGTCCGCGCGGCGCTGGAACTGGCGGACGCGGGAAGACCGCTGATGGTCGTCGCGCAGACCAACGCGCAGGTCGACGACCTGGTGCTGCGGCTCGCCGAGAAGGACTCCGCGCTGCCGGTGGGCCGCCTGCACAGCAGCGACGCCGACGCCTACGACAAGGCGCTGGACGACCTGCCGAACGTGCGGAAGTCGGCGAAGGCCGGTGACCTGGCCGGGCTTCCGGTCGTCATCTCCACGGCCGCCAAGTGGGCGCACGTGAAGACCGACGAGCCGTGGCCGCACGCGATCGTGGACGAGGCCTACCAGATGCGCTCGGACGGGCTGCTGGCCGTGGCCGGGCTGTTCGAGCGGGCGCTGTTCGTGGGCGACCCGGGGCAGCTGGACCCGTTCTCGATCGTGGGCGGCGAGCAGTGGGCCGGCCTGTCGTACGACCCGTCGGCCTCGGCGGTGTCGACGCTGCTGGCGCACAACCCCGGTCTGCCGCAGCACCGGCTGCCGGTGTCCTGGCGGCTGCCGGCGTCGGCGGCGCCGCTGGTCTCGGACGCCTTCTACCCGTTCACGCCGTTCCGCAGCGGCACCGGCCCCGGCGACCGGAGGCTGTCCTTCGGCGTCCCCTCCGACGGCTCGGGGCCCGACCGGGTGATCGACGAGGCGGCGGAGTCCGGCTGGGGGCTGCTGGAGCTGCCCGCCCGGCACACGCCCCGCACCGACCCGGAGGCGGTGCGGGCGGTCGCCGCGGTGGTCAGGCGCCTCCTGGACCGGGGTGGCGCGGCCGTCTCCGAGCGCTCCCCCGCACCCACCCCCCTCACCGCCGACCGGATCGCCGTCGGCACCGCCCACCGCGACCAGGCGGCGGCGGTCCGCGCGGCCCTGGCCGAGCTGGGCGTCGGCGACGTCACCGTCGACACCGCGAACCGGCTCCAGGGCCGCGAGTACGACGTCACGGTCGTCCTGCACCCCCTGTCCGGCCGCCCCGACGCCACCGCCTTCCACCTGGAGACGGGCCGCCTGTGCGTCCTGGCCTCCCGCCACCGCCACGCCTGCGTCGTCGTCTGCCGCGCGGGGGTCACCGACCTCCTGGACGCCTACCCGTCGACGGAACCGGTCCAGCTGGGAACCACGGTGAAGTTCCCGGACGGCTGGGAGGCGAACCACGCGGTACTGGCCCACCTCGCCGAACACCGGATCCCCTGGACACCATGACCGACCCGCCCCGGCCCGCCTCGGCCCCCGCCCCCGCTGCCGCCTCCGGACGGGGTCCGGCACGCCGCCGGAGGCGGTCCGGGGAGACAGCCGGCGCCGGGTGGCTTGGAAGTGCCGTCGGCTGGGGAACATCGCCGGGGGCGGATCGCTTGAGAAGGCCGGGACCCCGGCCCCTTGCGCCGCCGGGGGACAATGGAGGGTGGTCCGCTCACCAGTGGCGCCATCCCGACCGTACGAGAAGGAGAAGACATGGCGGAGCCCACGCCGGGTCGGAACGAACCGCGGCTACGCCCCGCGCCCCTGCTCTTCGAGCCCGCCGAGGCGGCCGGTGATCCGGAACACTTCTTCGACCTGGAGTCGATGGACGACCCCGGCGCGCTGCTGACGCGTGCCACGGAACTGACGCAGGCCTTCCGCGCGGCGGCCGACCGGGCGATGGAGTTCCAGGCCGTGGCCGCGGCCCAGCTCGCCGATCCGCGCCGCTTCGACCGGCTGACGGCGGCGGACATCGCCGACCGCGCCGAGTGGACCGAGGACTACGCGAAGAAGATGGTCGAGTTCGGGCGGGACCTGCTGAGCGGGGACGCCGAGGGGCGCGGGCACGCCGACCCCGTGTGACACCGCGCGCGGCGCCCCGCGTCCACGCCGGTCACCCCGCGTCAGGCCGGTCCCGCGCCGGGCGGGCAAGATACCCCCTCTCCTCCCCTCCCGTCCCGACTTCCCGCAACCCTGCGGAGCCACCCGCTCACCCCGGGTAGACCTTGTCGGCATGAGCAGCGCACCGAACGCCGGCGCACGGAACGTCCCGGACACCGACCGCCACGACACCCGCGGGATCACCGCGGACGGCGTCGCCTGGCTGGCGTCCGCGGCCCCCTTCTCCCGCAGCACCCTGGCCCTGTGGAGGGAGCGCCCGTACGCCCCGGTCGTACTGCCCTGCGGTTCCGCCTTCGACGTCGTCAGCGCCCCCGCGATGTTCGGGCGGCTGATGCTGGACCGGCTGTGGGACGAGGGGCCGGGCTCCGGGCCGGTGGCCGCGTTCCGCGGGCGGATGCTGCTGTTCGCCGCACCCGGCACCGCCCAGCGCCTCCCCTCGCTCCTGGAGTGGGAGGAGTGGGACGCCGACGGCCGCCGGGACGGGCGCACGGGGACGGTGCCACCGCTGCTGTGCCACGGCAACGGGGACGCGGTCACCGTGCCGGCCCCGCTCGCCCCGCGGGAGAGCGGGGCCGCCGCCCGGTGGGTCACCGCCCCGGACGCCCGGCACCCCTGGCTGCCGGGCCCGGAGATCCTGCTCTGGGCGGCCGTGCGGGCCGCCCGCGCCGCCGTGCGGATATCGATTTCTCACGCCTCGGATCCGGATGCTAATGTCTACGACGTCAGCAGGCGCCGCTAGCTCAGTTGGTTAGAGCAGCTGACTCTTAATCAGCGGGTCCGGGGTTCGAGTCCCTGGCGGCGCACAGACAGCAAGGCCCCTCGCGCGAGCGGGGGGCCTTTTGCGTGCCCGCTCTTCCGCCCGGCCGGCCTTTCCGCCGGGGCGTGTCGGACAGGCCCCTCCGACCCATCACGCCGCACCACGTCACGCCGCACCGGACAGGTCCTACGCCGTGATCCGGACCGTCCACGACCCCGCCGCGGTGCGCTCCTCCACGTCCACCCGTACGCCCTCCCCCGGCACGGTGAAGCTCTCGCCGGCGCCGACCGGGGCGTCGGCGAGGGGCGGGTAGACCGAGTCGCCCCAGCAGGCGTCGGTGGCGGGGTGGGCGTCGACCACCTCGACCGGGCCGCGGCCGGACGCCGCGCCGCTCTGGACGCGGTAGACGAGCACGCCCGAGCTGCAGGACGCGCGGTCGTTGCCGATGCGGCCGCGGGCCTCGAAGGCGAGCGCGCTGTCGGCCCCGGTGCGCACGACCGCGAGCTTGGTGCCGTCGCCGAGCCCGAAGGCCGGCGAGCCGGCGGCCCGGCTCACCGGCAGGTCCGGCCCGGCGCCCACCGGCTCCAGCGTCAGGCGGGTCGGCGTCCCGCGGGGCACGCACGTCACCTGGTGCGGTTCCAGCCAGCCAAGCTTCCACTTGTGCCAGGCGAACAGGTCCGGGGCGAGACCGAACTGGCTGCCCATCAGGTCCCAGTCGCCGACGTGCGTGTCCCAGTCGCCCTTGCCGTCCGCGGGGCGGCGGTACAGGTCCGGCAGGTCGAACACGTGCCCGGTCTCGTGGGCGAGGACGAGCCGGTCCGGCGGATGCTGCTCGAAGACCGTGACGATCCGCCGGATGGCGGTGCCGTCGGCGCGCAGCGGGGTGTCCATGTTGACGACCTTGGTGGCGTCGGAGTCCACGCCGGGGGCGTCCGGGTCGGCGACGAGGTAGACGACGTCGTAGCGGGAGAAGTCGACCTGTCCGTCGGCGGCGGCGAGGGCGTCGCGCAGGTAGGCGCCACGGTGCGCGGCGCTCCAGTCCCGCCGTATGGCGTACGCGGTGGACGGCTTCGGCATCCGGATCCAGCGCTCCAGGGGGTGCGCGCGCAGGGCGAACCTGCCGTAGGAGGCCTGCCGGAAGTAGTCGCTGGTGGCCGGGAAGTGGTCGGCGGCGAGTTCGGCCGGGGGGACCGTCGGCGCCCGGTCCGGGAACGACAGGAAGATCATCACCGCGTCGAGGGCGCGGGAGGGCCGCGGATAGGCGGCGTTCCAGGTGTCCAGACCCTCGGAGTGGTGGGCGCCCGTGCGCCTGAGCGCGCAGGGGGTGGCGGAGAAGGGTTCCGCGGCGGGGGCGCTGATGAGGCAGGTCGCGGCGAGTGCCGCGAGGGTGGTGAACATGGCCGCGGTGCTGCGCAGTCGGGGGCGCGGGAGCTGTCGCGGCACGGGGACCTCCGGGAGCGGTTCACGGGACACCGCCCCCAGCCTGTGGGAATTGCACGCATTGCGCCCTGTTTGTCTGCGCCGGACGAGTGAGGACGCGGAAACGGGGCATCATGCCGACGTCCCCGGAACACTCACGGAACGTCACAAGTGGTCGCCCGCCCGCAGAACCGGTCCACCGGGGGCAGAAACGATCTGTCAGAAACGTCGGTCGTTCCGGGACACTGGGCAATGGCTGCGGACGTCCGGGGGCAGCCTCTATGATCGGCAGACTTTCCTGCGCGGACAGCGATCGAGTGCACTGCGGGAGCGAGCGGTGAGCGGAACGTCCGAAGGGCCGACGCCCGCGGCAGACCTCGACCGGTCAGCCGTCACGGTGAGTGATATCAAGGCATCTACTCGTAGGGGTGCCGCCGGGGACATCGACGGCGGGCCGCCGGCCTACCGTTCCGTCTTCGCGGCCGCGCCCTTCGCCATGGCGGTCGTGGACCGCGACGGCCTGGTCGCCGACGCCAACGAGGCGTTCGGCGCGCTGCTGGGCGCCGGGTCCGCGGGGCTGGTCGGGCGGTCCGCCGCCGACCTGCTGGACCTGGCCTCCGACGCGCTCACCCGGCACGCCTACCGGGAGGTGCTCCGCGGCCGCCGGGCGGAGCTGTGCTGCACACGGCGGCTGAAGCGGCCCGACGGGTGCTCGTTGTGGGCCCAGGTCACGGTGGCACCCCTGGACGGCGGTGCCGGCGGCGTCCTGCTGTCGGTCACCGACGTCAGCGGTCACCGGGAGCTGCAGGCCCGGCTGCGCCACCTCCAGATGCACGATCCGGTGACCCTGCTGCCCAACCGCACCCTGTTCTTCGAGCGGGTGGCGGGAGCGCTGGAGACGGAGTCGTACGAGCGGAGCGGAACCGGCCGGATCGGGCTGTGCTACCTCGACCTGGACGGGTTCAAGGCCGTCAACGACACGCTCGGCCACCGGGTCGGCGACCGGCTGCTGGCCGCCGTCGCGGAGCGGCTGACCACGTGCGCGCGGGAGGCAGGGCGGACCCGGCCGGGCGTGCCGCTGGTGGCGCGGCTCGGCGGGGACGAGTTCGCCCTGCTGGTGGAGGACTCCACGGGCACCGAACAGCTCGCGGATCTCGCCGAGTCCGTACTGAAGGCGCTCCAGGCGCCGTTCGACCTCTCGGGGCAGCGGCTGAACGTCTCCGCCTCGATCGGGGTCGTCGAGCGGCACGCGGCCGGCACCACCGCCACCGGGCTGATGCAGGCGGCCGACACGACCCTGCACTGGGCGAAGGTGGACGGCAAGGACCGCTGGACGCTGTTCGACCCGGAGCGCAACGCGCACCTGATGACCCGTCAGGCACTGGCCTCCACCCTGCGGCCGGCCATCGAGCGGGGCGAGTTCCGGCTCGACTACCAGCCGCTGGTGGGGATGTCGGACGGCCGGCTGCGGGGGGTGGAGGCGCTGGTGCGCTGGGACCACCCCCGGTTCGGCCTGCTGCCGCCGAATCGGTTCGTCTCGCTGGCCGAGGAGGACGGCTCCATCGTGCCGCTGGGACGCTGGGTGCTGGCCACCGCCTGCCGGCAGGCGCGGTCCTGGCAGTTGGCCCGTCCGGACGGTCCGCCGCTGTTCGTGAGCGTCAACGTGGCGGTCCGTCAGGTGTGGGACTCCGACCTGGTGGCCGACGTGGCGGAGATCCTCGCCGAGACCGAACTGGACCCCTCGCTGCTCCAGTTGGAACTGACGGAGTCCGCGGTGATGGGTTCGGCCGGGCGTCCGCTGCAGGCCCTCCAGGCGCTCAGCGACATGGGCGTGAACATCGCCATCGACGACTTCGGCACCGGCTACTCCAACCTGGCGTACCTGAGCCGGCTCCCGGTGTCGGTGCTCAAGCTGGACGGGTCGTTCGTGCGCGGCTTCCAGTACGAGGGCACGGGCGCGCCGCCGAATCCGGCGGACGAGGTCGTCGTCGAGGCGATGATCGCCCTCGCGCACCGGCTCGGGCTGACCGTGACCGCGGAGTGCGTGGAGACGTCCGCGCAGGCCGGCCGGCTGCGCCGGATCGGCTGCGACACCGGGCAGGGGTGGCTCTACTCCCGCCCGGTGCCGCCGGACCGCATCTCCGAGCTGATGGCCGGCGCGTCCTACGCGGTCGGCAACCCGTAGGCGTCCGCGACGAGTTCGTAGGAGCGCAGGCGCAGGTCGCCCCGGTGGGCGTGGCTGGTGAGCATCAGCTCGTCGGCACCGGTGCGCTTGTGCAGGCCGTCGAGGCCGGAGCGGACCTCGTCGGCCGTGCCGTGGATGATGTTCGCCGTCCAGGAGTCGACGAACTCCCGCTCCAGCGGGGTGAACTCATGGGCCTCGGCCTCCTGCGGGGAGGGCGACAGGCCGGGTCGGCCGCCGCGCAGCCGGACCATGTTCAGGCCGGTGGCCAGCACCTGGCGGCGCGCCTCGCGCTCGTCGTCGGCGGCGAGCACCGAGACGCCGATGAGGGCGTACGGCTCGTCGAGGACCGCCGACGGCCGGAAGGACTCCCGGTAGAGGTCCAGGGCCGGGACGGTGTTCTGCGCGGAGAAGTGGTGCGCGAAGGCGAACGGCAGGCCGAGCAGGCCGGCCAGCCGGGCGCTGAACCCGGAGGAGCCGAGCAGCCACACCGGCGGGCGGTGCCGGGACTGGACGCCGCCGGGAGAGGTGGCCTGGACGGGGCCGGGGACGGCGTGGATACGCCGGTAGGGGTGCCCGTCGGGGAAGTCGTCGTCGAGGAACCGGGTCAGCTCGGCGAGCTGCTCGGGGAAGTCGTCGGCGCCCTCGTGCAGCCGGTCGGTGCGGCGCAGGGCGGCGGCGGTGGCGCCGTCGGTGCCGGGGGCGCGGCCGAGACCGAGGTCGACGCGCCCGGGGGCGAGCGCCTCCAGGGTGCCGAACTGCTCGGCGATCACCAGCGGGGCATGGTTGGGCAGCATGACGCCGCCCGAGCCGAGCCGGATGCGGTCGGTGTGGGCGGCGAGGTGGGCCAGGATCACCGCGGGCGAGGAGGAGGCGACGCCCGGCATCGAGTGGTGCTCGGCGACCCAGTACCGGTGGAAGCCGCGGGCCTCGGCGAGCCGGGCGAGGTCGACGGAGGTGCGCAGGGCGTCGGTGGCGGTGTACCCGGAACCGACGGTGACCAGGTCCAGTACGGAGAGGGGGGCGGGAGCACCGCCGTGCACCGCGCCGCGGATCCCGTCGGCCGACACGTCACCGGCCGACACGTCACCGGCCCCCGCCTCGCCGGCCGCCGCTCCACCGGCCCTGTTCTCGCCTGCCGCCGTCTCGTCTGCCGCCACGGGGGTTCCTCCTGCATCTCGGCGTGCACTGTCCGTCGGACGCTAACAGGAGGCTGTCCCCGCTTATTCCCTGCCGGTGGCGAGGGGCGTACGGGGGGGCGCCTGGCCCAGCGGACGGCCGGAGGCCGGGGGCCGGGGGTCGGGAGCCGAAGGCCAGGGGCGTACCGGGGGGGTGCCTGGCCCGGCGGACGACCGGGGGCCGAAGGCCAGGGGTCGGGAGCCGGAGGCCAGGGGCCAGGAACCGAAGACCGGGGCATCACACCCCGGCAAGCACCCGGCGGACGACCGGTGCCCCCGGAGCGCCGCGCCCTCGGCAGTCACCCCGCAGACTGCCGAAGGCCCGGAGCAGCGCCCTCCGGCGAACACCCGGCGGACACCCGGCGCGCCCGGAGCATCGTCCCGGCGGGCATCCGCGAACGACCGGAGACCCGAGGCGTCACACCCCGACAGCCACCAGGCGGACGGCCGGCGCATCTGGAGCAGCGCACCCCCGCAGCCGCCCCGTGCACCCGGCAGCGGGCGGAAGCGCCGGGTCCGGCGCGCGGCCGGTGGGTCACGGGCGCTGGTGGGTCACGGGCACCGTGCTCCGCCGCTCACGCCTGCACGATCGGCTCCCGGGTGAACAGCGTGCCCAGGCCGGGCGCGTTCACCCGGCGGTCGGTCAGGCGCAGGGCCTCCCAGACGGTCACCTGGTTGGCGGTGAGGACCGGCTTGCCGAGGTCCTTCTCCAGGGCGGCGAGGTGGGCGACGGTGTGCAGGCCGGTGTCGGGGAGGAGGACCGCGTCCGCGTCGGGGGTGTCGGCCTCGCGGGCCAGGGCGAGCACCTGCGCCTCCCCCCACGTGCCGACCTCGGCGGCGATGCCGAGGCCGGAGCCGCGCAGTGCCGTCACCTCGACGCCGCCGGCCCGCAGGAATCCGGCGAAGAGCCCGGCGACCTCGTCGGGGTAGGTCGCCCCGATCGCGACCCGCGCGGCGCCGATCTCCTTCGCCGCGTGGACGAAGCCGAAGGACGTGGAGGAGGCGGGCATCCCGGCGGCACGGGCCAGGGCGCGCACCTGCTCGTGGGCGCCCTCCCAGCCGTGCACGAAGCCACCGCTGGTGGAGGCCCACACGACCGCCTCCGCGCCGGACAACCGCAGCTGCTCGACGCCGGCCGCCAGCCGCTCGGGCGCCCCCAGCTGCCGCAGGGCGTCAACGCGGTGGGCGTCCTCACCGAGGTCCGTGTGGGCCAGGTCCAGCCGGATGTCACTGCCCAGGAGCTGCTCGATGCGCGGGTAGTCGTCCTCGGCGGAGTGGCCCGGGTAGAGGAATCCGAGTGCGGTCATGTCCAGCCTTCCTGCTGTTCTTCCGGCGGGGCGGGGGCCGGTCGCGCCCCGCTCGTCCAGCAGAGCCTGGTACGGCCCCACGGCTCGGGTACCCCATCGGCGCAACGCCGCCCACTTCGTCACCTGGTTGGCCGAGACGGTGCGGGGCGCCGCCCCGGCCAGGGCAGGACGGCGCAACGGGCCGTGCCGGAGCCCGCGTTGACGATGGCGGGTCCGGACGGAGCGCGCCCGGCCGAGGCTGCGCACCGGCACCGGCACCGACACCCCCCTCCGCTCCCTCGCCCCTCCGCCCCCGGACCACCGTCCCGCACCGCCGTGTCCCGGCTCACCTCCCCCGGCTCACCTCCCCCGACCGCACCCCCGCCCCGCCCTCCGCCCTCCGCCCTCCGCCCTCCGCCCTCCGTGCCGTACGCCCGCTCCCCGGCGGTCCCCCGTCCGCCGGGAGGGTCCCGGCGCCGGTGCCGGGGCCGAAAGTGATCCGCATGACCCGCATCAGGTCGGGGTAGCCGCGCGCCCATGGCTCGACCACAAGCACATCGATCAGGAACCCCCGGCAGATCCCGCCCAGGGATCGGCCGCCGCTCGCTGCTCGTCGGAGCGTTGTCGCTGGGCTCGGCGGCGGGTATCGGGGCGGCCGGCTGCAGCCGCGTCCCGGGTGACGGGAAAGTCCTGGGGGGTGGTCTTCTGGACACCCTGCGCGAGCGGGGATCCGTGAAGATCGGCATCGCCAGCGAGCCGCCCTTCGGGTACATCGGGGACGACGGACGGGCCACCGGGCAGGCGCCGGCGATCGCGGAGGTGGTCTTCGAGCGGCTCGGGATCGACGAGGTCGAGCCGGTGCCGGTGGACTTCGGCGCCCTCATACCCGGGCTGAAGGCGCGGCAGTTCGACGTGGTGTCCGCCGGCATGTACATCAATCCGGTCCGGTGCGAGCAGGTCCTGTTCGCCGACCCGGACTACCTGATGCTGGACTCCTTCATCGTCAGGAAGGGCAATCCGCACGGCATCAGGACGTACGCGGACGTCAAGAAGAAGGGGCTCACGCTGGCCTCCGGCAAGGCCTACGCCCAGATCGACTACGCCAGGGCCGCCGGCATCCGCGACGTCCTCGTGCTCCCGGACCAGGTGGCCGGCCTGGACGCGGTGGCCCAGGGCCGGGTGGACGCCTTCGCGGGCACCCGCATCACGGTCACGTCGGCGGTGGCGGGCTCCGCACGCGTGTCGGCGACCGAGCCGTTCCAGCCCGTGGTGGACGGCAGGCCCGCCTACGGCGCGGGCGGGTTCGCCTTCCGGATGTCCGAGAAGAACCTCCGTGACGCCTTCAACGAGGAACTGCTGAAGCTCAAGGAGAACGACTACGAGGAGCTGCTGAAGATCGTCGGCCCCTTCGGTTTCGGCATGGACGACATGACGGACCTCACGGCGAAGGAGTTGTGCGGCTGATGATGAGTACGCAGTTCCTCACCACCTGGTTCCTGCCGGGCGTCTGGGTCACCGTCCAGGTCACGGTGTACGCGGCGGCCCTCGGCGCGGCCGTCGCGTTCGGGGTCGGCCTGGCCCGCGGTTCGCGGTACTGGATCGTCCGCTTCCTCGCCGGGACCTACTTCGAGGTCTTCCGGGGCATGTCGGCGCTGGTACTGATGTTCTGGATGTTCTTCGCCCTGCCCCTCTTCGGCTGGCAGCTGGTGCCCATGTGGGCCGGTGTCAGCGCGCTCGGCCTGACCTACGGCGCCTACGGCTCGGAGGTCGTCCGCGGCGCTCTGGCCGCCGTCCCCCCGGCGCAGAAGGAGGCGGGCGTCGCGCTCAACTTCACCCACTGGCAGCGGCTGCGCCTGATCGAGCTGCCCCAGGCGTGGCCCGCGATGGTGCCGCCGTTCAACAACCTGCTGATCGAGCTGCTGAAGGGGACCGCCCTGGTCTCGGTCATCACGGTGGCCGACATGACGTTCGCCGGCAACCTGCTCCGGCTCGGCACCAACGAGACCACCCCGGTCTACACCCTGCTGCTGGTCCTCTACTTCGTCCTCGCCTTCGTCCTCACCCGCGGCATGCGGCTGCTGGAACGCAGGGCGAAGGCCGGCGTCGGCCGGCTGCCGGAGAAGCCGGCCAGGAAGTCCGGCGCCCGGGGCGCGAGCCCCTTGGCCGGCTCGCAGGCCGTGGGAGGCAAGGGATGAACTGGGACTGGAACGTCGTGGAAGACTTCATGCCGCGGTTCTGGGACGGCGTGCTCGTCACCCTGCAGGCCCTGGCCGCCGGCACCCTGATCGCGTTCGCGCTGGGTCTGGTGTGGGCGCTGGCCCAGCGGTCCGGGCGGGCGTGGGTGCGCTGGCCGGTCGTCGCCGTCACCGAGTTCGTCCGCAACACCCCGCTGCTGGTGCAGCTGTTCTTCCTGTTCTACGTGGTGCCGAACTTCGGCCCGTCGATGTCGCCGCTCACCACCGGCATCGTCGGCCTCGGCCTGCACTACTCCACCTACACCGCCGAGGTCTACCGCGCGGGCATCGACGGTGTCCCCGCCGGCCAGTGGGAGGCGGCCACCGCGCTGAGCCTGTCCAGGGCCCGCACCTGGCGGGCGGTGATCCTTCCGCAGGCCCTCCGCCGCGTCGTCCCGCCGCTGGGCAACTACGTCGTCGCCATGCTCAAGGACTCGCCGATGATCGCCACCATCGGCGCCCTCGACATGCTCGGCGAGGCCCAGTCCTTCAGCAACGAGACCTTCACCACCGAGGCGCTCACCGTCGTGGGCGTGGCCTTCATCGCCATCGCCTACCCCGCCTCCCTCCTGATCCGAGCCCTGGAGCGACGCCTTGTCCGCTGAGAGCAATGCCGCCGAGACCCGTGCCACCGAGGCTCGTACGGCCGAGACCCGCGCCACCGAGACCCGTGCGGCCGGGACCCGCGCCACGCGGCACACCGGCACCACCGCCACCACCGCCACCAATCCGCCCGTGGACGGCAGCGAGCTGATCCGCTTCGACCAGGTCACCAAGCGCTTCGGCGACCACACCGTCCTCGACCGGCTCGACTTCTCCGTCGACTCCGGCAAGCACGTCACGCTGATCGGCCCGTCGGGATCCGGCAAGACGACGATCCTGCGGCTGCTGATGACCCTGGCCACGCCCGACGAGGGGACGATCAGGGTGGGCGGCCGGTACCTGACCCACGAGGAGCGGGGCGGCAGGCTCGTCCGGGCCGGCGAGAAACACGTCCGCGAGGTCCGCAAGGACATCGGGATGGTCTTCCAGCAGTTCAACCTGTTCCCGAACATGAAGGTGCTGCGCAACGTCACCGAGGCCCCGGTCACCGTCCTCGGCCTGTCCCGGGACGAGGCCGAGCAGCGGGCCCGCGAGCTGCTCGACATGGTGGGTCTGGGCGAGCACGTCGACAAGTACCCGACCCAGCTGTCCGGCGGCCAGCAGCAGCGGGTGGCGATCGCGCGGGCGCTGGCGATGCGGCCGCGGATCCTGCTCCTGGACGAGGTCACCTCCGCGCTGGACCCGGAGCTGGTGGCCGGCGTCCTGGACGTGCTGCGGGACATCGCCCGCACCACCGACATCACGATGCTCTGCGTCACCCACGAGATGAGCTTCGCCCGGGACATCTCGGACCAGGTCCTGATGTTCGACTCGGGCCGGGTCATCGAGTCGGGCCCGCCGGAGAAGATCTTCAGCGAGCCGGAGCAGGAGCGGACGCGGGAGTTCCTCAGCGCCGTGCTGTGAGACCGGCGCGGCGCCCGCGCCGCGCCTCCGGCATGTTCCGGCGGAACGATCCCGCTGCTGAGAGGGCCGTGATCCGCTCGGCAATCCGCTCGACGCACCTTCCCGCGGACCCGTCGCCGGATATCGTGGAACAGGTTCACCGACCGGATTACGGCCCAGACAGCAAGCGCAGGGGGAACCGTGGCGCTGAGACACGAGCCGACCGCGCCGTACGACTCGACCCAGGACGCCCTGCGCGTCCTGGAGACGGTGGCCCGGCACACCACAGGCGTCACCGACGCCGAACTGACCCGCGAGACCGGCCTCGGCACGGAGCGACTGACCCCGCTCCTGCGGATGCTGCGCCGCGAGGGATACGTCGAGCAGGTCGCCGACGGGGCGTACGTCACCGGCGCCGCCCTGACCCGCCTGGCGTCCGCGCACCACCACGAGGAGGCCCTGAGGGACCAGCTCCAGCAGACCCTGGACCGGCTGCGCGACCGCGTCGGCGCCGCCGTCTACATGAGCCGCTACGTCGACGGGGAGGTCACCGTCACCCAGTACGCCGACGGCCCGGCCACGCCCGCCGTCAACGAGTGGGTCGACTTCCGTTCCTGCGCCCACGCCACCGCGCTCGGCAAGAGCCTTCTCGGCCAGCTCGACCACGACGGCCGGCGCGACCACCTGTCCCGGCACCGGATGGCGCGTCTCACCTCGCGCACCATCACCAGCGACAGGCTGCTGCTCTCCCGTCTGGCGTCGCAGCCGCCCACGGTCCCGGTGCTCGACCTCCAGGAGTACGCCGTGGGCACGGTCTGCGCGGCCGTCCCGATCACGGCCGGCTCCACCGCGGGCTGCCTGGCCCTGTCCCTGCCCGTCGAACACGCCCACCGCCTGCGCGAGGCCGCCGACACCCTGAACCGGAACGCCACCGGCGTGCTGCTCTCGCTGTCGCTCTAGGAGTGCCGTCCCTCCCGGGCGCGCTCCGAAAGCCCCGCCCGCCCGTCCGGCTCCTTCGCCCCGGGGGGCCGTCCCGGACGGACGGCTCCCCGGCGGCCGGCGGCGCCTGGTCCGGAGCACCCCCGAGGACCGGGTAGTATTTTCTTCGTCGCCGGCCGCGGAAAGCGGAAGGCGGGAGTCATGCGCCGCTAGCTCAGTTGGTTAGAGCAGCTGACTCTTAATCAGCGGGTCCGGGGTTCGAGTCCCTGGCGGCGCACCGAAGAAGGGCCCCTCGTGGAGACACGGGGGGCCCTTCGGCGTGTGCGGCCGTCGCCCGGTGGCGGCCGCCGCTCCTGCGGCCCCGGGAATCAGAAGGTGACGTCGGAACAGGCGTAGAACGCGTTGGCCGTGTCGGCGACCGTCCAGACGGCGACGACGACGTGGTGCCCGCTCAGCCCGGACGGCAGGGTGCCGCTGTGGGAGAGGGTCTGCGGCGGGCGCCGGCCGCCGTAGGGCACCGTGAGGAACGGCGTCAGGTTGAGGTCGGAGCGGGCGAGGTTGTGGTTCTGGTTCCAGCCCGGCCTGGTGACGTAGTACCTGAAGTCGGTCGTGGCGTGCATGGCGGTGAACTGCCAGCGGAACGTGTAGGACTGGCCGCCGCTCACCCGGGTGGTCGGCCAGGCCCCGCCCGACGGGGTCCTCGGGCTGTCGAGCTGGGCGAACGGGGTGTTGTTCGCCGAACAGATCCGGCCGTCGGCCGGTCCGGCGGCCGGGAAGCCCTTGGGGCCCTCGACGCTCTGCGGCTCCCACTGGATGTTGCCGCAGTCGGCGACGGTGCCGTTCTGGCAGAGCTTCTGCCTGCTGACGGGGAGGTCGGTGTAGCCGTGGCCGCTCGCGCCTCCGGTGGTGAGCACGAGGGCTCCCGCCGTGGTGAGGCCGAGCGCGGCGGCGTACCACTTGGTCTTTTTGCGCATGCTGCCGCTCCTGGAGAACGTGGGGAGGTTCCGTGAGGCGTGCAGGTCTAGACCAAGTTCGAGATTATTGCCGATCGTTGGACATGTCCATACCAATAGGAGGACGTGTTCGACGGGTCGTCAGGACGACCGCTCCCCCCGCCCCGAGCAGAACGCCACCGTCAGGTCCTTCACCAGCGCCTTGCGCTCGTGGTCGTCGAGTTCCACCAGCCCGCGCACGGCCAGCCGGGTCACCGTGTCCTCCACCGAGTCCACCACCGAGCCCAGCACCGACGCCCGCTGCCGGGCGTCCAGCGCGGCGATCCGGCGCCGGTCCATGGCGGCCGCCACCTCGGGGGCGTACTCGACGCGCAGCGGCCGCACCGAGTACACCTCCAGGCCGACGGCGTCCGCGTCCCGCGCGACCCGCCGGGTCAGCGCCTCCCCGCACGCCTCGACCGCCCCCCGCCCGGCGCCCGGCGTCCCCACCGGGACGCGGGCGAGCGCCGCCTCGACGCACTCGCGCAGATACGTCTCGTGGTCCTCCACGCCGAGGGTGGCCCGCGCGGTGTCCCGCACCCGCCACACCACGAGCGCCTCCACCCGCAGCGCGACCCCGTCGCCGTCGGCCGCGGGCATCGCCTCGCTGCGCCAGTGCCGCAGCCGTACGTCGACCCGGCGGCGCAGCAGCAGCGGGTTCACCCACAGCAGGCCGGTGCGCCGGACCGTCCCGCGGTAGCGGCCGAACAGGTCGAGCACCCAGGCCCGCCCGGTCCTGCCGCGCGCCAGCCCGCCGAAGCCGAACAGGCCGAGGGCGCCCGCCCCCGCGTACGCCGCCCACTGCGCGGGGCCGAGTCCGGCACCGGCCGACGCGGGCAGCGCGAGGGCCTGCGCCACCGCCGGCGGCAGCACCCCCGCCCACCACGAGGCGGCCACGCAGCCCGCCGCCCCGCACACCCCGGCGGCCACGCCGACCGCGCCGGGCAGCACGCGGCCGGGCCGCTCGACGAGCTCCGGGTCGGCCTGCGCGACCGGCCGCGCCCGTGCCGGGGTCCGGCCGCGGAACCTCGGCTGCTCCCCGGTGCCCGCCCGGCTGCCCACGACGACGGGCCCGAGCGGCACCGGCACCGGCATCGGCCCGGGGTCGTCACGGAACAGCAGGTGGACGGGGATCTCGGTGGTCGCCTCGTTCTGGATCAACCGGGCGGGCCGGGCCGGCCCCTCCGGTCCGGGCGTGCGAGAAGTGGTCGTGCTCATGCGTGCCTCCAGCCTCCGCGCCAGATACGCCGTGACAGTGGACGGGGACGACCGGGGACGACCGGGGCCGCCGCGCGCCCGCCCGGACGTCCGGGCCCACCGGGCGGCCGGCCCACGGGAACGGCCGCCGCCGGTTCTCCGGCCCCGGCCGGCCGTCGGCCGCCCCGCCGCACCGGCCCCGGGTGCGCCGACCCCGGGCGCACGGGCCCCGGATGCACCGGCCCCGAAGGCACCGGGCCCGAGGCCACGGGCCCCCGGCCGGCCGGCCCCGGGTGCGCCGGAAGGCCTCGGCGGCCCGCCTCAGGCCGACGCGTCCGGGGCGTTCCCGTCGCTCGCGGGACCGCACTCCCCGGACACCGGAGCGGCCATGCGATCCCCTCGCCCTGCAGCTGGAAACGTCCGCGACCGTGCACGTCCGTCAGTCTTCACCAACCTCCCTGCGGGCGCGCCCGCTGACGGGCCGAACGACGTACGCGGGCCCCTTCCGGGAGTACGGGGCAGGTCCGGGGGCCCGTCCGGGCGTCAGGAGCACCCCCGGAGGTCATGTAGAGTTAACGTCGTCAGCAGGCGCCGCTAGCTCAGTTGGTTAGAGCAGCTGACTCTTAATCAGCGGGTCCGGGGTTCGAGTCCCTGGCGGCGCACCGACCGGAAAGCCCCTCGCGCGAGCGGGGGGCTTTCCGCTGTCCCGGGCAGGTACGGGCGGCCGCCCGGCCGACGGTCCGGACGGACGGCCTCAGGGCGCGGTGCCGGTCAGGTACGCCGACACGATCACGTTGGCCGTGTAGCTGCGGCTCGCCCGGTCGAAGGTGCCGCCGCAGGTGATCAGCCGCAGCTCGGCGCGGCCCGGCTCGCGGGCGCCGTAGGCGCGGTGGGCGTCGAAGGCGTCGCGCCGGACCACCGTGACGTCGTCGACGGTGAACTCGGCGACCTCACCGTCGGCGCGGACCACCCGGACCGTCTCGCCGGCCGTGAGCGTGCCCAGCCGGTGGAAGACGGCGGGGCGGGTCTCGGTGTCGACGTGACCGACCATCAGCGCGGCACCGGCGGCACCGGGCCGCACCCCGGCCGCGTACCAGCCGACGACGCCCGCCTGCTCGTAGGGCGGTGCGGCGATCGCGCCCCGGGCGTCCAGGCCGCGGGCCACGACCGGGGCCTGCACGCCCAGGGCCGGGATGTCCACGCGCTGCGGCACCGCGGGGGCCAGGGGCCGGGCGGCGGGCGGCAGCCCGGGGGCGGCGGGCCGGCCCACCGCGGCCATGTCACCCGAGGCGCCGGCGGCGGCCCCGGGCCGCACGTCGGTCGCCTCGCTGCCCCACAGCCACAGGCCGGACAACAGCAGCGTCCACACCAGGCCGGCGAGGAGCCGCCCGGAGCCGCGTTCCCGTCCGGGCACGGTCATTCCTTCCCGCGGCGCCGCCGGACCCCGCGCAGCACCACGGCGACGGCGGCGGCGCCGGCCAGCAGCAGACCGGTGACCGCGTGGGCGAGGCCGGGGCCCGCCACGCGGGAGTCGTCGCCGGCGGCGGTCGGGGGCGCCGCGCCCCCGCCGCCCGCCAGGACCGGCGCGACCGGGGACGCGGGGGCGGTGGGCCGGGCGGTGGCCGCCACGACCTCGACCGCGCCCTCGATCTCGGCGTCGGCGTCGGCGTCGGCGTCGGCGCAGACGATCGTCACGTGGTGGGAACCGGGGGTGAGCGAGGTGCGGATCCGGGTCTCACCGGACAGTGAGCCGCCCGAGCCGACCAGGGGCGCGTCGGAGACGAACGCCCCGGACCACGCGGTGGCCCTCCCGCCCGGGCAGCCGGTGACGTCGAGGGCGACCTCGTCGCCGGGGGCCGGGGCCGACGGGGTCACCGAGACGCGGCCCGCGGGGTCGGCGGCGTACGCCGTGGGGGCGAGGACGAGGACCGCCGCGAGCGAGGCGGCGGTCGCGACGGCCGCGCGGAGTGTGACTTTCACCGAACCCATCGTGAACCTCCCGGTACCCGGAGGCTCCCCCGTGCGCCGGTGCCCCGCATCTCCAGCGGGGCACCGCTGCTCCGTCCGGGCGCCCGTGCCCGGCGGCGGGTCTCAGATCCGGTCGACGAGGTCCGCGATCGAGTCGACCACCTTCGAGGGGCGGTACGGGAAGCCCTCCACGTCCTCGGGCCGGGTCAGGCCGGTGAGCACCAGGAACGTCTGCATCCCGGCCTCCATGCCGGCCAGCACGTCGGTGTCCATGCGGTCGCCGATCATCGCGCTGGTCTCGGAGTGGGCGCCGATCGCGTTCAGCCCCGTGCGCATCATCAGCGGGTTGGGCTTGCCCGCGAAGTAGGGCCGCTTGCCGGTCGCCTTGGTGATGAGCGCGGCCACCGCGCCGGTCGCGGGCAGCGGGCCCTCGGTGGAGGGGCCGGTCTCGTCCGGGTTGGTGCAGATGAAGCGGGCGCCGTCGTTGATCAGCCGCACCGCCTTCGTCATGGCCTCGAAGGAGTAGGTGCGGGTCTCGCCGAGGACGACGTAGTCCGGCTCGTGGTCGGTGAGGATGTAGCCGATGTCGTGCAGCGCCGTGGTCAGACCGGCCTCGCCGATGACGTACGCCGAACCGTCGGGCCGCTGGTCGTCCAGGAACTGGGCGGTGGCCAGGGCCGAGGTCCAGATGTTCTCGATCGGCACCTCCAGGCCCATGCGGCGCAGCCGGGCGTGCAGGTCGCGCGGGGTGTAGATCGAGTTGTTCGTCAGCACGAGGAAGGGCCGGCCCGACTCGCGCAGCTTCTTCAGGAAGGAGTCTGCGCCGGGGATCGGGACGCCCTCGTGGATGAGCACCCCGTCCATGTCGGTGAGCCACGACTCGATGGGCTTGCGGTCTGCCATGTGGTGCGTCTCCTGGCGTGCGTGCGGACGGTGCGGGCGCGCCGGAACCACGGCGTACCGACGCCCCCAGCGTAGCCACGACCGCGTGATCGGGACCCGGCCGATCACCAGGTGAACGGGGCCGCGCCCCGGCGGGGCCCCACCGGTACCCCGGGATCCCTTCGGCAGTCCCCGCGGCGGACCCTCGGCGGACCCTCGGCGGCCCGCCGACAGCCCGCCGACAGCCCCTCGGCGGTCCCTCAGCGGTCCCTCAGCGGCGCTTGCGGAGCAGGACGAGGGTGGCGCCCGCGGCGAGGAGACCGGTGGTGACGGTGAGGACGCCGGCCGGGGAGGAGAGCCCGGTGAGGGCCAGTTCCTGCGCCTCCTCGGCCAGGGAGGGCGGGGCGGAGGGGGACGGTGAGGGGGCCAGGGAGGGGAAGGGGGACGTGTCGGACGAGGGCGAGGTGTCGGGGGCGACGGTCGTGGCGGACTGCCGGGGGGCGGGGGTGGAGGACCGCCGGGGGGCGGGCTCGGTCGCGGAGTCGCCCCCGCCCTCCTTCTCGACGGCGAAGCGGTAGTCGTTCGACTGTCCGACCCACTCGCCGTCGTCGCCCCGGCGCTGGACGACCGCCGCGTTGGCCGTGACGTGGTTGGGCACGGCGTCCGGGCCGAACGACAGGCGCAGCTTCACGGTGAGGGTCCGCCCCGGGGGGACGGTGAAACCGGGGAAGGGAGCGGACCGCTCCGCGGGCTCGGGGGGCCGGACGGGGTCCGCGGGACCGTCCGGCTCGGTGGGACCGCCCGGCTCGGTGGGATCCGGCGCGTCGTCCGGATCCCGCGCGTCGTCGGGGGCGTCCGCGAGTGCTCCGACGAGTTCGTCCTCGTCGGTCGCCTCGAAGCGGACGGGGTGCGGACGGCCTCCGGCGTAGAACTCCAGGCGGGGCTGGGACGGCTTCAGGGCGTGCGCGGAGTCGACGAGGACGACGACCGGGTGCACGCCGGCGCAGGCGTGGCGGGTGGTGTTGGTGAGGTCGATGTACCAGGTGCCGTGGCCGCCCCCGGCACGGTAGGCGCCGGGCCCGCCGTGCAGCCGGGTGGTGAGCGGGAACTCCCTCGCGTCCGCCCCCGCACAACCGGGTCCGGCTTCCGCGGCGGCGGGCCCCGGCGACAGCACGGCGGACAGGACGGCGGCTGCGGCGAGGCAGAGGGAAACGGGTGTGCACAGTCGCATGAACACGTGAGCCTGCCGGAGGGAGGCGACGGACGGGGGCTGCCGCACCGTACGGCCGTGCGCATGCATTCGTTCGGCGGAGGATCCGGAACTCCCCTGGCCTCCGCACGTCTCGTGCGTCCCTTACGCCTCGTGCGCCTCGTGCGTCCTGTACGCCCCGGGGTCCCGTACGCCTCGTGCGGCTCCGCGGCCCTTCGCACGTCCGTCCCCCTCACACGTCCGTCCGTCCGAACACCGGTCCCAGGAGCAGGTGGGCGGCGCCCTCCGCCACCCCGGCCGGGCCGCCGGAGCCTCGGGCGCCGCCGGTGCCGTCGGGCGCGAGCCGTACCGGTACGGCGAGCTCCGGGGAGCCCTGCCGGGCGGCGCGCGCGGCGAGGACGGCCGCGACGCCGGCCACGAAGGGGTCCGGGGCGGCGGTGACCGTGCGGCCGCCGAGGAGGACCCGGTCGATGTCGAGCAGACCGGCGAGGTTCGCGGCGGCGGTGCCCAGCACCCGGGCCGCCTCCGCCACGTCGCCCCGGCCGATGGCCGCGAGGCACAGCGCCTCGACACAGCCGCGGTCGCCGCACGGGCACGGCGGCCCGTCCAGCTGGAGGACCTGGTGGCCGAACTCCCCCGCCCCGGTGCGCGCCCCGCGGTGCACCCTGCCGTCGATGACCAGGCCGGCGCCGAGTCCCGTACCGAGGTGGAGGTAGGCGAAGGAGCCGTGTTCGCCGGCGACGGCGAGGCCGAGGGCGGCGGCGTTGGTGTCCTTGTCGACGACCACGGGAACGCCGAGCCGCCGCGCCAGCGCGTCCCGCAGGGGGAAGCCGTCCCACTCCGGGAAGCCGGTGACGCGGTGCAGGACGCCGCGGGTGTGGTCCAGCGGACCGGGCAGGGCGACGCCGACACCGAGCAGCCGCGACGCCCGGCCGGGTCCGCGCCCCGGCTCCCGCTCCCGCCCCTGCTCCGCCCGCTTGTCCCCCCGCTCCTGTCCCACCACTTCGCCGACGCCCCGTTCCACCGCCCCCAGCACCGCCTCCGCCCCGGCCCCCAGGTCGAGCGGGCCCCGGCGCTCCCCGACCACGCTCCCGTCGAGGTCGGTGAGGACGATCCGCAGTTCGTCGCGGTCGAGGTGGACGCCGACCGCGTGCGCGGCCGCCGGCACCAGCCGCAGCACGGTGCGCGGCTTGCCGCCCGTGGAGGCGCGCCGGCCGGCCTCCGCCGCGAGACCCTCCTCCCGCAGCCGGGCGGTGATCTTGCTGACGGCCTGCGGGGTGAGGCCGGTGCGCTCGGCGAGTTCGAGCCGGCTGATGCCGTCCGGTCCGGCCGTGCGGAGCAGGTCGAGCACGAGCGCGGCGTTGTGACTGCGCACGGCGAGGAGGTTCGCGCCGACGGCGCCCCCCGCCGCGCCGCCCACACCGCGCGCGCCACCGGGGCCGCTGGAGCCACCGGGGCCGCTCCGACCGCCGAGGCCGTTCGGACCGCTCGCACCACCGGCCCCGCTCTCACCACCGGGGTCGCCCGTGCCCCCCACACCGCTCACGCCACCCGTGCCGCCCGCATCGCTCCTGCCACCCGCCGTGCCGCCGTTCGTCCTGTTCACGGGCCCATTCTCCCCTGCGCTTGCACTTTGGCAACAGCGTTGCGAAAGTAGGTCGCATGACTGGTACCCCTCTCCGCGTGGGCCTGATCGGCTACGGTCTGGCCGGCTCCGTCTTCCACGCCCCGCTGATCGCCGCCACCGAGGGCCTCGTCCTCGACACGGTGGTCACCTCGAACCCCGAGCGGCAGGAGCAGGCCCGCGCCGAGTTCCCGGACGTGCGCCTCGCCGGCACCCCCGACGAGCTGTTCGCCCGCTCCGGGGACCTGGACCTGATCGTCGTCGCGTCCCCGAACAGGACGCACGTGCCGCTCGCCCGGACCGCCCTCGAGGCGGACCTCGCGGTCGTGGTCGACAAGCCGGTCGCCGGCACCGCCGCCGAGGCGCGGGAGCTGGCCGCTCTGGCCGAGAAGCGCGGGCTGTTCCTCTCCGTCTTCCAGAACCGCCGCTGGGACAACGACTTCCTCACCCTGCGCGCGCTGCTGGCCGAGGGCGCGCTGGGCGACGTGTGGCGCTTCGAGTCCCGGTTCGAGCGGTGGCGGCCGCGGCCGAAGGGCGGCTGGCGCGAGTCCGGCGACCCGGCGGAGATCGGAGGCCTGCTGTACGACCTCGGCAGCCATGTCGTCGACCAGGCCCTGGTCCTCTTCGGCCCGGTCACCCGGGTCTACGCCGAGGCGGTCGTCCGCCGCGCGGGCGCGGAGACCGACGACGACACGTTCCTCGCGCTCACCCACGCGAACGGCGTCCGCTCCCACCTCTACGCCTCCGCGACGACCGCCCAGCTCGGCCCGCGGTTCCGGGTGCTGGGCTCGAAGGCCGGCTACGTGAAGTACGGCCTGGACCCGCAGGAGGCGGCGCTGCGCGAGGGCGGGCGGCCCGGCACCGGCTGGGGCGAGGAGCCCGAGGAGCTGTGGGGACGCATCGGTTCGGGCGAGTCCCCGCAGACCGGCGGCGGAGGGGCCGTGCGGACCCTGCCCGGCGACTACCCGGCCTACTACGCCGCGGTGGCGAAGGCACTGACCGACGGCGGTCCCAACCCGGTGACCGCCGCGGAGGCGGCAACCGCCCTCGACGTCCTGGAGGCGGCCCGCCGTTCGGCACGAGACGGAGTGGCGGTGTCGCTGTGACCCACGAGATGACCCCCAGGTTCACCCCGGAGATCGTCCCCACCCTGGAGGAGCTGCAGGCGCAGGAACGGCGGCTGGTCTTCCAGCGGTTCACCTTCGACGACGCCTGGGCGCTCGGCTCGCTGCTGGTGGAGCTGGCCCGTGAGCGGCAGGCCCCGGTGGCCGTCGACATCCACCGCGCCGGACAGCAGCTCTTCCACGCGGCCCTGCCCGGCTCGGCCCCCGACAACGACGCCTGGATCGCGCGCAAGCGCCGGGTGGTGGAGCGCTACGGCGCCTCGTCCTACCTGGTGGGATCGCGCCACCGCGCGAAGGGCACGACGTTCGAGGAGTCCTCACGCCTGGACCCGGACACGTACGCGGCGCACGGCGGCTCCTTCCCGATCACCGTCGAGGGCGTCGGGGTGGTCGGCGCGGTGACGGTCTCGGGCCTGCCGCAGCTGGAGGACCACCGGTTCGTGGTCGAGGCCCTGGAACAGTTCCTGGAGAAGGACCCGGACCCGCGCTGAGACACGCCACGGGGGCGGGGGAGCCGTGCGAAGTCCGGTTCCCCCGCCCCCGGGCGGGGCGTCAGGCGTCCTCGAGTTCCTGCCGCTGCCGTCCCAGCCCGTCGATCTCCAGCTCGACCACGTCCCCCGCCCGCAGGTAGGGCTTCGGCTCGGGCCGCCCGAAGGCGACCCCGGCCGGCGTGCCCGTGTTGATGACGTCGCCGGGGTGCAGCACCATGAACCGGCTGACGTACCGCACGACCTCGCCCACGGTGAAGATCTGCTCGGCGGTCGTACCGTCCTGCTTCAGCTCGCCGTTGACCCACAGCCGCAGCCCCAGCGCCTGGGGGTCGGGCACCTCGTCGGCCGTCACGAGCCACGGGCCGAGCGGGTTGAACGTCTCGCAGTTCTTCCCCTTGTCCCACGTGCCGCCCCGGTCCATCTGGAACTCCCGCTCGGAGACGTCGTGCGCGACGGCGTACCCGGCGACGTGGGCGAGCCCTTCCTCCGCCGACTCCAGGTAGCGGGCGGTACGGCCGACGACGACCGCCAGCTCCACCTCCCAGTCGGTCCTCGTGGACCCGCGCGGCACGAGCACGGTGTCGTAGGGCCCGACGACCGTGTCCGCCGCCTTGAAGAAGACGACGGGCTCGGCGGGCGGCGCGGAACCCGTCTCGCGGGCGTGGTCGTGGTAGTTCAGCCCGATGCACACGACCTTGCCGATCCGGCCGACCGGCGGGCCGACCCGCAGCCCGGCCGGGTCCAGCGCGGGCAGCTCGCCGGACTCACCGGCGGCGCGGATCCGGCCGAGCGCGTCGGCGTCGGCGAGCAGGGCGCCGTCGACATCGTCCACGAGTCCCGACAGGTCGCGCAGGGTCCCCCCGGCGTCGAGCAGCGCGGGACGCTCCGCGCCCGCCGTACCGACTCGCAGCAGCTTCATGATCACATTCTCCCTCGCTCGCGGGCGCCCGCCGGCGGGTGCGGCCGCCGGAGGACCGGTCGATCCTCCAAGCCGCGCGTCCACTCCGCAAGACCCGGTTCACGTACTGGACCGCCGGTGCGGGGCCGCCGCCGAGGAACCGCCGGCACGGGGCCGACGGACGCCACGGGAGCGCCATCACGGTCCCGCCGTCCGCGGGCGCTTCGCCGCTGGCGCGTCACCGGTGGAGCAGCGCCCGTTCGGCCACGCTCCAGGCCGTGCTGGTGACGACGTACAGCGCGGCGGCCAGCGGTACGACGGCGACGGTGACGAGGGTGAAGAAGGACAGGAACGGCATCACCCGGGTGACCGCGCCCAGGCCGGGCACCTGCTCCCCGCCCGCCGCCGGGCCCGCCACCGGTCCCACGGCCGTCGCCGTCGTGCGCCGGGCGAGGCGGTAGCCGGCGGTGGCGACGGCCGTGACGACGGCGAACAGCACCAGGTAGACGAGTCCGGCCCCGCCGAACGGCCCGCCGGCGGCGAGGGCGTCGCTCCAGCGGTCGCCGAGGGGCGCGTCGAGGAGCCGGTGGGTGAGCAGGCCGTTGGTCTCGCCGCCGATCGTGGAGTGCGAGAAGACGTAGTAGAGGAGGAGGAAGGCGGGCGCCTGGAGGAGGCCGGGAAGGCAGCCGGAGAGCGGGGACACCCCCTCCCGGGCGTGCAGTTCCAGCACGGCCCGCTGGAGCCGCTCCGGGTCGCGGGCGTGCCTGCGGCGCAGGTCGGCGATCCGCGGCTGCAGCGCGGCCCGCGCCTTCTGGCCGCGGGCGGCGGCCCGCGACAGGGGGTGGACCAACAGCCTTACGAGCGCGGTGAACAGGACGATCGCGGCGGCGGCCGCGGAGGCGTGGAAGAGGGGTTCGAGCAGGTCGGCGAACCGCTCGACGAGGTGGACGAAGACGGAGAAGAGGAAGGAGAAGGCGGAGAAGACGGACATGGGTACGAGGCCCTCCGGGGGTCGCGTCGTGCCGGGACGTGGGAACGGCGGCATGACGGCCCGCGCGGGGACACGGTGCGGTCGGCGATGCGACCGGGACGGTGACCGCGGAGTGCGGTGACCCGGGTGCCCTACGCGACGGCCGTCGGCAGGGCGCGTCCGGGCGCCCTGGGCCGGGGCCGTCCGGAGGCGTCGGGATCACGCTGCGGCAGGAAGGCGGTACGGCGGTCGCGGTCGCGGATGGCCGTCCGCACCCGGGTGCGCGGCACGGCGGGGGCGCAGCGCGCGGCGAGGAGCGAGCAGAGCGCGAGGGCGGCCCCGGCGGCGGCGGTCGCGGCCAGGGCGACGGTCGCGGAGAGGCTGCCCGCGTCGGCCAGGGCGAGCCCGAGGACGGTGAGGACGAGGGCGACCGCGGGCCGGAACCGCGGCAGGGAGGTGTGCGGCATGGCGCGGATCACCGTGGCCCCCTCCCGTTCGCGTCGCCGTTCACGTCACCGCTCGCGTCACCGTTCACGTCGCGGTCCTTCTTCGGTTATACCCGAACGGGCCGGGGCGCGGCACGGGAGCCGGCCGCCAACCTCCCGCGAAAGCCGTCCCGTTCGCCCCGTCGAACCTTTCTCCGCCGGTTCGAGAAAGGGCTGTCGGAACCCTCGACAACACCACGCGCCGCCCCCGATGCTTCGTGACGCGCGCACGTGTCCACGTCCCCGCACGAGCCACGGGTGATGGTGTCCGGTCGGGACGACCGGCCCGCCCCCGGTCGAGCTCGGTCGAGCGAAGCGGAGAAGTCATGATCCGACGCAGAACCCTGCTGGCGGCCGGCGGCGCCCTCCTCGGCACCGGCCTGGCGGCCGGCACGGCCCGCGCCGACGCGACGATCGGCGTCGACCCGTCCACGAGCCACGGCACCTGGGAGGGCTGGGGCACCTCCCTCGCCTGGTGGGCGAACGTCTTCGGCGCCCGCGACGACTTCGCCGACGTCTTCTTCACGACCAGGTCGGTGGCGTACGGCGGCCGGACGCTTCCCGGCCTCGGCATGAACATCGCCCGCTACAACCTGGGCGCGTGCAGCTGGAACAGCGTGGGCGGCGAGTCGATGGCGGTCTCCCCCAACATCCCCGCGTTCAAGCAGATCGAGGGCTTCTGGCAGGACTGGAACAACGAGGACCCCGCGTCCTCGGCGTGGAACTGGTCGGCGGACGCCAGGCAGCGGGCGATGCTGACGAAGGCGACCGCGCGGGGCGCGACCACCGAACTCTTCGCCAACTCCCCCATGTGGTGGATGTGCCAGAACCACAACCCCTCGGGCGCGGCGGGCGGCGGCAACAACCTCCAGTCCTGGAACCACCGCCAGCACGCCTCCCACCTGGCCGCCGTCGCCCTGTACGCCAGGAACAACTGGGGGGTGAATTTCGCGACGGTCGACCCCTTCAACGAGCCGTCCTCGTCCTGGTGGACGGCGACCGGCACCCAGGAGGGCTGCCACATGGACGCCGGTGTCCAGGCGTCCGTACTGCCCCACCTGCGCGCCGAGTTGGACAAGCGCGGCCTGACCGGCACCCGCATCTCCGCCTCGGACGAGACGAGTTACGACCTGGCCCGCACGACGTGGAACTCCTTCGGCGCGTCCACGAAGGCCCTGGTGAACCGGGTCAACGTGCACGGCTACCAGGGCTCGGGCGGCCGCCGGGACCTCCTGTACACGGACGTGGTCACGACGTCCGGCAAGGCCCTGTGGAACTCCGAGACCGGCGACAACGACGGCACCGGCCTGTCCATGGCGAGCAACCTGCTCTACGACTTCCGCTGGCTGCACCCGACGGCCTGGGTGTACTGGCAGGTCATGGACCCGTCGCCGAACTGGGCGATGATCGCTTACGACGCGGCCACCCTCCAGCCCGGCGCGGTCACCACGAAGTACTACGTGATGGCCCAGTTCAGCCGCCACATCCGCCCCGGCATGACGATCCTCGACACGGGCGTGAGCCACGCGGCGGCCGCGCTGGACAGGGCCGCGCGGCGCCTGGTGATCGTCGCCGCCAACACGTCCGCGTCGGCCCAGACCCTCACCTTCGACCTCTCCCGCTTCACCACCGTGACCGGCGGCTCGGGCGGCCTGGTCCCCCGCTGGAACACGGTGACCTCGGGCGGCGGCGACCTCTACACGCCCCGCTCGGACACCCGCCTGTCCGGGAAGACGGTCAGCGTGCCGTTCGCGGCGGGCGCGGTGCAGACCCTCCAGGTGGACGGGGTCACGGTCTAGGGGAGGCCGGGGGCGCCTCCTCCCCGGCGCCCCGGGCCGCAGGCCGGCCTCCCCTTCCCCGCCCCGGCCTGCGGCTGTCTCCTCTTCGTCACCGGTCGGCAGTACGGTGTCACCCATGCGCCCCGACACGCCCGCCGAGAACGTCGACCACACCGCCGAAGCGGCACGCCTGGAGCGGACCGCCGGCCTGTACCCCGAGGACGCCGAGGCCCTGCTCCTCCAGGCCGCCGCCCACCTGGAACTGTCCGGCGACCGCCCCGCCGCGAGCACCCTCTACGACCGCCTGTTGTCGTCCCCGGCCGGCCTGGACGCCCCGCACCTGGTCCGCGCCCTGAAGGCCTCGAACCTGTGGGAGTACGGCCACGAGGCCGAGGCCCGCGCGATCATCGACGGCATCCGCGCGGCCGCCCCGCGGGACCCGGCCCCCTGGGTGATCGTCGCGGAGTCCCTGGAGGCCCACGACGAGCTGGAGGCGGCGGAGGCGACGTTCACCGAGGGCGCCCGCCTGCTGCTGACGGACGTGGCGGAGCCGCCGTACGCCACGCACCCCCTGCTCTTCGGCCGGCACCGCGTCCGCCGCATGCTGGGCGCCGCCCACGACGACTGGGACACCCTCGCCGACGCCCTGAACTCCTCCCCCGTCTCCCTGGACGAGCTCCACGACCCCAAGCGGGTCTGGTCCCTGGGCTCCGACAACCCGCTGGAGCTGGAGGCGGAGATCTCCCGCCTCCGCGCCGAGCTGGGCACGTACCGCGAGGCCCTGTCCCGCCCCTTCCCGGTGGCGGTCCTGCACTGGCCGGCGGACGAACTGACGGAACTGCTCTCGGCCTACCCCGCCCTGGCGGACGAGTACCCGTCCCACGAGACCCACCTCGCGGTGATAGAGGCCTCCCTGCGCGAGCTGTCCGCCTCCGGCACCGGCAACCTGGGCATCGTCACGGGCACGGTCCCCTCGTACGAGGCCTTCGCCGCCTCGGAGGGCACGTCCCCCGGCGACACCGACCTCCTCCCCCAGTACGCGACGATCCTGGCGGCCCGGGGCCGGGCGACGGCCTGGCCGCCTCAGCGGGGGGCTTCTTGCTGGTGCGGGTCGGGGAAGGGGTATGGGGGGTGTCACGGGCAACTGACGGCGCTCTAGCCGATCGAAGCCTCGTGTGAGCTCAGTGCGAGTAATCGGCCATACGGAGCGCACCTTGCCCTCATGTGGCAAAATCGAGCGTCAGTTCGACGACAGGTGACCAGCCTGTCGCCAGCGCTCGGATGCATCTGGCGGGAAGTGCGAGACTCTTGGTGCTGGGGAGCAGTTGCTGATCACTGTTCCCGACTTGTACTTGATCACCAGGAGGAGCTGCATGCCCCGCAGCGGCCAGAAGCGACCGCAGTTCGCCTCGCCATTGACCTCGATCGAGATCTGCGCGGGCGCCGGCGGGCAAGCCGTCGGGCTGCACAACGCTGGTTTCGACCACCGCGCGCTCGTGGAGTGGGACCCTCACGCCGCGGCCACCCTGCAGGCCAACGTGGGCGACTGGCCCGGCTGGGACCAGGAGAAGGCTGACGCCATTCGCCCGATGGACGTCAAGGACTTCCTTGATTCCGACGTTCGGAAGAATCTTGGACTAGAACCTGGAGACCTCGATCTGCTCGCCGGCGGCGTGCCGTGCCCTCCGTTCTCCTTGGCCGGGCACAGGCTCGGCCCTAACGATGAACGCGACCTTTTTCCCGCAGCGCTTGACATCATCGACGCTTTGCGCCCCAGGGCAGTGATGATTGAAAATGTGCGAGGGATTCTGGAACCTCCGGAGTTCTTCATTGAGTACCGGATCTCAATCCTCGAAAGACTTCGCAGCCTCGGTTATCTGGTCCCAGAAATTGACCCAGGTCTTTCTGCGACCGAGCAGGACATCATCATGCGTTCGGTCTGGCGGCGTCTGGATGCAAGCTACTTCGGTGTTCCGCAACTGCGGCCGCGCGCGATTCTGGTGGCCATCCACAAGAGTGCAGTAAGCTCAGGTGACCAGAAGTTCAGATGGCCCATGAAAATTAAGGGCGATCCGGTAACGGTCCAGGGAGAGCTCTACGAGAGCATGAAAGCGCGTTGCAAGGAGTTCTGGGACAAGAATCTTCACGGGCAGCCCGCAGAACCTGGAGAGAAAACGGGACAGCAGATCTTCGAGGAATGGGAAAAAGCCACCTCAGGTAAGACGGTCGCCCCCACTCTCGTAGGCGGGTCGAAGAAGCACGGCGGCGCCGACCTTGGGCCCACGCGCGCCAAGCGCGCTTGGCGCGAGCTGGGAGTCGACGGCATGGGGATCGCGAACGATCCGGAGAGTTGCGTTCCGGAGCGCGACCTCTTCCGTCCCAACGGCCCTATGCTCACCGTCGCTCAGGCCGCAATCATTCAGGGCTTCCCGGAGTACTGGAAGTTCCAGGGCCGCAAGACCGCCCGCTACCGCCAGGTCGGAAACGCGTTCCCGCCCCCGGTGGCCGAAGCCGTTGGCCGGGCTATTGCCGCCGTTCTGCGCCCCGAGCAACGCGAGGAGCTTCTTGCCGAATATGAGGTGGAACCAGCAGGGGCGCTGCCCATTGCAGACGTCTCGCGCCAGCTGGAGATTTCAGTTGCCTCCGCCCGCTCTCCCCTCGCGTCGGCGCAAGACCGTGAGGGCGATTTCGTCGGCACAGGCGTCTGATGGCTCATGCTCCCAGAAGCGGAGCACGAGCCACCCGGCTTCCTTCAGTTTCTGGTCCGTGTCCCGGTCCCGCTGCACGTTCCGAAGGACCTTTTCGGACCAGTAACCTGAATTCGTCCTCGGTGGCACATAATGCTCCGGGCACCCATGCCAGTAGCAGCCGTCTATGAAGACAGCGACTTTCGCCGGACGGAAGACCAAGTCCGCCGTCCGGCGGAGATCGGGCAGGGGCCGCGCCGCGACGCGGTAGCGTAGACCCTTTGCGTGGACCAGCCTCCGGATGAGCCACTCGGGCTTCGTGTCACGGCTGCGGATCGCCTGCATGTTGCGGCGGCGTGCTGCGGACGAAGCCCAGGAACCTTCCGGGGCTGCCCATTCGGCATCGTGGGACACACCGCAGAGGGTAATCTCACGCGGCTCGCAGCACGCGGCCAGTCCTAGTGACCTCCCATGTGACTGAGCAGTGCCTCTATGTCACTCGGCGCGAGACCAGCCGCCACCGAAGGCTCTTCCTCCAGGTCGGCGAGCTGCTGGACCGTGGGATCGTCCAGGATGCGCCCCATGAAGTCCAGCTTCCGTTCCAGTCGCTCGGCCACCACCTCGTCGATGGAGTTCCGCACCGCCAGGACGGTCACCCGGGTCTCGGTGTCGGGGGCCAGCCCGAGGCGGTGAATACGGTCGAGGCTCTGGAGGAAGCGGCCCGCCATGAAGTCGCGGTCCACATAGATAGCGTCGTGGCAGACGTGGTGGAGGCTTATCCCTTCTCCCAGGGTCGCCGGGTTCGAGATGAGCACCATGCACGCCGGGTCCTCCCGGAACCGGCGGAGCTGCTCTTCCCGGTCCGCGGTGCCGCCGTAGACAACAGCCGGGCTGTACTTCTCCAGCAGGCGTTCCAGCGTGGTGAGACTCCTGACGAACGTCGTCCAGACCAGCGTCTTGCGGCCCTGGGCTGCGTTCTCCGCGATGATCGCGATTGCTTCCTGATACTTGGGTGACAGCTCGTAGTCGGGGAGGTTCTGCATGAGGGAGTACAACGAGCTGCCCTCGGGAACGTCCAGCGGGGGCAGTTGGTATGCGAGCGGCTCGTAGCGGCTGCCCGCCTCAAGGAGCAGGGCGGGGCTCGTGGCCGCCATAAGGAGACGCAGGGCCGTTTTGCCCAGGCTGCTCAGGTCCTCGCGCGCGGCACCGCTCTTCTCACCACCGACGAGGGCCGTGTAGATCTCGTCGTGCAGGGGCGGCATGTCGACGAAGCGCAATCCCAACTGCACCGGTGGAAGACCGAGTTCCTGCTTGGTCGTACGCGTGAACAGCGGCCGGAGGACCGAGCTGGCGTGTGCCAGGTCACCACCGGCCACCGCTTGGACGACTGTCCGCTGACCGTGCCCCGGCCAGACGAAGCCCAGCAGGTTCTCCAGGTCCCGGGACCCGTTCGGGGCAGGCGTACCGGTCAGGATCAGCCGACGCGTGGCCAGCGGGCCCAACGCCATACAAGCCGCCCCGTATGTCCCCCTGGCACCGAGCTTCATCCGGTGCGCCTCATCCAAGATGATCATGGAGGGGCCCGCCTTCAGCCAGCTGGCCAGCATGGGCAGCGACCGGTCGAGACGTTCGTAGTTCACCACCAGCACCTCGGCCCACTCGTCCCGCGAGCCGTCCAGAACGTTGATCCGCAGCGGGTGGATGAGACACTCGGCGGTCTCGTAACGCCAGGACTCGTAAGCCGACTTGGGGCAGACGACCAGCAGTCGGCTCACCTTGCCGGCGGCCTTCTGCGCGGCGTACACCGCGAGGGCGACGCGGGTCTTGCCGGCTCCGGGCACACTGAAGTTCGCACCGTGCTGCAGCGAGAGGAGCTTCGCGATGTCGCGGCGCTGGAACTCGCTGAGTTCGCCTTTCCAGGTGTCGCCAAGGAGGGAGAGCACCTCGTCGGGTGCGACCTCGCCGGGCGCGTCCCGCCCAGCGAGCCGCTGCTGCACGGTGTGCGCGTCCCGGACTACACCAGAGACCAGCTCCCGCAGGTCATCCGCCCACTCCACGCCGGCCGGGTCGGACCAGGTTCCGAGGAGACCGAGGCCCGCGAGCAGCTCGTCCAGGGAGACGGAGGCGCTCAGGGGGCCGAGCTGGCCGCCGGTGCGGAACCGGGCAGCCAGTTGTACAAGTTCCTGCTGGAACGATTCGGTGGTACGCAGAACCACCCGGGTCCGGGTCTCATCGAACCCGAGGCGCAGCGACTTCTCATCGACGGGACTGGTCACCGGGGACCCTCCGTCGCGACCGCTTCCAGCAGCCATGCCACGCCGTCTCCCGGCTGCGGCAGCCCGCGGCCGGCCTGCTGCGCGAGCTTGAGGAGGCTGCTCCGCAGCTTGACCACCGCGTCATCGAACGCTTCCTCGTCCAGGCTGCGGGAGGTCCGTGCCTGCACCAGGTCGCTCACGCACTGGTCGATGCTCGCGCAGGCTTCCGTCAGCCGGGCCGGGGCGAGCTGCTTGCGCCTGCGGAGCCTGGCGCTGCGACCCGCCGCCTCGATCGCCTCGTCGAACGCGTTCTTCGTGCTGTCCCAGGTGTCCTGCGCGGCAGCCTTCTGCTCGTTCCCGAAATCCGACGCTCCGTTCCGCACCACCGCGGCGGCACGGAGGATTTCGTCGTTCATCGCCCTGGCCTCCGCGACGGCGGAGGAGGCGGCGGGCACTTCCAGGCCCAGACCGGGGATGGACACCGACTGCGGCTGCGCGGCCGTGCCGCCTATGGGCAACTGCCGCTCAAGCCCGGCCTTCAAAAAGTCCTCGTCGATATGACGGACATCCGTCTTGGAGAAGTTCAGGAGGATCGCGGCCAAGCGCAGCTCCTTCAGGACCTCAGCCTGGTCACGGTCCACCGCTTCTAGCTTCACGTACAGCCGGTGCAGCTCCCTGAGCCGCTCCGTCGCGCCCTCCCAGTCCACCAGGCGCAGGCTGTTGCCGCCGCCGGTGCGGCTGCGCTCGTTCAGTTCGCGGATCGTGCTCAGGATCCACCGCTCCTGGTGGTAGGTGCGCACCTGGATCCGGAAGTCCTTGGCGATCTGTTCCGGCGTACGGCCCAGCGCCGCCTGCTCCTCCATGGCGATCAGGCGGTTGATGAAGGAGTAGTCACGCCGGTGGTCCTTGCGGAGCTGCAAGGCCAGTTCGACGGCATTGATGTCGCCCCAGGTGAACGACGCCGGCAGCACGCCCACGCGCATCGACTGCGCGCGGAGTTCGCGAAGCGCGGCGGCTCGGGTGTTGCCGTTGACCAGCACCCCGTGCCGGGTCACGAGCCCGGGGTCGTTCTGCCCGAACTGGCCAAGGCTGTCCTTCAGGACATCGAAGTCTTTGTCCCGCACACTCGTGTTCTCGGGATCCGCCTTGAGCAGGAAGTCGAGGTAGTCCTGGCTCTCCGCACTCCAAGGGTCCTTGTCCAGCGCCGCGTCCCGCTCGGCATCGTGGCTGCGCTGAGCCCGGATCCGGTGGGTGCTGGGGTTGTAATAGAGGCTCCTCAGCGGCAGGTCGATCACTTCGACATGGGCCTGCTGCCCGTTCCAGTCGACGGTCACGGTCTCCCGCGTACCGCCGGCCGCCTTGGCCTCCTCGACCCTCTTACTGACCAGTTCGCTGAACTCGGCCGCCCTCGGCGGGGCCGGAAACTCACGCATCATCATCCCGTCCTGTCTCAGTCGTCCGTACCGTCGAGCTTGCTGGCCACGGCCTTGCGTGCGTCCTCAGGCAGGGTCCGGTACCGCCCCCACAGCCTCTCCAACGCGTTGTGGTTACGGCGGTCCGCCGCGATCCACCCGCGGATCACCCGCCGCTCCACCGGGGCCAGCGACTCGATCTCCGCCAGGATGTCCTCCATGTGCACGGTCCGGTCCACGTTGCCCCGGCCGCACCGCTGGCACTCCGTGACGAGCTGGTGCTCGACACTGCCGTCCGACTGGATGACCGGCCGGCGAGCCACGTTCAGCACGGCCTGCTCCAGTCCTCCGTCCCCGTACGTCTCGCCGCCCGTCACACCGCAGGTCCGGCAGAGGTAGCCGTCATCCTGGAACACCTTCGCCCGCTGGGCGTTGGTGATGCTGCCCTTGTGCACGGGCGTCTTCGCCTGGCCCGGGATCCAGACGTCGGCGCCCCTGGTGCGGAAGCGGTGCTCCTGCTGCTGCAGCGTCGGGTCCTCGCGGCTCGTGGCGATCTCCCAGCCGTGGTCACGCAGGTCACGCATGCGCCGGTCGATCTGCGCCACGTCCGGGAACGCGGCCCGCAGGTCGGCCTTGGTGAAGGTGCCGTTCTCCTTCACCTCCTGGATCAGCCACAGCGCGACACGCGCCTTCGTTCCGAGCTTGCTGGTCCCGTAGGTCGTGTCCCGCCAAGACGGCAGCGTGGTCATCCGTTCCCTCCCATGAATCACCTGAATCCGACCCAAAGGCGCGCACTACTGCATAACGGCACAAGAGAACTGCCGTTTTTGTACAGGTGTTCGCCTTTTGGTCGCCCCCCGCTTCAAGAGCGGCCGACCTCCAGTGAACACCACGAGTGCCGAGATTCAATCCCCTTTGAACACTTGCCTGACACAAAGCAAGCCTTGCTCATCAAAAGCAAGCACAACTCCGTCACCGCTACGGCAGAATGAGTAAGAACCTTGGCAACAAGCCTGTTAGCAGGCTGATTTGCCAGAAATGGGGAGGTCTCAGGAGCGTGCCCTACAACAGAAACAGCCGCCCTCCATACGCGTGGGCGAAGAAACCCTTCGGAAGTGACGTTTCGCCAGCAAGGCGTGAACTCGCCACCACCCTTCAGCGCCTTTGCCCTCTCCTGCTCATCGTGCCGAAGGGCGGCAACGCGTCAGCTCATCGCCCAACTCAGGGCGAGGTCGCCGACCGTCTCAAAATGTGCGAAAGCGCCCTTTCGAGGGCGCTCAGCGGAAAGGTGCTGCCCCAGCGAAGCTCGGTGGAGATCCTCTTCAAGGCAGCGAGCGCTGACGCCGCGACGCGCGGCATAGAGGTCGGCGTCACGCTGACAGACTTGCACCAGTTGCACGCGAAGGCGGCGGCCGAACAGAGCGGTAAAACCGCCTCGCAACTGAGCACGGACCTGGAGTCGGCGGCCAGCCGACTACGCGCGGTCGAGCACGAGAATGAGCAGCTCATAGGTGCATACGAGGAGCTACACACGGAACATGAGGAGCTGCGGAAGCAAACCTCGCTGAAGGCCGACAGCCTGCGTTCCCTTCAGCGGAAGTACAAGGTGCTGCGGCGGAAAGCCGCCTCACTGCGCGAACGGGTCAGCCTCCTCGAAGCCGGCTCACCCGCCGTTTCGCCTGACGCTCCGGTCGTCGCTCCGCTGCCGGTCCCCCGTCAGGCAGGGGACCGGCAGCGGACTGAACTCGATACAGCGGCCGCCCGCAACGTTGCCAGGCGAGCAGAAACTCTGTATGACGGCGGCCGGCAAGCGGATGAGGTACTGGCGCTTCTTCGGCACACAACGGACGCTTACAGCCCGGCTGAGACGGCCTTGCTGGTCGTCCTGCTGACTCAGGAAGGCCAGGACGATCTGGCCAGGGACCTTCTCCACATCTACGGACGGGACAAGCCCGACCGTGAAGTCCTGCGCACCGCACTGGAACTCCTCAGGTACGGTGCCCCAACCTCCGCTGAAGCTCTGCTGCTGGCCACCACGGAAGCGCGTCGGCCGTACCAGACTCCTTAGGGACTGCTCTCTTTCCGAGCCTTGCGTGATGTCTTCGCTGCTCAGACATGAAGTGGCGGCGCCGCGGGAGCTTCGGCTTGTCGCCGGGTGAGACGTCGCGGGGGTTGCGAATGCCGTCAATTCGCCTCGGAGACGGGCGGAGGCCCGTCAAGGATGCCGCCGTCAGACGGTCGTCTCTCGGGAGGCCCCGTGGCCGGCCGCGCCCGTTTCGGCGTCGTAGCGGGTCTGGGCCCGGTCCAGGGCGTTCTCCACGTCGCAGCCGTGGGCGCGGAGCCAGTGGAGGAGGTCCGTGACGAGCGAGATCACCGACTCCTCGGCCATGGTCCTGCCCAGTCTTCCCGTGCCGGGCAGGCAGGGCGGTCGTCCGTCCCCGCACAGCTCCAGCAGGGTCTCGGCCCGCCGCACGCCGGGGTCCTCCACGTGACCGTCCGGTGACGTCAGTCCCGTCGCCAGCTCGCACCAGGTGACCTTGCGGTCGGGGCCGAGGTCGACGCCCCACCGCGCGGCGACCGCGTCGACGAGCGCCATGCCCCGGCCGCCCTCGGCGTCGAGCCGCGTGTCGAGCAGGGTGGGCAGGGCGCGGGTGTCGGGGTCGTGGACCTCGATGCGCAGGCGCACGCCGTTCATCGAGACCGCGAGGGTCGCCGGGGTTCCGGGGCCCACGTGCGTGATGACGTTGGACACCAGCTCGCTGACGCAGAGCTGGGCCTCGTCGACGACCCCGTGCAGGCCCCAGATGCCGAGGTGCGACCGCACGACCCGGCGCAGGCCGGCCACCTCCGCGGGCTCGGCCGTGAAGGCACGGTCCCACGGCTTGCGCCTCATGCACGCTTCCTGAGCCACGAAAACCCCTCTCGCTACGACGAGACCCCCCGTAGGCGACGAAGGGTCACGAGGCGTGACGCGGAGTCATCGCCTCGCGATCAGAGTGGGGGTTGCAGATCCCTTCGTGCAATGTGCACGGCGGGATTCCCACTTCCGAGTGATTGGCAGGCACACCTCTGGGCGTGAGACTGAACACCCGCTACACGGAACGGGGTTCACATGGCCGGATCACCCACGGCACGCCGGCGCCGCCTGTCGATCGAGCTGAAGAAGCTCCGCGAGCGGAGCGCGCTCACCTGTGCCCAGGTCGGCGAAGCCCTGGACTGGAGCGGTTCCAAGGTGAACCGCATGGAGACGGGCAGCGGGCGGGTCCAGCCCTCCGACATCGACGCCCTGTGCCGCTTCTACGGCACGGGGGACGAGCTGCGGGAGTTCCTCAAGTCGCTCGCCCGGCAGGCCAGGGTGCGGGGCTGGTGGCAGGTGCACGGCTCCGGTGTTCCGGAGTGGTTCAACATCTACATCGGCCTGGAGCAGGACGCCTCCACCTTCCGGCAGTACCAGTGCGAGCTGGTGCCCGGTCTCATGCAGACCCACGCCTACGCCTCCGAGCTCCACCGGACCGGCGCGCACATGTCCGCCGAGGACATCGACCGGGCCGTACGGGTGCGCATGGAGCGCCAGGCCATGATCAGTGGCCCGGAGGCGCCCGAAGCGTGGTTCGTCGTGAACGAGGGCGCGCTCCGCAACGTCATCGGTGACCGCGCGCTCATGCGGGAGCAGATGGAACGCCTCCTGGACGCCGTCCGCCTGCCGGCCGTGACCTTGCAGGTCCTCCCCTTCGACTCGGGCACGTATCCGGCCACGGGGTCGTTCACCATGCTGGGCTTCCCGGCCCCGGAGGACCCCGACATCGTCTACCGGGACGGCATCACCGATGCGGTCTACCTGGAGGGCGAGCATCATGTCCGTGAGTACACCCGGGCGTTCGACGGCCTGCGGGCCGCGGCCCTCAGCCCGCAGCGTTCGACCCGGCTGATCGAGTCGATCTCGAAGGAGTTCGCAAGGTGAGCACTGCCCTTCCCGGCGGCGACGACCGTCCGACGTGGTTCACGTCCTCCTACAGCAACGGGGCGGGAGGCGAGTGCGTCGAGTGCGCGTCGAGCGGGCGCGGAGCGCTCGTGCGGGACTCGAAGGGGACGGGGGAAGTCGTCGTCACGGTCGGGAGCACGGCCTGGCGTTCGTTCCTGCGTGCGGTGCGGGAGGGTACGCGGGGCTGAGCGCTCGGGACGGCCGGGATCCCGACGCACTGCGGGCAAGTCCCGTGCGGCGGTCACCACTCCCGCTTGCGCGCAATCCCCTTCGTCCGCACCACGTGCGCAATCCGCCGCAATCGCCGAGCGCCACCCGGGTCGGCGAGAACATCCTGGGTGTCCGACAAGCACAGGTGGAGGACGGCATGACGCTCAGGCTCATCGGGACGACCAGCGACGACGGCGACTGCCCCACCCTGTACGACGTCGAGGGCACCGACGAGGTCCTCGTACAGGGTGAGCGTGAGACCGACCCCGGGCACCTGGCGCAGCTGCGGGACGTGAAGGAGACCGAGACCTTCGTCCGCGTCCCGCGCAGCCTGCTGACACGGTTCGCCCCGCGGAGCGGCGTTCCCGAACTCCAGCCGTTCGCATCGATCGCGGACCTGTTCCACGGCTTCAGGCACACCGCCTGGCGCCTGGAGACCCGTCGGGGATACGCCTCCGACCGCAACAGCCCCAAGTGGGACCGGTTCCTCGCGGGCGAGGACATCGCCCGTGACCCGGACAACGCCTGGCGTGAGAACGTCCGGGCCCAGACGGCTCTCGGCAAGCGGTTCGAACGCGTGCGACTCGTCGACGAACCGCCCACCCGAGGGCAGGAGTTCCTCCTCGCGAGTGCCCCCAGCAACGTCGGCGCGGGCGAGGACATCCGCATCCTGGGCCGCGACCGCGCTCGGGAACTGCGGCTGCCGGACCATGACTTCTGGCTCTTCGACTCCAGGACTCTCGTCCGCTTCGCGTTCGACGACGAGGACACGACGCTGGGCGTGTACGTCACCGAGGACCCAGCCGAGGTCCTCGCCGCCTGCCAGGCACGGGACGCCGCCTGGCACCATGCGGTGCGTATCGAAGAGTTCACCGGACAGGTACGTTCCACCGTGTGAGCACGGACTACCAGACCGCCAGAGAAGCCCTCGGCGCACGGCTGCGTGAACTGCGCGCCGAGGCCGGTCTGGACGGAAAGACCATCGCTTCCCGGCTCGGCTGCCAGCCATCGAAGGTCTCCCGGCTCCAGAACGGCAGACAGACCCCGTCCGCGGCCGACCTGACCGCATGGGCGCACGTCTGCGGGCAGCCGGGCGCAGAGGCTGAGCTTCAAGGGCTGCGGGCCGGACTGGAATCGGGACAGCGGCACCGCTCCTGGCGTCGTCAACTGGCCGGCGGGCACCGCGGCCGCCAGGAGATCGCGGTCCGGCAGACCGAGGTCACCAGGGCGATCCGCGGCCTGGAGGTGTCACGCGTTCCGGGGCTGTTCCAGACTCCTGAGTACGCCCGTGCCATTTTCGACGCCAACGCCGAGTTCCGGGGCATCGCCCCGACCACCGAGGCCGCAGTCGAGGCTCGGATGCGCCGCCAAGAGGCTTTGTACGACCCCGCGAAGACGTTCCGGTTCCTCGTGTGCGAGGCCGCCTTGTATCACCGCTCCTGCCCGGCCGATGTCATGGCCGAGCAATTGGATCGGCTGTACAACCTGGTGGGGCAGCGCCGGATCGAGCTCGGAATTCTGCCCTTCGGGACACAACTCCGCCGGACGGCACCACATGCTTTCTGGATCTACGACCGCAGACTGGTCGTCGTCGAGACGATCAGTGAGGAGTTGTGGCTCACCGGCGAGGACGACCTCCGACTGTACGAACGGGCGTGGGACTGGCTTGCGGAGTCGGCCGAGTCCGGGACGCCGGCGCGCCGCCTGATCGGCCGGGCACGAGCGTCTTTGGACCTCCCGTAGACAATCTCCGGCAAACGCCGGGTGCCGATCCGCAATCGCGCGCAATCGGCGAGCAGACGCGCAATCGCGCTGGCTAACGTCCCGGACATGACCACGAAGCCCACTGCCGCGGCAGTCACCCGAAGCGCAGAGGCCGGGGCACCTCACCGGACTCACAGCACCGACGCGCTCGGCATTCCGTCACTTGGTGAGCGTCTCCTGCGGTCGACGGCCGGTCCGCGCGACCGCGTCGCCGTGACGGCCCTCGTCGAAGAGGAGCGGATCCTCGCACGGGACGACGTCCGTGCGGCTCTCGTGACGGAGCGGAGCGGTGTCACGACCTGCCGGTGGGAGGGCATGGCCGGACGTCTGTACACCTTCGGACTGAGCGAAGGCGAACGTGCTTTTCTCGGGATCGTGTTGTCCATCGTGGGACTGAGGCACAGCTACCTCTCCACCGTGGAACGTCTCGACGAGCGCCGTTTGCAAATCGTTCTCCGGGCGATCAGGCGTCTGGCCGGTGAGAGCCGGAGCCGAAGCGCCATACCTTCCTGAGCCGCCCCGGGGGCGTCCGCCGATCGTGCGCGCAGTCGTACGAGAGGGACTTCTCGTACTGAAGGCGGTGCCGTCTTTCTGCGCGGCTGTCAGCCCGCCGCAAGCCCTTCTCCTGGCCTCGTCATATGCGCGGAAACGCAGGAGAGGTTCCCGACGGTCCTTCGACCACGAGGTGAATCCGTGCTGCCCAGAACCCACCCGCACACCGAAGCCCCATGCGGCACTACCCACACCAAGGAGGCCACCCCATGACCGTCACCGCCGTGTCCACAGGGACGCGCACCGGTCGTTCCCTCGTCGCCGACGCCGAGTTCGAGATGCTCGCCGGCTTCTGCGCCGACGAGTACGGCATGGAGCGCTGTGTCGCCGATCAGGTCGTCGACCAGGCGCTCGCCCTGGTCTTCGTCATGGGCACCAGCGGTGAGGGCGCGCGCATGGCGCCCTCGCGGCAGGTGGACCCCGGGTGGCACACGCTCGTCCTGCACACCGACTGGTACGCCGAGTGGTGCCGGCGCAGCTTCGGGCACTTCCTGCACCACCGGCCGAACTCCAAGGTCCGCACCAGCGGCCTGATGGTCGACGTGGTGGGCAGGCTGCACGCCGCGGGCTTCGCCGTCGACGAACGGCTGTGGGGTACGGCCGCCGAGTGCAACGCGCCCGCGTGCTGCGGTGACGGGCCCTGCTGCTGACGCCTCCCCCTTCACCGCGGGTCGGGACGGCCGCCGTCAGGTCGCCCCCGACCGCCCGCCTCCCCGGAAGGGGGCTCCCCCCCGTGTCCGCGACCGAGCTGACAGCAACCAGCCGCGTGACGGTCTTCCCCCTCGACGCCCTCACCGTCGCCTACACGACCCGGTCCGGCGACGAGCGCGGTCTGGGGGAGATCGGGCTCGTCGCGGTCGTCGGCAGGCACCGTGACCGTGACGGTGACGGTGAGGAACTTTGGGGTCTGGCACGGGAGGTGGGCGGCCGCGCTCAGGAGGGGGAGCAGGCTCGCTGGATCCTGACCCAGGCGAGCCGCGCCAGGGTGGTCGGGGCCGGTGCGGACCTGCCCGACGTGAGGTGGACGGCGTACATCCGTCGGCGATTCGTCCTGGACACGCTCTTCGCCAATCACGACGTCCTGGTGACCGGACGGATGATCCTGCCTGGTCGCGGGTGAGCCGGGACCGCTGTTCCCCGTCTCTGCCGCCGCCGGCGTGCTCGCCGTAAGTCGGCGGCGGCAGCCCCGGCGAGGGGCCGCGCCCTCAGGCCGTACGGGCGGTCAGTTCCGCGCGGCCGAACAGCAGGGCGCAGCCGGGCGGGAGCTGGGCGAGGACGCGGTCGGTGAGGGCGTCGCCGAGCAGGGGTGGCAGGGCGCCGAGGACCGAGCCGGCGTGCCAGCGGGCCGTGGCGGGGGTGGCGCCCTCGATGCGGGCGGCGATCGCGTCGGCGAACTCCCGCGCCGAGCGGCGGCGGGGCGCGGGGGCCGGGGAGGCGAGCAGTTCGGCCGCCCGCGCCGGGAGCGCGCGGGTCAGGGCCGCCCGCTCGTCGCCGGCGATCTGGCCGCCCAGGGCGGTCAGGACCGTGCGGGTGACGTGTTCGGCCTCGGCGGTGGTCGGGTAGTGGCCCGACTCCCGTACGGCCGCGATCAGTTCGCTCCAGCCGTCGCGGTCGGCGCGGTCGGCGCGGTCGGCGCGGTGGTCGAGAACGTCGTGGTCGGTGGTCGTCGCGCGTACGGACCGCTGCGGGGCCGGGATCACCGTCCTCGGCGGCTGTGCGGTGGTCGTCGCGGTCGTCGTCATCGTTCGGGTTCCTCCTCCGGGTGCGGGCCGGTGGGATGCGCGGGGACGCGGCGAGGGGCGGGCGCGCGCCCCGTGGCCCCGAGCGGGATCTCGGGGCCACGGGGCGTGTCGCGGGAGGACGTCAGCCGCTGATCTGCTTGCGGCCGGTGTCGCCGCCGGAGATCTGGATGCGGCGCGGCTTGGCCTGTTCGGCCACGGGGATGCGCAGGGTCAGGACGCCGGCCTCGTACGAGGCGTCGATGCGGTCCGTGTCCAGGGTGTCGCCGAGGAAGAGCTGGCGGGTGAAGGTGCCCGTCGGGCGCTCGGCGACGATCAGCTCCGCGCCCTCGGGGGCGGGGGTGCGGCGCTCGGCGCGGACGCTGAGGACGTTGCGTTCGACGTCCAGCTCGATCGACTCGGGGTCGATGCCGGGAAGGTCGAAGTGGACGAGGAAGTCGTCCCCCGAGCGGTAGGCGTCCATCGGCATGGCGGCGGGGCGGTTGCCGTTCCCCGCGGTGGCGTTGGTACCAAAGACCTGCTGCGCGAGTCGGTCGAATTCGCGGAAGGGGTCGGTACGCATGAGCATCACAGTCCACTCCTCTCGTCATAACTGTCGGTGCGATGCCCTACGACTTCTTATATAGCGCGAAGGAGGAAACTTGACAAGCCTGGACTCAACTCGGGGGTGTCGCGTGGTCGCGCACTAGCCTTCGGGCTACTTCGGGGGACTCGATGCGTGGAGGCAGTGATGGCGAAGGTTCCCAGTTCGGTGATCGCCGCGGGCGGGCTCGTCGGCGGGTACGGCGTGGCCCGGTGGACGAAGAAGCGGCCGCTCGGCGGGGCCGTGCTCGCCGTGGCGGGGGCCGCCGCGGGGCGGCAGTGGCGGCAGCGGGCGGGCGGGAAGGCCGCGGGCGCGCTGGGCGTGGCGTACGTCGCCGCGTTCGCCGGGTCGCATCCGCTGGCCAAGAAGGTGGGCGCCTGGCCGTCGGTGTTCGGGGTCGCGGGCGCCGTCGCCCTGGCCTCCTGGGCGGTCGCGGACCGCCGGGGCTGACCCCACCGGCCCCACGGTCCCGACCCCGACCTGGCCCCCGAGCCCGAGCCCGACCCCGCGGGCCCCTATCCCGCCTGCGGAACAGCCCCCGGTCCCGTGCCCGCACCCGACCGGAACGCCCGCCGGTATCCCTGCGGGCTCGTCCCCACCACCTTGCGGAAGCGTTCCCGGAAGGCGGTCGGGGAGCCGAAGCCCGTCTGGGCGGCGATGCGTTCGACGGGGTGCGCGGTCGTCTCCAGCAGGTACTGGGCCCGCCGCACCCGCGCCCGGTGCAGCCACTGCAGGGGCGTGGTGCCGGCCTGTTCGCGGAAGCGGCGGTTGAGGGTGCGGGTGCTCATGCCCGCGCGGGCCGCGATCTCGTCCAGGGTGAGGTCGCGGGCGCAGTGCTCCTCCAGCCAGCGCAGGACGGGCTCCAGGGTGGCCCCGGACGGGGCGGGCGGCAGGTCGTGGACGATGAACTGGGCCTGGCCGCCCTCGCGTTCGAGGGGCATGACCGACATGCGGGCGGCCTGCGCGGCGACGGCCGACCCGTGGTCGCCGCGGATCATGTGCAGGCACATGTCGAGGGCCGCGGCGGCGCCCGCCGAGGTCAGGAACTGGCCGTTGTCGACGTAGAGGACGTTCGCGTCGACGGTGATCTCCGGGTGGCGTTCGGCCAGGTCGCGGGCGGCGATCCAGTGGGTCGTCGCGCGCAGGCCGTCCAGCAGGCCGGTCGCGGCGAACAGGAACGCGCCGACGCAGATCGACGCGATGCGCGTGCCGTTCGCCGCCGCCGCGCGCAGCGCCTCCGCGACGCCGTCGGGCAGCGGGTCCCGCGGTTCGCGCACGCCGGGCAGGATGATCGTGTCCGCCTCCGCGAGGGCCTCCAGACCGTACGGCGCCCGCACCGTGAACGCCCCCGCGTCCACCTCGCCCGACGGGTACGGCGAGCAGACCCGCACCCGGTACGCCTCCCGGCCGTCGGGCAGCCGGGCCCAGCCGAAGGCGTCGATGGGGGCGGACAGGTCGAAGGGGATGACCCCGTCCAGGGCCAGAACGGCGACGGTGTGCATGGCGAGAGCGTAGGGGTACGACGGGATACCGCCAAGCCTCCGACCGGGGAAACGGCGGGGGCGCCCCTCCGGCTCCCGCTCGCCACCGGCCGCGGAACGGCGGGGGAACGGCCGCGGGACGACTGCGGAACCGGCCGCGGAACCGGTTGCGTGACCGGCCGCGGAACCGGCTGGCGGGAATCCGTCGGCCCGTGGCACTCCCGCCACTTCTGCCGGGCCCGCCGGACGCCTAGCGTCGGCGCGTGACCAAGTTCCTCCTCGCCGTCCACGTCATCGCCGCCATCGTCGCGATCGGTCCCGTCACCGTCGCCGCGAGCATGTTCCCGCCCGCCGCGCGCCGGGCCCTGGCCGCCCCGGACGACGTCCGCGCGGCCGGGACCGTGGGGCTGCTGCACCGGATCTGCCGGGTGTACGCCGCCGTCGGGATCGCCGTCCCCGTCTTCGGGTTCCTCACCGCGAGCGCGATGGGGGTGCTCGGCGACGCCTGGCTGATCGTGTCGATCGCGCTGACCGTGGCGGCCGCGATCGTCCTCGTGGTGCTCGTGCTGCCGGGTCAGGAGGTCCTCGTGGAGGGCGTCCCCGGTACGGACGACGGCACCGGGAGCACCGCCGGCGGCACGGGCACCGTGACCCGGCGGGCGACCGTCCGGCTCGCCATGTCCACCGGGATCTTCAACCTGCTGTGGGCGACGGTGACGGTCCTGATGATCGTCCGGCCCGGGTCGACGACGGGCGCGTAGGCCGCGCGACGGGCAGGGCGTAAGACCCGTCGGACCCGTCGGACCCCGGCCCGACAGCACCGGAGCCGGTGAGGGCGGGGGCGCCCTCACCGGCTCCGTCACGTCCCGGCGCGCGGCACCGCCGGGCCGGGACCGCCGTCGAGCGGTGATCACCGACAGGCCGGGACCGCCGTCAGACCGTGGCCGCCGTCAGGCCGTGGCCGTCGTCGGCCCCTGGGGCGGCTGCGGGCCCTTCGGGCCGTCGGACCTCCCCGCCGTGGCGGCCGCCCCGGCCCCCGCCTTCGTACGGGCCTTCGCCGCCACCGCCGTCAACGGCTTGGCGATGTCCTCCAGGGAGCGCCCCTCCGCCTTGACCGCGAGGAACGCGGCGACCAGACCCGCCGCGCACATCAGGGCGGCGCCGATCTGGAAGGCGAGGACCGTGTCGCCGACCTCGCCCGTGCCGGTGAGGTCGGCGAACAGCAGCGGACCGCTGATGCCGCCGGCGGCGGTGCCGAGGGCGTAGAAGAAGGCGATGGACATCGCGCGGGTCTCCATCGGGAAGATCTCGGAGACCGTGAGGTAGGCGCTGGAGGCACCCGCGGAGGCGAAGAACAGCACCGCGCACCAGCAGGCCGTCATGGTGGTCGCGCTCAGCGCGCCGCGGTCGAACAGCCAGGCCGTGGCGAACAGCAGCAGGCCGGAGAGCAGGTACGTCGACGAGATCATGATCCGGCGGCCGACGGTGTCGAACAGCTTGCCCAGCAGCAGCGGGCCGCAGAAGTTGCCGAGGGCGATCACGGCGAAGTAGTAGCCGGTGTGGCCGGTCGGCACGTCGAAGAACGTGGTCAGGATCGCGCCGAAGCCGAAGGTGATCGCGTTGTAGAGGAAGGCCTGCCCGATGAAGAGGGAGAAGCCGAGGATCGCGCGCCGGCGGTAGTCGGAGAAGACCGTGCGGCCGATCTCGAGGAAGGAGACGCTGCGCCGCTGGTGGATGGTCAGCTCGCCCTCGGCCGCCGGCAGCGACCCGCCCCGCTCGGCCTCGATCCGCCGCTCGATGGAGGAGACGATCTCCTCCGCCTCCCGGTCCCGGCCGTGGATCAGCAGCCAGCGCGGGCTCTCCGGGACGTGGCGCCGTACGAGGAGGATGACCAGGGCGAGGACGGAGCCCAGCGCGAACGTCAGCCGCCAGCCCACGTTCGCCGCGAACAGGTCGGTGTTCAGCGCGACGATCGACAGCAGCGAGCCGCCGACCGCGCCCAGCCAGAAGCTGCCGTTGATCATCAGGTCGACGCGGCCCCGGTACTTCGCCGGGATCAGTTCGTCGATCGCGGAGTTGATCGCCGCGTACTCGCCGCCGATGCCGAAGCCGGTGAGGAAGCGGAAGAGCAGGAACCACCAGGTGTCGAAGGAGATCGCGGTCAGCGCGGTCGCCGCGAGGTAGACCGCCAGGGTGATCATGAAGAGTTTTTTGCGCCCCCAGCGGTCCGTCAGGCGCCCCCAGAACAGCGCGCCGACGCAGGCGCCCGCCACGTACAGGGCGGCGGCGATGCCGGTGACCTGCCCGGAGGTGATGGGCAGGCCGCTGCCGGGCTCCGACAGGCGTCCGGCGATGTTGCCGACGACCGTGACCTCGAGGCCGTCGAGGATCCACACGGTGCCGAGACCGATCACGATCGTCCAGTGCCAGCGGGACCACGGGAGGCGGTCCAGGCGCGCGGGGATGTTCGTCGTGATGGTTCGGCCGGTCTCGGCCGGTGCGGTGGTGGCCATGGGCTCCCTCCTCGTCGAGCGGAACCACCACCGGGTTCCCCGCGGACCCGCCGGTACGCCCCCGCCCCCTCCCGCCACCGCGCCGCCGTGCGGGCCCGCGGGCCCGCCGGTACGCCCCCGCCCCCTCCCGCCACCGTGCGGGCCGGCGGGCCCGCCGCTACGCCCCCAGCGCCCGCGCCACCGTGTAGATCAGCAGGCCCGCCAGCGAGCCGACCACCGTGCCGTTGATGCGGATGAACTGCAGGTCGCGGCCGATGTGCGCCTCGATCTTGCGGGTGGTGTGCTCGGCGTCCCAGCCGGCCACGGTGTCGGTGATCAGCAGAGTGATCTCCTTGCGGTACGTCGACACCACGTGCACCGCCGCGCCCTCCACCCAGCCGTCGACCTTGTCCTGCACCTTCCGCTCGGTCGCCATCCGGGACCCCAGCGACAGCAGCGCGGCCCGCACCCGCAGCCGCAGCTCGCTGCGCTCGTCCTCCGCCGCGGAGACGATCATCGCGCGCACGGCCGTCCACACGGACGCGATCAGGTCCTGGACCTCGCCGCGGCCCAGCACCTCGCCCTTGAGCCGCTCCACCTTCGCGCGGGTGTCGGTGTCGGACTGCAGGTCGGCGGCGAAGTCGCGCAGGAAGCGGTCCAGGGCGCCGCGGGCCGGGTGGGAGGGCATGTCCCGCATCTCCGCGCAGAACCGCAGCAGTTCCTTGTAGACCCGCTCGCCGATCCGCTTGTCGACGAACCGGGGCGTCCAGCCGGGCGCGCCGCCCTGCACCGCGTCCATCACCGAGTCGGAGTGCAGCACCAGCCAGTCGTGCGCCCGCCCCACCACCAGGTCGACGGCCCGCCGATGACCGCCGTCCGCGACGACCTTCTCCAGCATCTTGCCCATGCCCGGCGCGATCTCCTGGGCGTCCGCCCGACGGGTGATCGCCTCCCCGACGACCGCCTGCACGTCGGAGTCCCGCAGCACGGTCAGCGCGCCCCGCAGCGCCGTCGCCAGCTCCGCCGTCACCCGGTCGGCGTGCTCGGGCTCCGCCAGCCAGGCGCCCAGCCGGTTGCCGATGCCGACCGCGCGCAGCCGCTGCCGCACGACCTCGCCGGACAGGAAGTTCTCGCCGACGAACTCGCCGAGGGAGACGCCCAGCTGGTCCTTCTTCGTGGGGATGATCGCCGTGTGCGGGATGGGCAGGCCCAGCGGACGGCGGAACAGGGCGGTGACGGCGAACCAGTCGGCGAGCGCGCCCACCATGCCCGCCTCGGCCGCCGCCGCCACGTACCCCGCCCAGGCGCCGGCGCCCCGGTGGGAGGCCCACTCGGCGAGGCCGTACACCACCGCCACGAACAGCAGCAGCCCGGCCGCGGTGAGCTTCATGCGCCGCACCCCGCGCTGCCGTTCCTCGTCGGCGGCGCTGAAGACGGTCATGGCGCGCGCCGCGGGCGCCGCCCCGTCCTGCGTTCTCCTGCGTTCCATCCGCTCCATCCGTTCCCTGTCCCCCGTGGTCCGCACCCCACCAGTGTCCCCACCCGTCCGACTCCTGGAACGAAACAGGAGTTCCCGGCGTCTGTCAGGTGGGGGAGCTCGACGGTGATCTCCTGCATGTCCCGTCGGAGCCTCGCCGCTCCCTCGTCCGAGGAGAAGAACACCCGCATGACCAGGCATGACGGCGGGGTCGCCGGGGTGCCCCGCGCCCGCCACCAGGTCCGCCACCACGCCCTCCTGTCCGCGCTCCTCGCCGTGGTCGTGGGCCTGTCGGCCGCCATATACGCCGGGGTCGACGCCGGGGACGGCGGGCGCCGCCGCGACGACGTCCTCGCCGCCTCCCGCACCGGCCCGCACCCCGCCGCGGCCGCCTCCACCGGCGTGTGGGTCGGCAGCTGGGCCGCCGCCCCGACCGGCGGCGAACCGCACACCGCGGCCGGCGGCACGGCGGGACGCACGGTGCGCAACGTCGTCCACACCGGCGTCGGGGGGACGAGTGCCCGCGTCACGCTGTCCAATCTCCACGGCACCGGCCCGCTGACCGTGAGCGCCGCCACCCTCGCCGTCGCCGCGGACGACGACGGCCCGGCCGCCGACCCCGCCACCCTGCGCCGGCTCACCTTCGGCGGACGGCCGGCGGTCACGATCCCGGCGGGCGGCCAGACCGTCAGCGACGCCGCCCCGCTCGCCGTCCCCGGCGACACCGACGTCCTGATCAGCCTGTACACGCCGGTCTCCGCGGGCCCGGTCACCTTCCACCACCGGGCCCGGCAGACGAGTCACGTCGCCGACGGCGAGCACACCGGCGACGTGAGCGGAGACCCGTACACCGGGCGGATCACCTCCTGGCGCTACGTCACCGCGCTGGACGTCCTCAGCACCGAGGCCGACGGCACCGTCGTCGCCCTCGGCGACTCCATCACCGACGGCTCCACCTCCACCCCGGGCGCCAACCGGCGCTGGCCCGACGTCCTGTCCGACCTGCTGCGCGCCTCCCCCGCCGACGGCGGACACGCCCCGCGCCTCGGCGTCGTCAACGCCGGCATCAGCGGCAACCGCGTCCTCACCGACGGGCCGGGCCGGCCCGCGGCCAACCCCAGCGCCCTGAACCGCTTCGACCGGGACGTCCTCGGCCGGCCGAACGTGCGGGTCGTCGTCATCGACCTCGGCGTCAACGACATCCTGCGCGCCCGCACCACCGCCGACCCCGACGCCGTCCTCGACGGCCTGCGCGCCCTGGTCCGGCGCGCCCACGCCCACGGCGTCAGGGCCGTCGGCACCACCCTGCTCCCCTTCCGCGGCTTCCGCGGCCACACCGACGCCCGCGAGGAGGTGCGGCAGGCGGTCAACGCGGCGATCCGGTCCGGTTCGGTCTACGACACGGTCGTGGACGTGGACCGGGCGATGCGGGACCCCTACGACCCGCGGCGGCTGCGCGCGGAGTACGACTCCGGCGACCACCTCCACCCCAGCGACCGGGGGTACCGCAAGATGGCCGGCCTGATCGGGCGGGAGCAGCTCGGGGGCGCGGGGCGGGCGGAGTCGTAGCCCGCGGCCGGCCGGGTCGGAGCCCCGGCCGGCCGTGTGCGGGGTCGGCGCCGGGGCGAGGTCGGGGCGGCGGAGATACGGCGCGGGCCGACGGAGGCGCGGCGCGGGCCGACGGAGGCGCGGCGCGGGCCGACGGAGGCGCGGCGCGGGCCGACGGAGGCGCGGCGCGGGCCGGGTGCCTCAGTGCTCCAGGTGGCGCCGGCCGTCCCGGCCCCGGCGCGGCTCCCGCTCCCCGCGGGCGCGACGGGGCTTGCGTTCGACGCCGACCCCGCCCCAGAAGGCGAACCCGGTGATCACCACCCGCGGGGCGCCCGGCGCGCCCGGCACCCCCTCCTCCCGGTGGTCGAAGCCGCCCATGATCCCGATGCCCCGCACCACGACCTCGACGCCGGGCGGCACCACGACGTTCAGCCCGCCCATGACGGCGACGCAGTTGATCACGACCTCCCCGGCCGCGAAGTCCGCCTCGCGCAGGTCGAGCTCGCCGCCGCCCCAGAAGGTGAAGGCGGTGAACCGCCGGGGCACCGTCCACCGGCCCTTGCGCTGGAAGCCGGACATGACGGCCACGGCCCACGCGGACGACCCCTCGCCGCCCGTGACCCGCCCCGCCCACTCCCCCTCGCCCCGCTCCTCGGGCTTGCGCAGCGACACGGCGGGCGGCACCGCGACGCCGGCCGCCGGCAGGTCGCGCGTGAGCGGCGTCAGCTCACCGTAGGTCCGCGCCCGGTACGTCGCGTCCAGCCGCTCCTCGAACTCCGCCATGTCGAGCCGGCCCTCGGCGAGGGCGTCCCGCAGGACCTCGGCGACGCGCTCGCGGTCGGCGTCGGAGGCACGGAGGTCCGGGACTGCGTCGTCGGTCATGCACGGCAGCCTACGAGTTCCCCGCACCCGGCACCACGGTCTCCCGGTCCGCGTACATGCGGCCGATCACCGCCTCGATGTCCGGCTCCCGCACCGACAGGTCCACCAGCGGGTACGCGGCCGCGATCCGCGCCACCAGCGGGGCCGCCGACACCGACGCCGGGAAGGCCAGCCACTGGCGCGGCCCCTCCACCCGCACGACCCGCGCCGCGGGCCCCGCGTCGATGGGCGGGAGTTCCCGCTCCAGGTCCACCACCAGGGTCCGCTCGCTCTCCCCCGCCTCGTGCAGCCCCGCGAGCGGACCGTCGTACATCATGCGCCCGTGGTCGATGACCATCACGCGGGAGCACAGCCGCTCGATGTCCTGGAGGTCGTGGGTGGTGAGCAGGACCGTCGTGCCGCGCGCGGCGTTCAGCTCGCCCAGGAACTCCCGCACCCGCGCCTTGGACACGACGTCGAGGCCGATCGTCGGCTCGTCGAGGTAGAGGACCTCGGGGTCGTGCAGCAGCGCCGCCGCGATGTCGCCGCGCATCCGCTGGCCGAGCGAGAGCTGCCGCACCGGCACCTCCAACAGGGACTCCAGGTCGAGGAGTTCGACGAGCCGGTCGAGGTTCTCCCGGTAACGGGCGTCCGGGACGCGGTACATGCGGTGCGCGAGCCGGTAGGAGTCGATCAGCGGAAGGTCCCACCACAGCGAGGTCCGCTGCCCGAACACCACCCCGATGCGGTGCGCGAGCCGGGTCCGCTCCCGGGCCGGGTCGACGCCCGCCACCCGCAGCCGGCCGCCGCTCGGGGTGAGGACGCCCGTCAGCATCTTGATCGTCGTCGACTTCCCGGCGCCGTTCGGCCCGATGTACCCGACGATCTCGCCGCGCGCCACGGTGAACGACAGCCCGTCCACCGCCCGCACCCGCCGCCGCTCGCGCCGCAGGAGACCGGTGCGCCTGCGCACGTCGAACACCTTCTCCACGCCGTCGAGTTCGATGAACGCCTCCACCACGACCTCCCCTAGCTTCCCGTGCTCCGGTACGACCTCAGTCCCGCCCGCCAGGCCAGCCCCGCCGCCGCGCAGCAGGCCGCCGCCACCAGCGGCGGGGCGCAGGCCGTCCACCGCGGCAGGTCCAGCGGGTACGGCCGCCCCAGCACGTACGCCGCCGGCACCCAGTTCACGAAGGCCAGCGGGAACACGAACGTCACCGCCCGCACCAGCTCCCGCCCGAACACCGTCGGCGGGTACTGGAGCAGCGTCTGGCCGCCGTACGTGAAGGCGCTCTGCACCTCCGCCGCGTCCTGCGCCACGAACTGGAACGCCGCCCCCGCCACCAGCACCGCGCCGAAGACCGCCGCACCGCTGACCAGCGTCACCGGCACCAGCGCCACCCTGGCCGCCGTCCAGTCGACGTCCACCGCCGTCAGCGCGTAGCCCAGCACCAGCACCCCCTGCGCGATCCGGGAGAGCCGGCGCAGCGCGAACCGGTCCGCCGCCACCTGCGCCAGCACCGGCGCCGGACGCACCAGCAGCGTGTCGAGCGTGCCGTCGCGCACCCGCGAGCCCAGCCGGCCCGCCGAGCCGATCGCCAGGTCCGCGATCCCGAACGAGGTCGCGGACAGGCCGTACAGGAGGGCCACCTCCGGCAGCGAGTAGCCGCCGAGCGCGTCGATCCGCGAGAACATCAGCAGGATCGCGACGAAATCCAGCCCCGTCACCAGCAGGCCGCTCAGCAGCGTCATCGCGAACGACAGCGGGTAGGCCGTCGTCGACCGGATCCACATCCCCGCGATCAGCCGGTACGCCCGCAGCCCCTCCCGCACCCGCCCGGCCCCGCCCACCGGCCACGCCCCGCCCACCGGCCACGCCCCGCCCACCGACCGCGCCTGTCCCGTCGGCCGCGCCTCGTCCACCGGCCGTGCCTCGTCCACCGGCCGCGCCCGCTCCGTCGGCCGCGCTCCGTCCACCGGCCGCGCCTCATCCACCCTGGACCACCACCCGCCGCGTCGCCGCCGCCTGCACCGCCCGCCCCAGCGCCAGCAGCACCACCGCCCACCCCGCCTGGAAGGCGTACGTCCCCCACGCCCCGGCCTCCCCCATCAGCAGGTCCGCCGGCCTCTGGAGCATCGCCGACCACGGCAGCGCCCGCACGATCTGTCCCAGCGGCTCCGGGAAGGCGTTCAGCGGCAGCGCCATGCCCGTGCAGAACATCCCCGTCACCACCAGCATCTGGAGCGCCCCCGTGCCGTCCAGCAGCCAGAAACCGCTCAGCGCCACCAGGAACCGGATGCCGAAGCTCACCACCATCGCCAGCAGCAGGGCCACCAGGAACCGCAGCCACACCAGGGGGTCGCCGGGCAGCGCCGTCGGGAAGAGCAGCGCCCCGAACACGAAGGGGACCACCCCCCGGCCCAGCAACTGGAACAGCGAGCGCCCCAGGTCGGCCGCCAGCCACCACATCTGCAGATCGGCCGGACGGTACAGGTCGATCACCACCGCGCCCGTGCGGATGCGTTCCGTCAACTCCGCCTCGAAGCCGCCGCCCTGCATCGCGAGCGTCGCGAACAGCGCCTGCCCCAGCCACACGTACGTCACCGCCTGCGCCTGGTCGTAGCCCCCCAACTGCGGCCGCTCGTCCCACAGCGCGAGATAGGTGTAGACGAGGATCAGGCCGAAGACCGTGTTGGTGAACACCCCCGCCGCCGTCGCCGCACGGTAGGTCGCGTACCTTCGGAAACTCCCCGCCGCCACGGCCGCGTACAAGCGCACCGGACCCACGGCACCAGCCCTCCTCACCCGCGGCGATCCCGCGCACGTCCCGCCACGGCGGCGAAGCGCAGGAGCCTAGTGGGCGGGCTCCCGCACGCGCCACGCAATTTCCGGGCGCCCCTCCGGCGTGTGCGGCGCGCGGCACGTGCGGCACAACACGCGCCGATTGCCGGGAACGGAACGCAGGGTGCGAGAGTCTTCAACAGGGGGCGCAGAACGCGTACGACACGTACGGCCACGTACGAGGCGAATCAGGAGTCCGAGCAACACATGAGCGACGAGCCGCAGCCGAAGCAGCCGACCGAGGACCGGGCGACCGGCGCACCCGAGGCGGCCGACACACCCGAGGCTGCCGGTACACCCGAGGCGACACGCGAGACCGGGGACGCACGAGAACCCCGGACGGCACGCGAGACCGGAGGCACACGAGAACCCCGGCCGGCCCGGAAGACCGAGGGCACACGCGAGACCGGGACGGCACGCGAGACCGGAGCGGCGCGCCGCGAGGCCGAGGCCACGCGCGAAGCCGAGGCGGCGCGCAAGGCGGAGGCGGTACGCAAGGCCGGAGCGGCGCGCAAGGCCCAGGCGGCGCGCACGGCAGGAGCCGCGCACGGAGCCGGAGCGGCACGGGAAACCGGAGCGGCACGGGAAGCCGGGGCAGGACGCGAAGCCGGGGCAGGACGCGAAGCCGGAAACGCACGGAAAGCCGGGGCAGGCCGCGAAACCGGGGCAGGCCGCGAAGCCGAGGCGACGCGGGAGACCAAGGCGAAGCCGGAGACCGGAGCGGCACGGGAGACCGGGGCGGCGCGCGAGGCCGAGGACGCGCGGGGGCCGGAGGTGACACGGCAGCTGCGGGCCGTACGCGGCCCCGGAGCGGCCCCCGCCTCCCGGACGGCCCGCACGCCCGGAGCGACCGGCACCCCCGGAACGGCCGGTGCCCCCGGGGCGGCCGGTGCCCCCGGGGCGGCCGGTGTCCCCGGCACGGCCCGCACCCCCGGTGCGGCCGGTGTCCCCGGGGCGGGCCGGACCGGCGACGCGGACCACCGGCCCAAGGCGGCGCACACCCCCGGGCCGGCCCGCGTCGGCCCGGCCCACGCACCCGGGGCGACCGCCTCCTCCGCGGCGGCCGGCACTCCCGAGACGCCCGGCGCCCCCGGCACGGCGAGCACGGCGAGCCCCGCCGACGGCGCCGGGCCCAAGCGCCCGAAGCGGCCCAAGCGCACCGGCTGGCGCCGCCTCTTCCCCACCTGGCGCATGGTCCTGGGCACCTTCGTCCTGTGCGCCCTCGTCCTCGTGGGCCTGTTCTTCCTCGGCTACTCCATGGTGAAGATCCCCTCGGCCAACGCCCTCGCCACCAAACAGAGCAACGTCTACCTCTACGCCGACGGCACCGAGATCGCCCGCGACGGCACCGTCAACCGCGAGAACGTCGAGCTCTCCCAGATCTCCAAGGCCGCCCAGCACGCCGTCCTGGCCGCCGAGGACCGCGACTTCTACACCGAGTCCGCCATCGACCCCAAGGCGATGCTCCGGGCCGGCTGGAACACCGCCCTCGGCAAGGGCAAGCAGTCCGGCTCCACGATCACCCAGCAGTACGTGAAGAACTACTACCTCGCCCAGGAACAGACCGTCACCCGCAAGGTGAAGGAGTTCTTCATCGCCATCAAGCTGGACCGCGAGACCTCCAAGGACGACATCCTCGAGGGCTACCTCAACACCAGCTACTTCGGCCGCAACGCCTACGGCATGCAGGCCGCCGCCAAGGCCTACTACGGCGTCGAGGCCGCGGCCCTCACCCCCGCCCAGGGCGCCTACCTCGCCGCCCTGGTCAACGCGCCCAGCGAGTACGACGTCATCGCCCACCCCGAGAACCGCAAGGCCGCCGAGGCCCGCTGGAACTACGTGCTCGACGGCATGGTCACCAAGGGCTGGCTCAGCGAGGCCGACCGCACCGGACTGACCTTCCCCAGCCCCAAGGAGACCTCCGGCGCCGACAACGGCATGTCCGGCCAGCGCGGCTACCTCGTCACCGCCATCAAGGACTACCTGCGCACCAACAAGATCGCCACCAGCGAGGAACTCGAGGCCGGCGGCTACCGCATCACCACCACCCTGGACAAGAAGAAGCAGAACGCCTTCGTCAAGGCCGTCGACGACCAGCTGATGGACAAGCTCGACCCGAAGAACCGCAAGGCCGACACCTACGTCCGCGCCGGCGGCGCCGCGGTCGACCCCAGGACCGGCAACGTCCTCGCCCTCTACGGCGGCGTCGACTACGTCAAGCAGTACACCAACAACGCAACCCGCCGGGACTTCCAGGTCGGCTCCACCTTCAAGCCCTTCGTCCTCACCTCGGCCATCGAGAACGAGTCCGAGACCCAGGACCGCCGCCGCATCACCCCGGGCACCCTCTACGACGGCACCAACAAGCGCCCCGTGCAGGGCTGGAGCGGCAGCACCTACGCCCCCGAGAACGAGGACTACGTCAACTACGGCGACATCGACGTCCGTACCGCCACCGACAAGTCCGTGAACTCCGTGTACGCGCAGATGGCCGTCGACGTCGGCCCCGAGAAGGTCAAGCAGACCGCCGTCGACCTCGGCCTGCCCGGCGACACCCCCGACCTCAACCCCTACCCGTCGATCGCCCTCGGCACGGCCACCGCCAGCGTCCTCGACATGGCCGAGGCCTACGCCACCCTCGCCAACCACGGCCGGCACGGCACGTACACCCTCATCGACAAGGTCACCCGCAACGGCGTCGACGTCCTCGACCTCCCCGAGCGCAAGACCTCCCAGGTCATCAGCCGCGAAGCCGCCGACACCACCACCTCGGTGCTGCGCGGCGTCGTCCAGAACGGCACCGCCACCGCGGCGCTCGCCGCCGGCCGCCCCGCCGCCGGCAAGACCGGCACCGCCGAGAAGGACACCGCCGCCTGGTTCGCCGGCTACACCCCCGACCTCGCCACCGTCGTCGCCGTCATGGGCCAGGACCCCGTCACCGCCGCCCACAAGCCGCTCTACGGCGCCCTGGGCCTGCCCCGCATCAACGGCGGCGGCGCACCCACCCAGATCTGGGCCCAGTTCACCAGGAACGCCCTCAAGGGCACCCCCGTCAAGGACTTCACCCTCCGGGTTCAGGAGGGCTCCGCGGAAACCGCCGCCCCCTCCTCCTCCGAGCCCTCCACGGGCGAGCCGAGCACGGGTGACGAGACGGACGGCTCCACCGGCGGCCAGAACACCCGGACCCCCGGAACGCCCCCGGGCCGCACCGGCGGCACCACGGGCGGCAGCACCGGCGGCACGACGACCGGCGGCACCCCCACCACCGGCGGCACCACCGACGGAGGCACCACCGGGAACACCTCCACCGGCGGCACGCCCGTCACGGGCGGCACCACCGGCAACAGCACCGGCGGCGGCACCGGCGGAGACGCCTCCACCGGCTCGACCACCGACGGCAGCACCTCGGACGGCACCACCGGCACCCTGGGCGGAGCCTTCCCCCAGCTCGCGAACCGCCGCCCGGTCGAGGAGTGACCACCCGGGGCCCGCCGGACACGGCAGGCCCCGGACGGATCGATCACGAGCGTTGTCGACACCTGGCGCCCGGGTCGCCCGAAGACGAAGACCTCCGGTGTGGCGGGGCCGTCCAGGACCGCACCGCACCGGAGGTCTTCGTGTCCCGCCGTCATGCCCGGCCGGCCGTCCACGGCGAACGGCTGCCGGTCGAGTGGATCCGGCGGCGAGGGCGGGCGCGTCGGCCTCCGGCCCGCCCGGGCCCGTCCGCCGTCGCGCGCGTCCCGTCCCGCCCCGACGTCCCGTCCCGCCCCGACGTCCCTCCTCGCCGGGCCCGTCCCCGCTCGGCGGCGGCTTCCCCGAGAGCCTCCATGACGTCCTTGCCGACGATCACCCCGGCAGCGTCGTGGTGCGGGGGCCCGGCCGCGGCGCAGTCGTACCCGCCGAACGACGGCGCGCGGGGTCCCGCGGGGTCCCGCCGGTTCGTGACGGGTGCGGGCGGCGTCCCACCCGGCCGCCCGCCCCTCTCCCGGCATCGCCTGCCGGCGCCCTCAGTCGCCGCTGTTGTCGACGATGACAGGCGTGCCGCCCGAGCCGGTACCGCACGGCACCGCGTACACGGGGTGGGCCTTCGCGGCGTCCTTGTACGCCTCCAGGCACTGGTTGTACAGAACCTTGTCGCTCAGCGACCTCTCGATGATCTTGTTGGCGGCGGCGGTGCCCTCCGCCTCGATCCTCTTGCGCTCCGCCTCCGCCTTGGCCGTCCGCGCCGCCTCGGTGGCCCGCTCGGTGGCCTGCTCCTGCTGGATCTTCTTGTCGATCTGCTCCTGCAGCTTCTCCGACGGCTTCACGTTGCGCAGGTTGACGGTGGTGATGTCGATCCCGCGTGGCGCCAGGCGCTTCTTGACGAGGTCGGCGATCTCCACGCCGATCTGCTCGCGGGCGGAGGCGTAACCCTCCTCGCTGGTGTGCTTCGCGAAGACGTTGCGGATGATCTCGCGGCTGTCCGGCAGCACCAGACGCTCCTCGACGGTTTCCTCGCTGCCCGCCAGCCGGTAGAGCTCGACCGCCTTGGCCGGCACCACGGCCCACTTGATCGTGACGTCCACGTACAGCACACCGCCCTGCGAGGAGCGGACCTCGACCACGTCCTTGTCATGGAGGTCGAGGTCCACCGGACGCGTGGAGAAGGTCATGACGTCGGTGAACGGTGACGTGAAGTGGATACCCGAGCCCACCGGCTCACCGACCTTGCCGAAGGTCACCGGCACGCCCACCTCGTAGGCACTCACGACGTTCACACAGGCGAAAGCGCCTGCCAGCACACCCGCCACGGCACTGAGCGCCGCTCCGATCTTCCAGCCCGAGGTGGCGCGGCCACGGCCGACGACGAAGAGCACCACAGCGGCCATGAGCAGCAGGACGGACAACACGAGCACGGGCATTCCCCTCCAGAACGTCCGCGCCCCCCGGGCGCGGCCCCGGCGCATCGTAGCGGCCGCGCAGGTCGGGGCGATGGCGTGCCGGCTGAACGCCGGGCCAACACTCCGACCGGCGTGATCCCGGCATCGCACAGGCCCTAGTGTCCCGAGGTCGCCTTCAGACCCACCACCGCGACCAGCAGCAGACACACGAAGAAGATCCGGGCGGCGGTCGCCGGCTCGCCCAGCACGGCCATGCCGAACACCGCCGCCCCCGCCGCCCCGATCCCCACCCACACGCCGTACGCGGTCCCGATCGGCAGCGAACGGGCGGCGTACGACAGCAGCAGCATGCTGGCGACGATCCCCGCACCGGTGAACAGGCTCGGCACCAGTCGCGTGAACCCGTCGGTGTACTTCATCCCGACCGACCAGCCCACCTCCAGCAGACCGGCGACGACCAGCAGGACCCAGGCCATGACAGCACCTCCGGGAAACGAACGCTCGACAACAACGGTGCGTCGTCTTTTCCTCGGTCCATCCCGGTACGGCGCGTCTCGTCGGGGTCCCTCCAGGCCAGGAAAGCACACCCCAGCATCGAGAAAAAGGGCTGGTGACCATGGTCACCAGCCCTTTTCGCCACTGGATCAGAGACGACAGGGAGGTCGGAAAGGGTGGGAGGACCGGAAGGGTCGGGGAGGTCAGAGATACAGGCCCGTCGAGTCCTCCGACCCCTCGAACCGGTCCGCGGCCACCGCGTGCAGATCCCGCTCGCGCATCAGCACGTACGCGACGCCCCGCACCTCCACCTCGGCCCGGTCCTCCGGGTCGTACAGCACCCGGTCGCCCGGCTCCACGGTCCGCACGTTCTGGCCCACCGCCACGACCTCCGCCCACGCCAGCCGACGGCCCACGGCCGCCGTCGCCGGGATCAGGATCCCGCCACCGGAACGCCGCTCGCCCTCACCGGTCTCCTGGCGCACCAGGACCCGGTCGTGCAGCATCCGGATGGGGAGCTTGTCTTCGTGGCTGCTCTGCCCGCTTCTGTCACCGCTCACGCCGACGAACCTACCTGCCTCCGCCCGGCGGCGACGCCCGCGGGTCAGCCCTTGCGGCGCCGCGTGCCGAACGCGAGCAGCCCCACGACCCCGACCACCACGAGGGCCACCGGCACCACCCGCTCCAGGCGCGGCGCGCCCTCCTCGTCCACGAACTGCGCCCGCACATCGCTCACCACCCGGTTGACCTGCACATAGGCCCTCCCGAGGGTGTGATCGACGTTGGCCGCTACCTTCGCCTTGGCATCGCCGACGATCGTCTTCGGGTGCACCCGCACCCCGATCTCGTCGAGCGTCTCGGCCAGCACGTCTCGGCGGCGCCTGATGTCCGCCTCGATCTGCGCCGGGGTTCTGGTGTCCGACGTGTCCGCCACGGTGGGGCCTCCGAAGTGAGCCGACGTTTCCTACGTGTGCTGGACAGTCTGTCAGTTCCCCGCGCGCCCGCACGGTCAGGACCCCCGGTTACGCTGGCCCGATGAGCGAGCGACTCCAGCCCGGGGACGTGGCCCCCGCCTTCACCCTCCCCGACGCCGACGGCCACGAGGTGTCCCTGTCGGACCACGAGGGCCGCAAGGTCATCGTCTACTTCTACCCGGCCGCCCTGACCCCCGGCTGCACGAAGCAGGCCTGCGACTTCACCGACAACCTCGACCTCCTGGCCGGCGCCGGGTACGACGTCATCGGCATCTCCCCCGACACCCCCGAGAAGCTCGGCAGGTTCCGCGAGAAGGAGTCCCTCAAGGTCACCCTCCTGGCCGACCCCGAGAAGAAGACCCTCGACGCCTACGGGGCGTTCGGCGAGAAGAAGAACTACGGCAAGACCTACCAGGGCGTCATCCGCTCGACGATCGTCGTCGACGAGGACGGCAAGGTCGCCCACGCCTTCTACAACGTCCGGGCCACCGGCCACGTAGCCAAGATCATCAAGGACCTGGGCGTCTGATCCCCCTCCCTCCTCCCCCCCCCCGGCGGCCCGCCCCGGAACCCCGGAACGGGCCGCTCCCCTTCTCCCCGCGTGACCACCCGACAAACGTTTCGTTACTCCGTACGAGACCACGAACAGGCGGTCGGGGACGGAAGGGGTTCGGTGGGAGCCGACACGTACACGAGGGAGCGGCTCGCGCCGGAGGTCGCCGAGGCGCGGAACTGGGCCGACCTGATGCGGCGGCTCGGTCTCGAGCCGAGTGGCGGCCGACGTCGGGTGTTGCAGGAGCACGTGGCCCGTCACGGACTCGACACCAGCCACTTCGTGAAGCGCAGCCCGTGGCGGAAGTATCCCGACGCCGCCGTCGAGGAAGCCGCCGCCTCCTCGTCCTCACTGCGCGAAGTGGCGCTGAAGCTGGGTGCGACGCCGGCCACGGGAACCCTCTCCCACATCCGGCGCCGCATCGACGCGGCGGGCATCGACATCGGTCACTTCCCCGGCATCGGCCGCGCGGAGCCGGACCTGCCCTTCACCCCGGAAGAACTCCGGGCGGCCGCCGCGAAGGCCACGAGCGTACGAGGCACGGCACGAGCGCTGGGCGTTCCCGACGACGGTCGGTCCCGGGCCGCGCTGCGGCGCATGCTGACCGCCGAGCGCATCGACGTCGGTCACTTCACCCACCGTCGCACCGTGATTCCGGAGGACGAACTGCGCAGCCTGGTGGAGACGTCCACCAGCTACGCCGACGTCATGCGCGGGCTCGGCATGGACGTCGACGACACCAACCACCGGCGCGTGCGGCGCGCGGTCTCACGCCTCGGCCTCGACACCGGTCACTTCGAGCGCCGGTCCTGGGGACGGCCCGAGCGCCCCGCACGCCCGGCGATCGCACCACGGGTGCTGGTGGTCCTGCCGGAGCAAGCCGGTCGGACGAACAGGGACCGGCTTCACCGGGCCCTGACGGAAGTCGGGGTGCCCTACGCGTGTGCGGAGTGCGGCAACACCGGTGCGTGGCGGGGTCGTCCGATCACCTTGCAGATCGACCACGTCAACGGGAACTGGGGGGACAATCGCCGCGAGAACCTGCGATACCTGTGCCCCAACTGCCATTCGCTCACGGAGACGTGGTGCCGCCGGAAAAGCAGAAACACACTCGCCGGGGGACCGGGCATCCCCGTACACTGAGGGCCGCCGGTCAACGAGGATGACCGCTTTTGAGCGGCCGTGATGGAATTTGGCAGTCATGCTGGGTTTAGGTCCCAGTGGGTTCACACCCGTGTGGGTTCGAGTCCCACCGGCCGCACAACACAGAAGGGCTGCCCGGTCGGGCAGCCCTTCTGTGTTGTGCGCGGCCCGGGCCCTCAGCCCAGCAGCTCGCGTACCACCGGTACCAGTTCCCGGAAGGCCTTGCCCCGGTGGCTGATGGCGTTCTTCTCCGCGGGGGTCAGTTCCGCGCAGGTGCGGGTCTCGCCGTCCGGCTCGAGGATCGGGTCGTAGCCGAAGCCGTTCGTGCCGGCGGGGGCGTGGCGGAGCACGCCCGTCAGGCGGCCCTCGACCACGCGTTCCGTGCCGTCGGGGAGGGCGAGGGCGGCCGCGCAGGCGAAGTAGGCGCCCCGGTGGCCGTCGGCGATGTCGGAGAGCTGGGCGAGGAGCAGGTCGAGGTTGGCCTTGTCGTCGCCGTGGGCGCCGGCCCAGCGGGCCGAGAAGATGCCGGGGGCGCCGCCCAGGACGTCGACGCAGAGGCCGGAGTCGTCGGCGATCGCGGGGTGGCCGGTGGCCCGGGCGAGGGCGTGGGCCTTGAGGAGGGCGTTCTCGGCGAAGGTGACGCCGGTCTCCCTGACGTCGGGGACGTCTGGGTAGGCGTCCGCCCCGACGAGGTCGTGGGGCAGACCTGCGTCGGCGAGGATCGACCTGAGTTCGGTGATCTTTCCGGCGTTGCGGGTGGCGAGGATCAGGCGGGTCATGTGCCCAGTATCCCGATCTGCCCGGTGTTCCGGCCGGCCGGTGTCCCGATCGCGGGATGTCCCGGCTCGCCCGGTGTGCCGCTGACCGGTGCCCCGCCGGCCGATGTTCCACCGGCTGGTGTGCCGCTGGCCGGTGTGCCGCCGGCGGGTGTCCCGGCTCGCCCGGTGTGCCGACTGCCCGGTGCCCGCCGGCCGATGTGCCGACTGCCCGGTGTCCCGGCGGCCGGTGTGCCGGTTCGCGCGTGGGTGCTACGGGGTGCAGACCTTGGTCAGTTCGCCCGCCGCGTCGGTGACGGGGCTGAGGTCGGGGGTGTCGTCGCCGTTCTCGATGGCTGTGCGGACGTTGGTGACGGCCTCGCGGAGGTCGTCGACCGCCTTGTCGACGTCGGCGTCGTCGGTCTTGTCACCTATCTTGTCGAGGTTGTCCTCGATGGAGGTGAGGGACTCCCGGGTCTGCGTGGGGTCGTCGGCGGCGCTCTCCACGGCCTGCTGGAGGTCGGTGACGCTGTCGGCGATGGAGTCGGCGGTCTGGACGCAGTCGAGTGCCTTGTTCACGGCGTCGCAGCCGGTGGTCGTGAGTCCGAGGGTCAGGGCGACGGCCGCGGTGGCGGCGGCGACGGTGAGGCGGCGGTGTCGGTGACGGCCGGCGGACTGGGACATGACTGTGTTCCTCCCCTTGTGCAGGCCCCCCGGGAGGCCCCCGTCGTGCACGGCCCCGGTGCGGGCCGTGCGTACGGCCCCGGTGCGCGGGCCGTACGGGCCGGCCGTCGTCCGGGCCGCCCCGTGCACGGCCGCGCGGGCCGTCGTACTGCGCAAGACGCGGGGACGGACGGCGGGGTTGCCCGCGCGTCCGGCCCTGTTTGGTCTGCTCTTTACTTTTGCAGGACGGTATCAAGTGCCGTGCGCTGCAGGGTGGTCAATTCCGCGCAGCCCGAAACGGCGAGGTCCAGCAGGGAGTTGAGTTCGTCGCGGGCGAAGGGCTGGGCCTCGGCGGTGCCCTGGACCTCGACGAAGCGGCCGTCGCCGGTGCAGACGACGTTCATGTCGGTCTCGGCCCGGACGTCCTCCTCGTAGCAGAGGTCGAGGAGGGGGACGCCGCCGACGATGCCGACGGAGACGGCGGAGACGGTGCCGGTGAGGGGCTGTCGGCCGGCCTTGATCAGTTTGCGTCCCTGGGCCCAGGTGACGGCGTCGGCGAGGGCGACGTAGGCGCCGGTGATGGCGGCGGTGCGGGTGCCGCCGTCGGCCTGGAGGACGTCGCAGTCGAGGACGATGGTGTTCTCGCCGAGGGCCTTGTAGTCGATGACGGCGCGCAGGGAGCGGCCGATGAGGCGGGAGATCTCGTGGGTGCGGCCGCCGATCCTGCCGCGGACGGATTCGCGGTCGCCGCGGGTGTTGGTGGCGCGGGGGAGCATGGAGTACTCCGCGGTGACCCAGCCTTCGCCGCTGCCCTTGCGCCAGCGGGGGACGCCTTCGGTGACGGAGGCGGTGCAGAAGACCTTGGTGTCGCCGAAGGAGACGAGGACGGAGCCTTCGGCGTGCTTGCTCCAGCCGCGTTCGATGGTGACGGGGCGGAGCTGTTCGGGGGTGCGGCCGTCGATGCGAGACATGGCGTCGAGCCTAGCGGCAGGTGGGGCGGGCGCTGGTGGCGCAGGCGGGGAAGGGGCTCTGTCGCGGACGGGGAAGGGGCCCCTGCCGCGGGTGCGGAAGGGGCCCCTTCGGGTGAGCGGCGGGGCTCACATCATGTCTTCGATCTCCGCGGCGACGGGGTCGGCGTCGGTGCCGATGACGACCTGGATGGCGGTGCCCATCTTGACGACGCCGTGGGCGCCGGCGGCCTTCAGGGCGGCTTCGTCGACCAGCGAGGGGTCGGAGACCTCGGTGCGGAGTCGGGTGATGCAGCCCTCGATCTCCTCGATGTTGTCGATGCCGCCGAGGCCGGCGACGATCTTCTCAGCCTTGCTGGCCATGTCCTTCTCCCTGAAGTCCCTGGAGCCGTTGGGGTGCCCGGGTTGCCTGGTCGACGTGGTGCGGTCCGGTCGGGACCGCCTGTCGCAGTAACCCACAGTTGGCCCATCTTTGCGAGCGATTGCGCCGGATGTGTCGAAGGATGACGCCACAGCCACGGAATCGTCCGTAGCTGGTCTACACCACCTGACAGGCGGTCGCCAAACCATGAGTGCCGAGAGCGCCGGTCCCGCGGCGGGTTCCGGGCGGGTCCGCTGGAACAACCTGTTCCAGGGGCTGCAGAAGATGGGGCGCAGTCTGCAGCTGCCGATCGCGGTGCTGCCGGCCGCGGGCATCCTCAACCGGCTGGGGCAGCCCGATGTGTTCGGGGCCGACGGGCTGGGCTGGACGGACGTGTCGAAGGTGATGGCGGGCGCGGGCGGTGCCCTGCTCGACGGTCAGCTGGGCCTGCCGCTGCTGTTCTGCGTCGGGGTGGCCATCGGGATGGCGAAGAAGTCCGACGGGTCGACGGCGCTGGCGGCGGTGGCGGGCTTCCTCGTCTACTACAACGTGCTGCGGCAGTTCCCGGAGAACTGCGGCGAGGGGTTGAAGGCGGTGCCGGGCATCGGCTGCCAGGGGATCGAGGACGGCACGGTGGTGGCGTTCACGTACCAGAATCCGGGGGTCTTCGGCGGCATCGTGATCGGTCTGCTGGCGGCCTATTTCTGGCAGCGCTTCCACCGTACGAGGCTGGTGGACTGGCTGGGCTTCTTCAACGGGCGCCGGCTGGTGCCGATCATCATGTCCTTCGTGGCGATCGCCTTCGCGGCGTTGTGCCTGTGGGTGTGGCCGCCGATCGGTGACGCGCTGGAGAGCTTCAGCGACTGGCTGGACGGTCTGGACGCCTGGGGTGCGGGCATCTTCGGGGTGGCGAACCGGGCGTTGCTGGTGATCGGTCTGCACCAGTTCCTGAACGTGCCCATCTGGTTCCAGTTCGGTTCGTACACCAAGCCGGACGGGACGACGGTGCACGGTGACATCAACATGTTCCTGGCGGGCGACCCGGACGCGGGGCAGTTCACCTCGGGTTTCTTCCCGATCATGATGTTCGCGTTGCCGGCGGCGGCCCTGGCGATCACGCACTGCGCGCGGCCGGGCCGTCGCAAGGAGGTCGGGGGGCTGATGCTGTCGGTGGCGCTGACGTCGTTCGTGACGGGCATCACGGAGCCGATCGAGTACTCGTTCCTGTTCGTGGCGCCGGTGCTGTACGCGATCCACGCGGTGCTGACGGGTGTGTCGATGGCGGTGACGTGGGGGCTGGGGGTGCACGACGGTTTCAGTTTCTCGGCGGGTCTGATCGACTACGTCATCAACTGGAATCTGGCGACGCGGCCGTGGGCGATCATCCCGATCGGCCTGGGCTTCGCCCTCGTCTACTACGTGATCTTCCGCTTCGCGATCACCCGGTTCGATCTGAAGACGCCGGGGCGGGAGCCGGAGGAGGAGAGGGAGGACACCACCAAGGCCTGAGAGGGGCCTCGGGGGGTGGGTGCCCGGGCCTTCGGACCGCCGGTCCGGGGGCTCTTCGCCGTGCCGGTCCGGGGTCTTTCACCGTGCCGCGCAGGGGGCTCTTCGCCGTGCCGCGCCGGGGGTCCCGGTGGGTGCGGCGGCGGTGCGACGTCGGAGTGCGGTCGGCGTGACGCCGGTGCCGCGCCGGTGCGGTGCGTAGTGCTCCGGTTGCAGTTTTGACGGGTTCCTTATATCCCCTTCATCGTGCTAGAAACAGGTCTACACCACTGAGTGGTGTAGACCACCACCGATGGAGGAAGTCTATGAGCACCGCCACCTCGCCAGCGGCGGCCCCCCCGAAGAAGTGGGGATCAGGCCTGTTCCAGGGCCTTCAGAAGGTCGGCCGCAGCCTCCAGCTGCCCATCGCCGTGCTGCCGGCGGCGGGCATCCTGCTGCGGCTCGGCCAGCCGGACGTCTTCGGCAAGGACGGCCTGGGCTGGGGCAAGGTCGCGGACGTGTTCGCCACCGCCGGTGACGCCGTCTTCGCGAACCTGCCGCTGTTGTTCTGCGTCGGTATCGCCATCGGCTTCGCCAAGAAGGCCGACGGCTCGACCGCCCTCGCCGCGCTCGTGGGCTTCCTCGTCTACAAGAACGTCCTGACCGCGTTCCCGATCACCGACGCAAAGGTGACCGAGGGCGCGGACGTGGCCGCCACCTACAACGACCCCAAGGTCTTCGGCGGCATCATCATGGGCCTGATAGCCGCGGTCACCTGGCAGCGCTTCCACCGCACCAAGCTCCCCGACTGGCTGGGCTTCTTCAACGGCCGTCGCCTGGTCCCGATCCTGATGGCCTTCATCGGCACCGCCGTGGGCGTCTTCTTCGGGCTGGTGTGGGAGCCGGTCGGCGAGGTCATCACCGACTTCGGCGAGTGGATGACCGGTCTCGGCGCGGTCGGCGCGGGCATCTTCGGCGCGATCAACCGCGCGCTGCTCCCGGTGGGCATGCACCAGTTCGTCAACACGGTGGCCTGGCAGGAGATCGGCTCCTTCAAGGACGCCTCCGGTGCCGTCTGGCACGGTGACCTGCCGCGCTTCTTCCACGGTGACCCGACCGCGGGCCAGTTCATGACCGGCTTCTTCCCGATCATGATGTTCGCGCTGCCCGCCGCCGCTCTCGCCATCACGCACACCGCGCGTCCGGAACGCCGCAAGGCGGTCGGCGGCATGATGGTCTCGCTGGCGCTGACCTCGTTCGTCACCGGCATCACCGAGCCGATCGAGTTCGCCTTCATGTTCATCGCGCCACTGCTGTACGTCATCCACGCGGTGCTGACGGCCGTGTCGATGGCCGTCACGTGGGGTCTGGGCGTCCACCACGGGTTCAGCTTCTCGGCGGGTGCGATCGACTACTTCCTCAACTGGAACCTGGCCACCAAGCCGTGGCTGATCATCCCGATCGGCCTGGTCTTCGCGGCGATCTACTACGTCGTCTTCCGCTTCGCCATCACCAGGTTCAACCTCACCACCCCCGGCCGCGAACCGGAGGAGGAGGTCGAGGACCTCACGAAGGCGTGAGCCTCGGCTGACACACGGAACACGGCGCACGACGTACGGCGCACGACGTACGGCGCACGACGTACGGCGCACGCGAAGGCCCCCGGAGCCCTGAACCGCTCCGGGGGCCTTCGTCGTGTCCGCTCCCGCGCGCGCGGAGGGGCGCGTCAGATCTCGTACGTCGCTCCCGGCACCGCCACGTCCACCGGCCCGTCGAACACCGCGCGGGCGTCGGCGAGGTTGACCTGCGGGTCGGTCCACGGCGGGATGTGGGTGAGGACGAGGCGGCGGGCGCCTGCCCGGGCCGCCGTCTGTCCCGCCTCGCGGCCGTTGAGGTGCAGGTCGGGGATGTCTTCCTTGCCGTGGGTGAACGCGGCCTCGCACAGGAACAGGTCGCTGTCGCGGGCGAGTTCGTCGAGGGCCGGGGTGACTCCGGTGTCGCCGGAGTAGGTGAGCGTCCGCCCGCCGTGCTCGACGCGGATGCCGTACGCCTCCACCGGGTGGGCCACGCGTTCCGTGTGGACCGTGAACGGGCCGATGTCGAAGGTGGAGGGCTTGACGGTGTGGAAGTCGAAGACCTCGCTCATGGAGGAGGCCGAGGGGGTGTCGGCGTAGGCCGTGGTGAGGCGGTGTTCGGTGCCCTCGGGGCCGTGGACCGGCAGGGGGGCGCAGCGTCCGCCCTCGTGGCGGTAGTAGCGGGCCACGAAGTACGCGCACATGTCGATGCAGTGGTCGGCGTGCAGGTGGCTCAGGAAGATCGCGTCGAGGTCGTAGAGACCGCAGTGGCGCTGCAGCTCGCCCAGGGCGCCGTTGCCCATGTCGAGAAGCAGCCGGAAGCCGTCGGCCTCGACGAGGTAGCTCGAGCAGGCCGATTCCGCGGACGGGAACGACCCCGAGCAGCCGACGACGGTGAGCTTCATGGAACAGAAACCTCCGGTGGCGGTGACCGGGAAGTACCGGGAAAGGTCGGAAGACGGACGGTCGTGAGAAGGGGGCGACAGAGGTCGTACGGTCCGTCGAGCGTAAGGCGCGAAACCTTCGGTCGCTCCTCCACCTGGGGCTGTTGTGGGGGAACTCACCTGCGCTGTCACCGGTTCGGCTGGACCCGGAGCGCGGGGGCGTGCGGAAGGGCGCGCACGAGGGAACGCGCCCCGGTACGGTCGTGCCATGGACACGTCCTGGTGGCTGGCTCTCGTGGCGGTGGTGCTGCTCGCACTGGTCGCCACCCTCGTCGACGGCTGGGGGCGCGGCCGGCGTCCGGCGGGGCGCAGGTCCCGGCCGCCGGGCCGGCCGGAGCGGGAGCGCGGGCGGGGCGCGGGGCGGCCGCGGCCGGCGGAGATCTGGTGGGCGAACGTGCCGTTCGAGGACGGGCCGGGCGCGAAGGACCGGCCGTGCCTGGTGCTGACGGTGCGGGGGAACCGGGTGACCGTCGCGAAGATCACCAGCAGGCGTCACGACGAGCGGGCCGGGGTGATCCCGCTGCCGCCGGGCTCGGTCGGGGACGCGCGGGGCCGGGCGAGTTTCCTGGAGACCGACGAGCTGCGCCAGGTGCCGCTGGGCGATTTCCGGCGCCGGGTGGGTGTGGTGGACCCGGCCCTGTGGGACCAGGTCCGTCACCTGACGGGATAGCGCGGATCGGGCCGGGCCGCTCACACGCCCGGAGCCGTCGGGCCGCTCACGCCCAGAGCTGCCCCTGGAGCGTCTCGATGGCCTCTTCGGTGGTGGCGGCCGTGTAGACGCCGGTGGAGAGGTACTTCCAGCCGCCGTCGGCGACGACGAACACGATGTCGGCGCTCTCGCCCGCGTTGAGGGCCTTCCTGCCGACGCCGATCGCGGCGTGCAGGGCGGCGCCCGTGGAGACGCCCGCGAAGATGCCCTCCTGCTGGAGCAGCTCGCGGGTGCGGGTGACGGCGTCGGCGGAGCCGACGGAGAAGCGGGTGGTGAGGACGGAGGCGTCGTAGAGCTCGGGGACGAAGCCCTCGTCGAGGTTGCGCAGGCCGTAGACCAGGTCGTCGTAGCGCGGCTCGGCGGCGACGATCTTGACGTCGGGCTTGTGTTCGCGCAGGTAGCGGCCGACGCCCATGAGGGTGCCGGTGGTGCCGAGCCCGGCGACGAAGTGGGTGACCGAGGGGAGGTCGGCGAGGATCTCCGGGCCGGTGGTGGCGTAGTGGGCGCCGGCGTTGTCCGGGTTGCCGTACTGGTAGAGCATCACCCAGTCGGGGTGCTCGGCGGACAGCTCCTTGGCGACGCGCACGGCGGTGTTGGAGCCGCCCGCGGCCGGGGAGGGGATGATCTCGGCGCCCCACATGCCCAGCAGGTCGCGGCGCTCCTGCGAGGTGTTCTCGGGCATCACGCACACCATGCGGTAGCCCTTGAGCTTGGCGGCCATGGCGAGGGAGATGCCGGTGTTGCCGGAGGTCGGCTCCAGGATCGTGCAGCCGGGGGTGAGCCGGCCGTCCTTCTCCGCCTGCTCGATCATGTGCAGGGCGGGGCGGTCCTTGACGGAGCCGGTGGGGTTGCGGTCCTCCAGCTTGGCCCAGATGCGGACGTCGGTGGACGGCGAGAGCCGCGGCAGGCGCACCAGAGGGGTGTTGCCCACCGCGGCGAGGGGGGAGTCGTAGCGCATCGGGATCGGCTCAGGCCATGCCGCCGGCCACGGCCGGCAGGATCGTCACGGTGTCGCCGTCGGTCAGCTTGGTGTCGATGCCGTCGACGAACCGGACGTCCTCGTCGTTCAGGTACACGTTGACGAAGCGGCGCAGCTGGCCGTTGTCCACGATGCGGGCCCGGATGCCCGTGTGCCGGGTCTCGAGGTCGGTGAACAGGTCGGCGAGGGTCTCACCGCTGCCCTCCACCGCCTTCTGGCCGTCGGTGTACTGGCGGAGGATGGTGGGGATGCGGACCTCGATGGCCATGGCTCAGGGCTCCTGTCGGAAGGTGTGGGCAGCGCGGGAACGAGCGTGCGGGGGCGCCGCGGCGCACGGCCGTACGGCGGCGGGACCGGCGTCAACAGATGGCGCTGGCGAGCCTGCACAGGTCGACGTGCAGCCGCGCCACGAGCAGTGCGCCCGGCGTCTTCTCGCTCACGTCGTGGAAAACCATGGGCTCATCGTATCGATTCCCGGTCCGGCCCTTGGAGTGTGATCCCACATGATGGATGGTTTCCGACCGGATGCCGGGATCAGTAGGCCTCGACGACCTTGACCTCCTCCTCCGTGACCTGGCCCTCCACGATCCGGAACGAGCGGAACTGGAAGGGGCCGGCGTCGTCGGTGTCGGCGGTGGAGACGAGGACGTAGTGGGCGCCGGGCTCGTTGGCGTAGGAGATGTCGGTGCGGGAGGGGTGGGCCTCGGTGGCGGTGTGGGAGTGGTAGATGATCACCGGCTCCTCGTCGCGGTCGTCCATCTCGCGGTAGAGCTTGAGCAGGTCCTGCGAGTCGAACTCGTAGAAGGTGGGCGAGCGGGCCGCGTTGAGCATGGGGATGAACCGCTCGGGGCGGCCCGAGCCCGCGGGGCCCGCGACCACGCCGCACGCCTCGTCGGGGTGGTCCTCGCGCGCGTGGGCGACGATCTGGTCGTACAGGGCCTGGGTGAGGGTCAGCATGGTCGCCAGGATAAGCAGAGGGGCCGCGCCGTACCGAAGGGCGGTACGGCGCGGCCCGTATGCCGGACGTCCTGGGCGGTGGCCGCGGGGGGCGCCACGAGTGCTCCCCGCCGCCGGACGTCCTCGGGGGTCAGCCCACCGTGTCGAGTTCCGGCCTGCGGTCCTCGGTGGTCCGGGAGCCGCGGTTCTTCAGCACGGCCCAGCCGACGCCGAGGGCGGCGGCCCAGCCGGCCATCACGTAGAGGCAGACGCGGGAGTCGGCGTCGTAGGCGATGAGGCCGGTGACGAAGAGCAGGAAGGCGATGGCGACGTAGCTGCACTTGGCGCCGCCGGGTGCCGGGAAGGGCGAGGCGGGCAGGCGGCCGGCGTCGACCGCGCGGCGGTAGAGGACGTGGCTGATCAGGATCATCAGCCAGGTCCAGATGCCGGCCGCGGTGGCGACGGAGGTGACGTAGCCGAAGGCCTTCTCGGGGACGACGTAGTTGAGGACGACGCCGATGCCCATGAAGGCGACGGAGACGGCGATGCCGAGGGCGGGCGTCCTGGTCGCGGAGAGCCTGCGGAAGGCGGCGGGGGCCTCGCCGCTGTCGGCGAGGTTGCGCAGCATGCGACCGGTGGAGTACATGCCGGAGTTGCAGGAGGACAGGGCGGCGGTGAGCACGACGAAGTTCACGATGGCGGCGCCGGCCGGGATGCCGATCTTGGCGAAGGCGGCGACGAAGGGGCTCACGCCGGGCGCGAACTCGGTCCACTTGACGACGCAGAGGATGACGGTGAGCGCGCCGACGTAGAACAGCGCGATGCGCCACGGCAGGGTGTTGATGGCCTTGGGGAGGGTCTTCTCCGGGTCCTCGGACTCGCCCGCGGTGACGCCGACCAGCTCGACGGCGAGGTAGGCGAACATGACGCCCTGGAGGGTCATGAGGGAGGAGCCGACGCCCTTGGGGAAGAAGCCGTCGAAGGCCCACAGGTTGGAGACGGCGGCGGTGTCGCCGGCCGAGCTGAAGCCGAAGGTGAGGACGCCGAGGCCGATGACGATCATGCCGATGAGCGCGGTGACCTTGACCATCGAGAACCAGAACTCCAGCTCACCGAAGAGCTTGACGGAGATCAGGTTGACCCCGAAGAGGACCACCAGGAAGACCAGGGCCGTCACCCACTGGTGGATGGACGGGAACCAGTAGTTGACGTAGATCGCGGCGGCCGTCAGCTCGGCCATGCCGGTCACCACCCACATCAGCCAGTACGTCCAGCCGGTGAAGTAGCCGAAGAACGGGCCGAGGAACTCGCGGGAGTACTCCGCGAAGGACCCGGAGACCGGGCGGTAGAGGAGCAGCTCGCCGAGCGCCCGCATGATGAAGAAGATGATCACGCCCGCGAGGGCGTACATGAGGATGAGGCTGGGGCCGGCCTTGGCGATGTTCGCCCCGGCTCCCAGGAAGAGGCCGACGCCGATGGCGCCGCCGATCGCGATCATCTGGACCTGGCGGCTGCCGAGTCCGCGCTCGTAGCCCTCCTCCGAGCCCTCGGGGGCCTTCTCCTCGTCGACCTGAGCGGAGGTCATGTGTGGTGCGCCTTTCTCCATGCCGAACCGGGCCTTCGTCGGCCGCGGATCGGGTCTCGATCCCCCCGGATTGATGGAGCGTTGTGCCTGGCCGACGTTCCGTCGGCTCGGTGGCGCACCCGGCGGGCATACGGGTGGTGCCTGCCGGGCGGTCGTGAAGATTTATCACGCCCGTCATCCTGATCGCCCGGGCGGCGTGTGGCACACGGCACAAGAAGAAGCGGCCAAACTGGACACAAAAGGGGCACAGTCGGCTGCGGCGGTGACGCGATCGTTATCCGGATTTGAGCGTCCTCTGAGCGGACGCGCAACGGTCGCACATCAGGAGACAACGGGCATTCCGCGGGGCGCGCGCCCCGCGCCGACCGGCCCCGTGCGCCCGGCTCCACGGCACGCCCCCGATCCACACCGCGGGGGATCCCGGGCGGACCCGGGCTTCGGACCGGACCCCACGGCCCGGACCCCACGGCCCGGACCCCACGGCTCGGGCCCGGAGCCCCGGGCCTCAGGCCTCAGGCCTCAGGCCTCAGGGCATGAGGGTGGTCACGAGCGTCTCCTGGAGGCCGCCCAGCCACAGGTACGCCATCACCATCGGCTTGCGCGGGTCCTCGTCCGGCAGCCGGTAGAGGAGGTCGGTGTCGTCCTCGGCGGTGATGTCCAGCCGGGAGCCGATCGCCAGCCGGAGGTCGTTGAGCGCCCCGAGCCACCGCCGGGACTCCTCGGGCGACAGTTCGAGGACCGCCACGCCGTCGGCCTCGGCGACCAGCGCGTCCAGCGAGCGCACGACCGCGAGCGCGTTCTCGCGCTTGCCGGCCCTGAGGTCGTTCTCGGTGAAGCGGCGGAACTCGGCGGAGCGGGAGCGCCGTTCCTCCTCCTCCCGGGGGCCGGGGGCGGCCTCGGGGTCGACGTAGGCGTCGGGGAAGAGGCGCTGGAGGACCGGGTCGGAGGGCGGTTCGCTCGGACCCTCGGCGAACAGCTCCGCGAGCGGGTCGGCGGAGGCGTCCTCGGCGGGGCCGGGGCCGATCAGCTCCAGGAGCTGGACGGCCAGTGACCGGATGATGGAGATCTCGACGTCGTCGAGGGCGACGGCCGCGCCGCCGCCGGGCATCGGTTCGAAGTGTCCTGGCATCGGTGAGGTGACTACTTCCGGTCCTGCTGGAGGGTGGCCCACAGTCCGTAGCCGTGCATCGCCTGCACGTCGCGTTCCATCTCCTCGCGGCTTCCGCTGGAGACGACCGCCCGGCCCTTGTGGTGGACGTCGAGCATGAGCTTGGTGGCCTTGTCCTTGGAGTAGCCGAAGTACGCCTGGAAGACGTACGTCACGTAGCTCATGAGGTTGACCGGGTCATTGTGGACGATCGTGACCCAGGGGACGTCCGGCTCCGGTACGGCGAAGACCTCCTCCGCCGACTCGGTGCGTTCGATCTCAAGGGGAGCGGGTGACGTCACAGTGCCCATGCTGCCATGAGCCCCGGAAATCGTCACACCGACGAAAAGGGAGTACGATCCCCTGCCAAGCGACGCGCTCCGGGGGTACGGCCCCCGGACCCCCGGCCTGGCCGGGGCACCCGGAGAGTCATGGACTAGGTGAGGCAAGTGGACGTAGCGGATCTCGGGCTGCCGGTGGATGTTCCCTCGACGGCGCTCTTCACGGACCAGTACGAGCTGACGATGCTGCAGGCCGCGCTGGAGGCGGGCACCGCCGGGCGGCGCAGCGTCTTCGAGGTCTTCACCCGGCGGCTGCCCGAGGGCCGGCGCTACGGCGTGGTGGCCGGCACCGGGCGCGTCCTGGACGCCGTCGAGAACTTCCGCTTCGACGCGAGCCTCCTCGGCTTCCTGCGCGAGCGGAGGATCGTCGACGAGGCCACCCTGGAATGGCTGGCCTCCTACCGCTTCTCGGGTGACGTCTGGGGCTACCCGGAGGGCGAGGTCTACTTCCCCGGCTCGCCGGTCATGCGGGTCGAGGGCTCCTTCGCCGAGTGCGTGCTGCTGGAGACCGTGATCCTGTCCATCCTCAACCACGACTCCGCGATCGCGGCCGCGGCCTCCCGGATGTCCTCGGCGGCCGGGGGACGCCCGCTGATCGAGATGGGTGCCCGCCGCACCCACGAGCTGGCCGCGGTGGCCGCCTCCCGCGCCGCGTACGTCGGCGGCTTCGCCACCACCTCCGACCTGGCGGCCGGTTTCCGCTACGGCATCCCCACGGTGGGCACCAGCGCGCACGCCTTCACCCTCCTGCACGACACCGAGCGCGACGCCTTCCGTGCCCAGGTGGAGTCGCTGGGCCGCGGCACCACCCTCCTCGTGGACACCTACGACGTCACCGAGGCCGTCCGCACGGCCGTGGAGGTCGCCGGGCCCGAGCTGGGCGCGGTGCGCATCGACTCCGGCGACCTGCTGCTCGTCGCGCACCGGGTGCGCCAGCAGCTGGACGAGCTGGGCGCGACGGACACGAAGATCGTCGTGACCTCGGACCTCGACGAGTACGCCATCGCCTCCCTGGCCGCGGCACCCGTGGACGCCTACGGCGTGGGCACCCAGCTGGTGACCGGCTCCGGGCACCCGACGGCCTCCATGGTCTACAAGCTGGTCGCCCGCGCCGAGTCCGACGACCCGCGGGCGCCGCTGGTGCCGGTGGCGAAGAAGTCGTCCGGCGGCAAGACGTCGATCGGCGGCCGCAAGTGGGCCGCGCGCCGCCCGGACGCGGACGGCGTCGCCGAGGCCGAGGTCGTCGGCACCGGCCAGGTCCCCGCCGAGCTGGCCGACCACCAGCTGCAGGTCGAGCTGGTCAAGGGCGGCGAGGTCGTCGCCCGCGAGCCCCTGGACGTGGTCCGCGACCGGCACGCGGCCGCCCGCGCCGGGCTGCCGCTGTCCGCCACACAGCTCTCGCGCGGGGAACCCGTCCTCACGACGGAGTACGTCCAGGGGCGCTCGGGTAGCTAGAAGCGCAACGTCCACGGGACGGGGCGGCCCGCGCCCCCTCCCCTACCGCCACCACCATCACCGAAGTCTCCAGGCTCGATCACTTCACCCTCCCCCGGGTCCGGAAGGGCCTGGGCCCCCATCGAAGGACACCCACCATGCGCCGCGCCTTGATCGTCGTAGACGTGCAGAACGACTTCTGCGAGGGGGGCAGCCTCGCGGTGTCCGGCGGTGCCGACGTCGCCGCCGCCATCACCGAGCTGATCGGGCAGGCCCCCGCCGGGTACCGCCACGTGGTGGCCACCCGCGACCACCACATCGCCCCCGGCGGCCACTTCGCCGACAACCCCGACTACGCGCACTCCTGGCCCGCGCACTGCGTCGCGGGCACCGAGGGCGTCGGCTTCCACCCGAACTTCGCCCCGGCGGTCGCCTCCGGCTCCGTCGACGCGGTCTTCGACAAGGGCGCCTACTCCGCCGCGTACAGCGGGTTCGAGGGCGCCGACGAGAACGGCGTCGGGCTGGGCGACTGGCTGCGCGCCCGCGGGATCGACGAGGTGGACGTGGTCGGCATCGCCACCGACCACTGCGTGCGGGCCACGGCCCTGGACGCGGCCCGGGAGGGCTTCCGCACCCAGGTCCTGCTCGACCTGACCGCCGGGGTCGCCCCGGAGACCACCGAGCGGGCGCTCGAGGAGCTGCGCGGGGCGGGCGTGGAACTGTCGGGCAAGCCGGTCGTGCGCTGATCCCGGCCGGCCCCGGGGTCCTCCGTCCGGGCCGGGGCCGGGCTTGGGAGAGGCCGGGGCCGGGGAGGCGGCGGGGCCGGGCCGCGGGCCTACGTCCCGGTGGCCGCCGGGCGGCGCAGCAGCGCGCGGATCGGGCGCCACGGCTCCGGGACGCCGATCAGCGTGGTGACAGCGTTGTCGGGGGCGGTGCGCCATATCAGGCCGTCGGGATGGTGCAGGACCGCGGTGATCTCGTCCGGGCTGGGCGGGGCGGCGTTGCCCCGCAGGTAGACGGCGCGCAGACCCAGGTTGCGGAGCCTGGTCAGGGCTCGGGCGCGGTTGCGGGCGAGGACGAGGACGCGTACGCCGGCGGTGCCGTCGGCGACGGGGCTGGGCAGGTTCAGCGCCACCACCACCGAGCCGTTCGGCAGCTTGCAGAAACCTCCTGCGGACATGCGGTCACATCCCCGTGCGTGTCGGCGCCGGAGCGGTCGTCTCCGGGACTGTCAATAAGAAGGGCACAGGAGGCACCTAAACACGATCGGCGGCAACCCGCCAGGGGTTGCCGCCGATACGCTTGTGACCTGCTAAAACGTCGACTACTTGGCCGACGGGCCGACCTTCACGGTGACCGTCGAGCCGCTCAGGGGCTCGCTGACGATCTTGATGGAGGTGTTGGTGTCAGTGACCTTGACACCCGCGGCCGGGTTCGACGCGTCGTAGTAGGACGACTTGCCGTCGTCGAAGACCGGGACGCCCGGGCGGGCCTTGATCTTCGTGGCGACGTCGGCCTTGTGCAGCGTGATCGCGTCGGTCGGGTACCAGCTGAAGGTGGAGTCGAAGGCCTGGACGCGGTTGCGCATCAGGGTGCCGTCGGACCACTTCAGCGGGGTCGGGTGCGAGTCGACCGGGAGGATCAGGCCCTCACCCGGGTGCTGGCTGGTGTTGTCGTCGCCCTGGGAGGTGTCCCACTTCCAGATCAACAGGCCGTTCTGGTACGGGTAGTGCTCCACCCAGTCCGGACGGGTCGTCGAGAAGCCGTAGTTGTACGGGCCGACCTTGAGGACCTTGTCGTACGAGACGTACTGACGGTTCTCGGCGATGTAGTACTGCGCGTAGTCGTCCGTGATGGCCGCGCCGATGCGGCTGAAGCCGTTGGCCGTCCACGCGGCGTCCGCGCTCTCGGCGTCGTCGGAGAACAGGGTGGCGCCGTCGGCGGTCACCGTGATCTCGTCGGCCGTGAAGCCCTTCTGGGCCACGCCGCCGTCGGTGGCGTAGCGGAAGCGGACGTCGATCTTCTGGCCCGCGTAGGCGTCCAGGGAGTACGTCAGCTTCTGGTGGGCGTCGACCGTGCCGGTGAGGGCGGGCTTGCCGCTGCCGTCCCGCGGGACGGACGAGCCGTCGGCGAGCTTGCCGTCGACCGGCGTCCAGTTGGAGCCGTCCGTGGACACCTCGGTGTAGAGGTAGTCGTAGTCGGTCTCGATGTCCCACCAGCCGTCCAGCGACAGCGCCGCCGTCGACTTGCCGGTCAGGTCGACCGAGCGGGTCAGGGTGTTGCGCAGGTCGTCACCGCTGCCGCTCCACCACTGCGTGGCGCCCTGGGCGGGTGCGACGACGTCGGTGGTGACCGTCTTCTTCGGCAGGGAGACGATGAGGGCCTGCGGGTTCTTGGTGTTGTACTCCGCGACGCCCAGCGTGTGCTTGGACTTGACGCCCGCCTTGGCGACCTCGTAGTCCAGCCAGCCCAGCTGGAGCTTGTCCCAGGCGTTCATGTCGCCGGGCAGGTCGCCGATGGAGTTCTTGCCCGTGCCGAGCCAGGAACCGGAGGACATCAGGGTCCAGAAGCCGGTGGAGTTCTCGCCGCCGGCCGTGTCGTACTCGTCGGGCAGGCCGAGGTCGTGGCCGTACTCGTGGGCGAAGACGCCCAGGCCGCCGTTCTCCGGCTGGATGGTGTAGTCGCCGACCCAGATGCCGGTGTCGCCGATCTGGGTGCCGCCGAGCTTGTTGGTGTCCGGGCCGGTGGAGCCGGCGTCGGTGCCGAAGGCGTACCAGCGGTGGGCCCAGATGGCGTCCTCACCCTGGGCGCCGCCGCCCGCGGACTCGTCCTCGCCGGCGTGCACGATCTGGAAGTGGTCGATGTAGCCGTCGGACTCGTTGAAGTCGCCGTCGCCGTCGAAGTCGTAGCGGTCCCACTGGTCGTACCCGGCCAGTTCCGCCTTGATCTCGGCGGCGGTGTCACCGGCGGCCTCGCGCTCGGCGACCCAGGCGTTGACGCCGTCCTGCACGGCGTACCAGGCGCCGGTGGAGGCGTCGTTGGAGCCGTAACGGGCCTCGTTGTAGGGGACCTTGACCCAGTCGGTGACCTCACCGTCGACCGAGTAGCGGCCCGAGGACTGCTTCTCGTAGTACTTCTTCAGGGACTCGGTGCCCGCGGCGGTGCCGAAGTACAGGTCCTGGAAGTGCTTCTGGTCGTAGTCCGCCTGCCAGGCGGTGCTGTTGTCCTTGGCGCGGTCCGGCTGCGCGATCTGGTTGTGCAGCGGGCCGGGGGTGCCGCCGTAGCGGCTGTCCACCTGGTCGCCGAACTCGACGAGGATCGTGAAGATCTTGTCGGTCTTCTCGCGGCCGAGTTCGACGTACTTGCTCTTGCCCTTGCGGCTGTCGAGCTGGACGACCTTGGAGCCGTCCCGGTTCTTGACCGCGGCCTCGCCGGATATGACCTGCTCGAGGGCTTCCTCGCGCTGGGCCTCCTGCGTCTTGCTGAGCGGCCCGTCGAAGTCGTGTTCGCGGGTCTCGGCCGACTGCGGGTCGTGCCGGTCCACCGCCGGGGTGCCGGACGGCGCGCCGACGGCCGCCTGCGCCACGGTGAACGTCGAGAACGTCGCCGAGGCCGCCGCGAGGGCGACGACGGTGGCGGCCGTCCTGAACGTCCAGGATCTGCTGGTCACTTGATTGCCTCCCCTGACGCGTGCCGGACACGCGGAAGGGGGATCCATGTCAAGGGATGTCCGCGCGCGGTTATACGCGTGTAGCCAAGTGCCGTCATTTGACTACTGCTTCGCCAGAAAAGACAGACCTTGACTTGAACAGGTCAACGCATTATTAGGAGCCCGCGTTCGTATTGCGGACACATGATGTTCACGGGACGGGCGCGCGGTCCCGGCCGGCCGGTGGACGTCATGACTCCGTGCGCCCCCCGTGCACCGGCACCGTGTGTCAGCTCACGCTTACCGCTCGTTCCCGTCGGGCATGCAGCGGAAGAGAGTCGAGACCGCCCCCGCTTCCGAGGACACGATTGCCATGCCTCGTCCGACCGCCGCACAGCTCACGTACGGTTCCTGCACCGTCATCCTCTCGACGCTCGCGATGCTGCTGCTGTCACAGACGAGTTCGGGCTCGCTCGTCGCGGTCATCGCCGTCACCGCGCTCGCCCTCGGCGTGCTCGTGGCCATGACGCTCCCGGCGCCGCGCCGCCAGGCCACCGTCACCGTGGTGCGCTCCGGCACGGACGAGCCCGTACCCGCCTCGGTCGCCGCGGCATCCGAGCCGGTCCGGGAGCCTTCGGCACGCTGAACGGCGCGACGGCGGGAACCCGCGCCCGCGGGGTGCGGGCCCCTCCCGCCGCGCCGACGCCCCGTCAGCCGGTGCTGACCACCACCGTCTTGGCGGCCTTGTCGTGCAGGCCCTGCTTGTAGGGCTTGTCGAAGAAGCTCCAGCCGCCGCAGATCGCCGTCCACAGACAGGCGCAGCAGAACGCGAACGGCACCCACAGCACGAGGGCGCGCACCAGCGAGGTCTGCGCGGAGGGCGTGGAGCCGTCCTCGAGGTCGGCCACGCGCAGGCCCAGCCACTTCTTGCCGAGCGTGCGGCCGGACCTGGCGGTCATGAAGGTGTCGTAGGCGACGTACAGCACGGCGGCCACGACGGACTGGGCGAGGGACTTGCCGACCTGGACGTCGCCCGCGTCGTACTCGTTGACCCCGAAGCCCCACGTCAGCAGCCACACGACCACGGCCACCAGGATCATGTCGATGATCCGCGCCAGGGTGCGTCTGCCGCTGTCGGCGAGCGGGGGCATCCCGGAGAGCGGGTCCGCCGGGTACCCGCCGTAGGGGTCACCGCCGTAGGGCCCGTCCCCGCCGTACGGCGGCTGCTGCCCGCCCCCGTGCGGCGGCTGCCCGCCCGCACCGCCGTACGGGCTGTCGTACGGCGACCCCTGCGGGCCCTGTCCCGGTCCGTGCGGCGGCGGCTGCGGGGGCTGCTTCCTGAACGGGTCGTCCTCCGGCGGCTCGCCGCCGGAGGCGGGGGGCGGTTCGGTCGTCATGGCCCGAGTCGAACGCGAACCGCCCGCCCCCGCATCCGGCGGGCGGCCGTCCGGGGGTACGGCGTCCGCGGGCCGGTCGCGGCCGGAACGCTAGGGCGTGTTGCGAAAGTGGCGTCGTCTGCCCGAAGGGCAGGACCGGCGGCGTCTGGTGCGTGCGATCGCAAGGCGGAGGGTCGCCCCGATACTGGTTGTATCGGGGTGATCCCGACAACGCGGCGAGCGCGCGTGCCAGGCGCCGCCGGGCTGGGGGCACCCCCTCTGGGGGAGGGACTTTCGCAACACGCCCTAGCCCGCCACGAACGTGTGCGCCGCCTTGTCGTGCCAGCACTGGCGCCACGGCCTGTCGAACAGACCCCACACGATGCCGACGATCCCGACGGCGAGGAGGGCGGGGACGCTGTAGACGAGCCAGCGGCGCAGGGCGAGCCCGAACGACGGGGGCTGGTGGCCCTCGATGTCCCGCACCTCCAGACCGAACAGCTTCTTGCCCAGCGTGCGGCCCCACCGGGCGGTCGGCAGCGCCTCGTACACGATCCCGAAGCAGAGCAGCACGGCCAGGACCACGCCGAGGTACGCCGCCGTGGTGCCGTCCAGCAGCCAGACCGTGACGGTCTCGCCGGTGAGCTTCGCCGCGTCGATCTTGTCGTCGACGTGCTCGACCGCCTTCAGGCCGAGCGGGACCGCCGCCGCCCCGGTGACGGCCGCGAGGACGAGCGTGTCGACGAGCCGCGCGCCCAGCCTCCTGCCGATCCCGGCGGGACGCGCCGCCGCCTGCCGGCGGGCGGCGGCCTGGAAGACGTCGTCCACCGGCGGCTTCCACGGCGCCACGGGCCGGTCGTCGCCGGCGCCCGCGAGCCGGTGCACCTGCTGCGCCCAGGACTGCTGCCCGCCGCCGGGCCCCGCGGCCATGGGCGCGCTCCCGGCGTCCGGCCCGGCCGCCCGGTCCCCGTCGGCCCGCGGAGGGAGGCCGGGGGCGGGCGCGGAGACGCCGGGCACGGCCTCCGGGGGGCCGGAGAAGGGCTGGGCACCCGGTGCGGGGGCGGTCTGCGAGGCGGCCGGGGCCGTCCGCGCGGCGGGGGCGCCCTGCGCGGGCACGGCCTGAGCCGCCGCGGCACGGTCGGCGGCGGCCTTGCCCGCGCCGAATCCGGGCCTGCCGGGTGCGGCGGGCGCACCGGCCGCCGTCGGGCCCGCCGCACCGGATCCGGGCCCGGCGTCGCCCGGCCCCGCGGCACCCGGCGGGCCGAAGACCCCGGCGCCGGCCCCCGCGCCGGGCTCACCGGCGGAGCCGGCGCCCGTACGGTCCGGGGTGCGCGGGGAGGGCGTGCGGAAGGTCATCGTGCCCTCGTCCGTGGACGCCGGGCCCACGGTCGGACGGCGGGACATGAAGGTGGCGTCCGGCGCCTCGGCGGACGGCGCCGCGGCGGACGGCGGCACGGCGGACGGCGTCGTGCGGGGGTCCGGGGTCCGCGGGCCGGTCTGCGGGCCGCCCCAGGAGACGCGGCGGTCCTGGTCGCCGCCGAAGCCGGACTGGTGGGAGCGGTCCGCGCCCCACGCGGAGGCCGGTTCGGGCCGGCTGCCGTACCGCTGCGGGTCCTCGTCGAAGAAGTGCGGGCCCGTCTCCTCGACGGGGGCCGGAGCCGGGGCGGGGGACGAAGCCGGGGCCGGAGCCGGGGACGCTCCCGGCGCGGCGAGCGGTTCGCCGCCGGACGGCGCCGGTCGGCTGGTGCCGGGCACCCAGGAGGCGCCGTTCCAGTACCGGACGTATCCGGGGATGGACGGGTCCGGGTAGTACCCCTCGCGGGGGCTGTCGTCGCCTGGTGCCGGGGTTGGGGCGCTCATGTCCGTCGTCCCGTATCTGCTCGGGGGTGGGATGGGGGCCTCCACATCTACCAGACGGGCGCAACTCCCATCGCCGGTCCGGCCGTACCCACTCCTTTCCGGGCAATGACGGGCACGCGCTTCACACGTTCGGACCGCCCGTGAGAAAAGTTCTCCGAACCCGCGTGACGCTCGGCGTCCGAACCCCTTCTCCCCCGCGTACGCATCAGGAGCGAGGGGAGACACGGACATGCACCACACCGTGGTGGAACGGGAACTGCGGCTGATCCTGGGGCGGGCGGGCGGCTCGGCGTCGGTGAGGCGCCGGCCGAGCTGCTCGCCCTCCCCCTTCCGGCGGAGGACCCGTGGCCGGGCGACCCGTGGCCGTCGGACCGGTCGGAGGACGGTGGGTGACGGCGTGCGGCTCAGAACAGCTTGCCGGGGTTGAGGATGCCCAGCGGGTCGAAGACCTGCTTGAGCCGCCGCTGCATCTCCAGGCCGACGGGGCCCAGTTCGCGCGCCAGCCACTCCTTCTTCAGCACGCCCACGCCGTGCTCGCCGGTGATGGTGCCGCCCAGTTCCAGGCCGAGCGCCATGATCTCGTCGAAGGACTCGCGGGCGCGCCGCGCCTCGTCGGGGTCGGCCGCGTCGAAGCAGACGGTGGGGTGGGTGTTGCCGTCGCCCGCGTGGGCGCAGACGCCGATGGTCAGGCGATGCTTGTCGGCGATGCGTTCGACGCCCTCGAGCATGTCGCCGAGGCGGGAGCGGGGCACGCACACGTCGTCGATCATCGTCGTGCCCTTGACCGCCTCCAGGGCCACCAGCGCGGACCGCCGGGCCTGGAGGAGGAGTTCGGACTCGGCGGCGTCCTCGGCGGGGACGACCCGGGTGGCGCCGGCGGCCTCGCACAGGGCGCCGACGGCGGCGAGGTCGGCGGCCGGGTCCGGGGTGTCGAAGGCGGCCAGGAGCAGGGCCTCGGTGGTCTCCGGCAGGCCCATGCGGGTCAGCTCGTTGACCGCCGCGACCGTCGTACGGTCCATCAGTTCGAGGAGGGAGGGGACGTGGCCGCCCGCCATGATCCGGCAGACGGCGTCGCAGGCGGCGCCGGCGGAGGCGAACTCGGCGGCCAGGACCAGGTGCCGCGGCGGCCGCGGCCGCAGGGCCAGGACGGCCCGGACGACGACGCCGAGGGACCCCTCGGAGCCGACGAACAGGCGGGTGAGGTCGTACCCGGCGACGCCCTTCGCGGTGCGGCGGCCGGTGGACATCAGCCGTCCGTCGGCGAGGACGACGTCCAGGCCGAGGACGTACTCGGCGGTGACGCCGTACTTCACGCAGCACAGGCCGCCGGAGGCGGTGCCGATGTTGCCGCCGATCGTGCACGTCTCCCAGCTGGAGGGGTCCGGCGGGTAGTACAGGCCGTGTTCGCCCACCGCGCGGGAGAGCGCGGCGTTGACGACTCCCGGTTCGACGACGGCGACGCGGTCGACGGGGCTGATCTCCAGGATGCGGTCCATTTTCGTCAGGGAGAGGACCAGGCAGCCGTCGGAGGCGTTGGCGGCGCCCGACAGGCCGGTGCGGGCGCCCTGCGGGACGACCGGGACGCGCAGCTCGGTGGCGGTGCGCAGGACGTGCTGGACCTGCTCGACCGTGCGCGGCAGCACGACGGCGGCCGGGGTGCCGGCCGGGCAGAAGCTCGCCATGTCGTGGGCGTAGGAGGCCGTGACGTCGGGGTCGGTGAGGACCGCCTCGGCGGGCAGGCCGTCGAGCAGTCGGTCCAGGAGGTTGCCGGTCGTCTCGTCGCGAGGGGCTTCGATACGGCTCATGATCACAGCGTCGCACCCGCCGCCATCGGTGTGAACCCCGTCTGCGGCACCCGGCGGACAACGGCGCGCGGCCGTCGCCCTGGCGCACAGTGAGCGCCATGGAGAGCGCTGCCGAGACCGCCGCCGAGACCACCGACGCCACCGGAGCCGACGCGGCTGCCGCCGCCGGAGACCCGGCCGGGACCGCCGGTGCCGCCGCGACCGACACCGCCGCAGCCGCTGCCGCCGGGAGGCGGTCCGGGGCGGCGGGGGCCCGTTCCCGGCCGCGCCGCCGGGTGCCGGCCGGCGCGGCGGCCGGCACGGTGGCCGGCGTCCTCGTGCTGGGCGGGGTCCTGCTGTGCCTGCCCGGCGGTGAGGCGGACCGGCCGGCGTCGGCGCCCGCCGCGGGGGCGCGGGCGCAGACGGCGGTCCGGACCGGGACGGCGGCCGCGCTGCCCGATCTGGCGGTGCTGATCGGCGAGCGCGAGGCGCGGGTGCGCGCCCGTCCCGGGGACGCCCGCTCCTGGGCGGTCCTCGGCGCGGCCTACGTCGAGCAGGGCCGGCGCACCGCCGACGCGGCCGGCTTCTACCCCCGGGCCGAACGGGCGCTGCGGACCTCCCTGTCGGTGCGTCCCGCGCGCAACACGGAGGCCCTGGTCGGGCTGGCCGGCCTGGCCAACGCCCGCCGGGACTTCCCGGCCGCGCGGTCCTGGGGCGAGGCCGCGCGCACGCTGTCCCCGAAGCGCTGGACGGTGTACGCGCAGCTGATCGACGCCTACACCGGGCTCGGCGACCACAAGAAGGCGCAGGCGGCGCTGGACCGGCTGCTGAAGCTGCGCTCGGGGCCGGTGGCGCTGGGGCGGGCCGCGGCCGTCCACCGGGACCGGGGCCGGCGCGAGGACGCGGCGGCCGCGCTGTCGGACGCGGCGGCCGGGGCGACCGCTCCCGCCGAGCGGGCGGCCTGGCTGGAGCGGGCGGGGCAGCTGGCCTTCGAGCGCGGTGACCGGGAGCCGGCGCTGCGGTACTTCCAGGAGGCGGTGCGGCTGGATCCCGGCCAGTGGGCCGCGCGGGCCGGGCAGGGACGGGTGCTGGCGGCGCTGGGCCGGACCTGGGAGGCGCTGAGCGCGTACCGGGCGGCCCTGGCCGGGCAGCCGTTGCCGCAGTACGCGCTGGAGCTGGGCGAGCTGTACGAGTCGCTGGGGAGGCCGCGGGCGGCGCGCGCGCAGTACGACCTGCTGCGCGAGCGGGTCCGGCGGGAGGCGGCCGGCGGGGTGGACGGGGCGCTGGTGCTGGGCCGGTTCGAGGCCGACCACGGTGATCCGGCGGCGGCGGTGCGGCGGCTGGGCGCGGAGTGGCGGCGCCAGCCGGGGATCGAGGTCGCCGACGCGCTGGGCTGGGCCCTGCACCGGGCCGGGCGGCACGAGGAGGGGCTGCGGTACGCCGTGATCGCCACCGACCGGGCGCACCGGGGCACGGTGCGCAGCGCGCCGTACCTCTACCACCGGGGCATGATCGAGCGGCGGGTGGGACGGGAGGGGGCGGCGCGGCGGCATCTGGAGGAGGCGCTGCGGATCAACCCCTCCTTCTCCCCGCTGCACGCGCGGACGGCCCGCGCGGCGCTGGTGGCGCTGGGCGAGCCGTCGGTGGCGCGGGTGCCGGACTTCTCGTGACCGGCCCGGGCAGCCGGTGGGCGGCTGCCCGGGGCGGTTCCTAGAGGTTGCCGCGCTTGGCCTGTTCGCGTTCGATCGCCTCGAAGAGGGCCTTGAAGTTGCCCTTGCCGAAGCCCATCGAGCCGTGGCGTTCGATGATCTCGAAGAAGACGGTCGGCTTGTCCTGGACCGGCTTGGTGAAGATCTGCAGCAGGTAGCCGTCCTCGTCGCGGTCGGCGAGGATCTTCAGCTCGCGCAGGGTCTCGACGGGGACGCGGGTGTCGCCGACCCACTCGCCGAGGGTGTCGTAGTACGAGTCGGGGGTGTCGAGGAACTGGACGCCGGCGGCGCGCATGGTGCGGACCGTCTGGACGATGTCGCCCGTGTTGAGGGCGATGTGCTGGACGCCCGCGCCGCCGTAGAACTCCAGGTACTCGTCGATCTGCGACTTCTTCTTCGCGATCGCGGGCTCGTTGATCGGGAACTTGACCTTGAGGGTGCCGTCGGCGACGACCTTGGACATGAGGGCGCTGTACTCGGTGGCGATGTCGTCGCCCACGAACTCCTTCATGTTGGTGAAGCCCATGACGTTGTTGTAGAACTCCACCCACTCGTTCATCCGGCCGAGTTCGACGTTGCCGACGCAGTGGTCGACCGCCTGGAAGGTGCGCTGGGCGGGCGGCTCGACGATCGGGCTCGCGGCGACGTAGCCGGGCAGGTAGGGGCCGTCGTAGCCGCCGCGCTCGACGAGGGTGTGGCGGGTCTCGCCGTAGGTGGCGATCGCGGCCAGCACCACGGTGCCGTGCTCGTCCTTCAGCTCGTACGGCTCGGCGACCGAGCGGGCGCCGTGCTCCAGGGCGTAGGCGTGGGCGGCGCGGGCGTCCGGGACCTCGATGGCGAGGTCGACGACGCCGTCGCCGTGCGCGGCGACGTGCCCTTCGAGGAAGTGGCCCCAGGCGGTGTCGGCCTTGATCACCGAGGTCAGGACGAAGCGGGCGGAGCCGTTCTCCAGGACGTAGGAGGCGGTCTCGCGGCTGCCGTTCTCCGGTCCGGAGTAGGCGACCAGCTGCATGCCGAAGGCGGTGGAGTAGTAGTGCGCGGCCTGCTTGGCGTTGCCCACGGCGAAGACGACCGCGTCCATTCCCTTCACCGGGAAGGGGTCGGCCTGCCGGGCGGTGTCGGGGGTGTGGTGTGTGGTCTGCGTCATGGCCGAAGCGTCGCGCCACCCTGCAAGGTGCGCAATAGTTCGCCGTACCGCTGGACAAGGTGACCAGTGGTACGGCGGTCGTGGCGGCTTTTCTGTACAGGGTGACCATCTCGGAGGCGGGCGTGGCGATCGATCATCTGGACGGGCGGATCCTCGTACTGCTGGCGCGGGAGCCGCGGATCGGCGTGCTGGAGATGTCACGGCGGCTGGGGGTCGCCCGGGGGACGGCGCAGGCACGGCTGGACCGGCTTCAGTCGAACGGAGTCATCCGCGGATTCGGCCCCGAGGTGGACCCGGCGGCGCTCGGCTACCCGGTCACCGCGTTCGCCACGCTGCAGATCCGGCAGGGCCAAGGCGCCGACGTACGGGCCCACTTGGCGTCGGTGCCGGAGGTGCTGGAGCTGCACACCACCACCGGCACCGGGGACATGCTGTGCCGTCTGGTGGCCCGCTCCAACGCCGATCTCCAACGGGTCATCGACCGGGTTGTCGGCTTTGATGGGATTGTCCGGGCCTCCACCGCGATCGTCATGGAGAACCCCGTGCCCCTGCGGATCATCCCGCTGGTGGAGCAGGCCGCGGACGATCGGGAAGGACCGGGCCGGACGACGGGGTGAGGGCGTGTGAGCTTCTGGGAGTACCTGGGCAACCGACATCAGCAACTGCTCACCGACGCCTACCAGCACGCCAGCGTCGTCTTCCAGTGCATGCTGCTGGCCACGCTGATCGGCGTGCTGCTGGGGGTCGCCACCTACCGCAGCGGCTGGGGCGGCAACCTCGCCACCACCACCACCTCCACCCTCCTCACCGTCCCGTCGCTGGCCATGATCGGTCTGCTGATCCCGGTGGTGGGGCTGGGCGTGCCGCCGACGGTGATCGCGCTGACGCTGTACGGGCTGCTGCCGATCGTGCGCAACTCCATCGTGGGGCTGCGGGGCGTCGACCCGTCCCTGGTGGACGCGGCCAGGGGGATCGGGATGTCCGGCGCGATGCGGCTGGCGCGGGTCGAGCTGCCGCTGGCCTGGCCGCCGATCCTGACCGGCATCCGGGTCTCCACGCAGATGCTGATGGGCATCGCCGCCATCGCCGCCTACGCCTCCGGGCCCGGCCTCGGCAACGAGATCTTCCGCGGCCTGGCCTCCCTGGGCAGCAAGAACGCGCTCAACCAGGTCCTGGCGGGCACGCTCGGCATCATCGTGCTGGCCCTGCTGTTCGACGCCGCCTACGTCGTCCTCGGCCGGCTGACGATCCCGAGGGGGATCCGTGTCTGAGTCCCACGGTGCCGCGATCGAGCTGGAGAACCTCACCAAGCGCTACCCGGGCAGCACGGCTCCGGCCGTGGACAACGTGAACATGGAGATCAAGGCGGGTGAGATCGTCATCTTCGTGGGGCCGTCCGGCTGCGGGAAGTCGACGACCCTGAAGATGATCAACCGGCTGATCGAGCCGAGCGGCGGGCGCATCCGCATCGGCGGCGAGGACGTCACCGACATCGACCCGGTGAAGCTGCGCCGCAAGGTCGGTTACGCCATCCAGTCGTCCGGGCTGTTCCCGCACATGACGGTCGCGCAGAACATCGCGCTGGTGCCGGGGATGATCGGCTGGCCGAAGGGGCGGATCAGGGACCGGGTGGAGGAGATGCTCGACCTGGTCGGGCTGGACCCCGGGGAGTTCCGGCAGCGGTATCCGCGCCAGCTGTCCGGCGGTCAGCAGCAGCGGGTCGGCGTGGCACGGGCGCTGGCGGCCGATCCACCGGTGCTGCTGATGGACGAGCCGTTCGGCGCCGTGGACCCGATCACCCGCGACCACCTCCAGGACGAGCTGATCCGGCTCCAGCACGAGCTGCACAAGACGATCGTGTTCGTCACCCACGACTTCGACGAGGCGATCAAGCTGGGCGACCGGATCGTGGTGCTGCGCGAGCACTCGCGCATCGCCCAGTTCGACACCCCGGAGGCGATCCTCACCAATCCGGCGGACGACTTCGTGTCCGGGTTCGTGGGCGCCGGGGCGGCGCTGAAGCGGCTCAACCTCACGCGCGTGCGGGACGTGGAGATCACCGAGTGGCCGACGGTGGGCGTCGACGACCCGCTCCAGAGCATCTTCAACCGGATCCGCTCCAGCGGGACGAACGAGATCCTGCTGCTGGACAGGCGCGGCCGGCCCTACAAGTGGCTGCGGCGCGGCGACCTGATGCGGGCCAAGGGCTCGCTGGCCCGCGCCGGCACGCTGGTGACCGACACGGTGACCCGGGACGCGACGCTGCGGGACGCCCTGGAGGCGGTCCTCACCGACAACACCGGGCGGGTCGCGGTGACCGGGCGGCGCGGCGAGTACACCGGGGTCGTCGACATGGAGACGCTGATGAACTCGGTGCACGAACTGCTGGAGGCCGACCGGCTGGAGGCGCTGGAGGCCCAGCACGAACTGGAGGAGGCCCGAGCCGCGCAGACGCACGCGGAACAGGAGGGTCCCGGCGGGGAGGCGAAGGCATGAGCACCTCCGGGCTGGACGACCGGCCGGACGACCGGCTGGACGAGGAGGAGTCCCCGGCTCCGCCGCCCGCGCCCGCGCGCCGCCGCATCGGCTGGCCGAAGCTGACCCTCGTGCCGGCGTTCGTGGTCGCGATGCTGCTCGCCACCTGGCTGTGGTTCGCGCAGGCGGACCTGGACACGGTCTCCGAGAACGCGCTGGCCCGCGGGCAGGTGTCCAAGGCGCTGTGGCAGCACATCCAGTTGACGGTGATCTCGACCTTCTTCGTGCTGGTCATCGCGATCCCGCTGGGCATCGCGCTGACCCGGCCGGCCTTCCGCAGGGCCACCCCGGTCGCGATGACCGTCGCCAACATGGGCCAGGCCACCCCCGCGATCGGCCTGCTCGCCCTGCTGGTGATCTGGCTCGGCATCGGCCGCCGGGCGGCCCTGATCGGGATCATCGCCTACGCCGTCCTGCCGGTGCTCTCCAACACCATCGCCGGGCTGCGGGCGAACGACCCGACGCTGCTGGAGGCGGCCCGCGGCATCGGCATGTCCCCGCTGGGGGTGCTCACCCGTGTGGAACTGCCGCTGGCGGTGCCGCTCATCCTCGCCGGTGTCCGTACGGCCCTCGTGCTGAACGTCGGCACGGCCACGCTGGCGACCTTCGGCGGGGGCGGCGGACTGGGTGTGCTGATCACCGCCGGCATCACCAACCAGCGCATGCCGGTGCTGGTGCTGGGCTCCGTCCTGACGGTGGCGCTGGCCCTGCTGGTCGACTGGCTGGCCTCGCTGGCCGAGGTGCTGCTGCGGCCGCGCGGTCTGGAGGTGGGACCGTGAGAAGGACGCCGTACGCCCTCGCGGTGCTGCTGGTGCTGGCCTCCGGCTGCGGGCTGACCAGCGGTTCCCCCATGGTCGACGACGTCTCCCCCGGCTCGATCGGCAAGGGGGAGCCGCTCAGGGGCGCCGACCTCACCGTGACGTCGAAGTCGTTCACCGAGAGCCTCGTCCTCGGCGCGATGATGGGCATCGCCTTCGAGGCGGCGGGCGCGGACGTGCTGGACCGCACCGGCATCCAGGGCTCCATCGGCGGCCGGGAGGCGATCCGCAAGGGCGACGCCGACGCCATGTACGAGTACACGGGCACCGCCTGGATCACGTACCAGGGCAACAGCGAGCCCATCACCGACCCGCGGCGGCAGTGGGAGGCGGTGCGGGACGCCGACGTGCGCAACGGGGTGACCTGGCTGCCGCCGTCCCGGCTGAACAACACCTACGCGCTGGCGATGAACCGGGCCAACTACGAGAAGTACGGCACGAGGACGCTGTCGGAGGTGGCCGCGCTGTCCCGGTCCGACCCGGGGGCCGTCACGCTGTGCGTGGAGAGCGAGTTCGCCAACCGTGCGGACGGGCTGCCGGGCATGCAGAAGGCGTACGGCATGGACGTGCCGGCGAACCGGGTCACGCAGATGGACACCGGGATCATCTACACGCAGACGGCGAAGGGGAGCTGCACCTACGGGGAGGTGTTCACCACCGACGGCCGCATCAAGTCCATGGACCTGGTGGTGATGACCGACGACAAGAAGTTCTTCCCCAACTACAACGCGGCGCCCGTGATCAACAGCAGGACCTTCGAGAAGTGGCCGGCCATCGCCGAGGTCATCGATCCGGTGACCGCCCGGCTGGACAACGCGGTGGCGCAGGAACTGAACGCGAAGGTGGACGTGGACGGGGAGGACCCGCATCAGGTCGCGCTGGACTGGATGAAAGCGGAAGGGTTCGTGAAGTAAGGGCGCCTTCCGTTCCCGTGGCGGATTTCGTGGGGAATCCGTGACCGTCCTGCACGATTTTCGACTCCTACCGCGCGCGGAGCTTTCAGAATTGACCGGAAAACGACGCTCCGCTCCGTCCGACGCGCCCTCCGGGCAAGGGCCCCACGGCATCCGGCGCCCGTGATCGCCCGTTGTGCGGGAAAGGAACCGGGAGGAGAACACCGTTTCCCGGGTACCACGACGCCCGTTCCCGGCAGCGCCTTTGCGACGAAATCGGCTCCCCGGCAAGGAGGGCGATCGGTGAGATCACCACTCCCGACGCAATGACTAGCATGAGCCGACACCTGGATCGGAAAATCACATCTTTCTTCTTTCCGGGCCTGCGGCCGTCGTGTCGGTCGATCCGTTCTTCCTGCTCTCGAGGACCGAGGAACCGCGGAATGCCTCTGCCTGCACCACACCGTCAGCGCCGGTCAGCCCCCCTCCCCTCCACCTCGTCGGCCGTGCCCGTGACCGTGCTGCTGCTGAGCGCCGCGGCCGCGGGTGCGGCCGCCGCCACGGCCCCCGCCGGCGCCCGCACCTGGACGGCGGCCACGGCCGCGGCCGCCTGGTGCTGCGTGGCGGCCACCGTCCTCGTCTGCGGCCTGCTGCTCCGGCGGGCCCGCCGGGCCGCCGCCGCGACGGACGCCGAAGTCGCCCGGCTGACCGCGCGGTCGGCGCAGCAGTCGGCCGAGTCGGCGCACCTGGTGAACGTCACCGTGCCCGCCCTCGTCAGCCGCCTGCGGGACGGGGTGCCGGCGAAGGACGCCCTGGAACAGGTCACGCCGCCCTCCGAACCCCAACTGCGCCGGATCCTGGAGTCCTTCGGCTCCGCCCTGGAGCAGACCGTGCGGTACGCGGCGGCCACGGACGCCGAACGGCTGCGCACCCGGGAGGAACTGGCGCAGGTCACCGAAGAGGTGGCGCAGGTGACGCGGACGATCCTGCCCGACATGGTCGGTCAGCTGCGGGAGGGCAACTCGGCCGACACCGTGCTGGCCGGGTGGGAGTGGCCCCCCTCCTCCCTGCTGCGGGCACCCGTCGAGGCGTTCGTACGGGAACTCGCCCGCAGCGAGCGGCGGGCCGCCGCCGCGCAGGCCGCCTCCGCGAAGGCCCTGAGCCGGGTCCAGGCCAAGACCGTGAGCATGCTCGCCGACCTGCGCGAGATGCAGGAGCGGCACGGCGAGGAGGTCTTCGGCGACCTGCTGAAGCTGGATCACGGCACCTCCCAGCTGGGCCTGATGACCGACCGGCTGGCGCTCCTCATGGGCGGCCGGTCCAGCCGCGCCTGGAACAAGCCGATCGTGATGGAGAGCATCCTGCGCGGCGCGGCCGGCCGGATCGCGGCCTACCAGCGCGTGCGGCTGCACTGTTCGACGAACGCCGCGATCTCCGGGTTCGCCGCGGAGGGCGTGATGCACCTGATCGCCGAACTCATGGACAACGCGGCCAACTTCTCGCCGCCCATCGACGAGGTGCACGTGTACGTCGACGAGCACAGCGCCGGGCTCGTCGTCACGATCGAGGACAGCGGCCTGAAGATGGCGGACGCGGCGATGCGGCACGCCGAGGAGGCCGTGGCGGGGCACATGACCGACCTCGCCTCGCTGCCGGGCACCCGGCTCGGCCTGGCCGTGGTCGGCGGACTGGCCGTCAAGTACGGCATCAGCGTCAACTACCGTCCCTCGTCCCGCGGCGGCACCGGCGTCGTCGTCCTGCTGCCCCGGCAGCTGCTCGCCCAGCGGCGCGAGGCCGCACCCCGGGAGACGCCGCAGCGGCCTGCCGCGGCGACGCCCGCGCCCGGGTCCGGGTCCGGGTCCGCCCGGATCACGACGGGCTCCGCGCGACCGGCGACGGGGGGAACGTCCGTGCCGGGTGGAGTGACGGTGCCGGGTGGGGTGTCGGGAGCGAGTGAGGTGTCCGGGACCGGCGGGCCGCCCGCTCCCGCCGTACGGCCGGCCGCCGCGGTCCCTCCGCCGGCCCCGGCTGCGACCCAGGCCCCGGATGCGGCTGCGGCTGCGGCTGCGGCTGCGGCTCAAGCCACGGTTGCGGCTGCGGCTCAGGCCTCGGCTGCGGCCCGGACCCCGGCTGCGGCCCGGACCCCGGCTTCGCCTTCGGCCCCGTCGGAGGGGCACGGTCGTGACGCGTCCCCCCGCCCGTCGGCGGCCACGCCGAACGGTCTGCCCGTACGCGCCCCCGGCCGCACGATGGCCGAGGCCGAGCAGGAACGGCGGCAGCGCAGGGCGGCGGCCGACTCCCCCGCGCCGAACGGCGCACCGGCGACGCCTCCCGCCGCACGCGACGCGGGCACCCGCTTCGGGGCCTTCCACAGCGGGCGCACCTCCGCCGGCGAGGCCGGCCCGTCCGGGACCGGCCCCGGCACCCGGCCCGAACCGCCGGCCTCCCGGTGACCCCACGTCCTTCCCGTCCGGCGCCGGAGCCACGGCGCCCTCTTCCCGCTTCAGCTCGTGAGATCGGAGGAACGGGCCGGTGACGGGGCTCCCGGGCCCCACCGTCCCCACACCCACCATGCAGACCACCGACAACAGCCTGACCTGGCTTCTCCAGGGCCTTCTGGAACGCGTTCCCGGCGCCCGGCACGCCCTGGTCCTGTCCCGGGACGGCCTGAAGCTGTGCTGGACCGAACACCTGGCGCTCGACCAGGCGGACCAGCTGGCGGCCATCTGCTCGGGCATGCAGGCCCTCGCCCAGGGCGCGTCCGTCGAGTTCGGCGACGGGAGCGGTGGCGTCCGCCACTCCATGACCGAGTTCCACGGCGGTCAGCTCTTCATCGTGCAGGCGGGCGACGGCGCGCACCTGGCGCTCCTCGGCGAGGAGAGCGCCGACCCCGGAGTGGTGGGTCACCAGATGACCGAGCTGGTCGAGCAGATCGGTGAGCACCTGCGGGCCGAGCCCCGCGGGAGCGCGCAGGGGAGCACATCGTCGTGACGCGTCGGCCCGTGGACACCGGTGATCCCGACCGGCTCTACACGATCACGGGCGGACGCAGCCGTGCGGACGACGCGTTCGACCTGGTCACCCTGATCGTCAGCGAGAGCGCGCCCACCTCCGGGATGCAGTCGGAGCACACGCGGATCCTGGATCTGTGCCGGCATCCGACGGCCGTCGTGGAGGTCGCCGCGGAGATGGGGCTGCCGATCACGGTGGTGCGCATCCTCCTCGGCGACCTGCTCGCCATGGGCCGTATCACCGCCCGTCACCCGCCCGCGCCGCGGTCCCTCGCCGCGCTCCCCGACTCCGCCCTTCTCAAGGAGGTGCTGCATGGGCTCCGCAACCTCTGACCTGCCCTCCCTGCGTACGCCCCTGTCCGATGCCGCCGAGACAGGCCTGAAGATCGTCGTCGTGGGCGGCTTCGGCGTCGGCAAGACGACCCTGGTCCGCTCGGTCAGCGAGATCCGGCCGCTCAACACCGAGGAGGTGATGACGCAGGCGGGGGTCGGCGTCGACGAGACGCGGCAGGTGGCCACGAAGACCACCACGACGGTCGCCTTCGACTTCGGCCGGATCAGCCTCAACAAGCGCATGGTGCTGTACCTGTTCGGCGCGCCGGGCCAGGAGCGGTTCTGGTTCCTGTGGGACCGGCTCTTCTCCGGCACGCTCGGCGCGGTCGTCCTGGTCGACACGCGCCGGATGGACGACTCCTGGTACGCGATAGACCGGCTGGAACACCACAGGACGCCGTTCGTGGTGGCCGTCAACCGGTTCGACGACGAACCCCGGCGGTACTCCCTCGACGAGATCCGCCAGGCGCTCTCCCTGCCCGCGCACGTGCCGCTCGTCGACTGCGACGCGCGGGTGCGGTCGTCGGGCAAGGACGTGCTGATCACCCTCGTGGACCACCTCTACGAACTGGCCATGGCCCAGGAGATGACACCGTGACCGACACCGGATCCCGTTCCCCGCACGCGCCCGGCCCGGGGTGCCCCGCGCACGCGGGCGCCGTGCGGCTGGGCGGTCTGGAGTACCAGCAGACCCCGGCGCAGCTGTACCGGGCCCTGCGCAGGGAGCACGGGGCGGTGGCACCCGTGCTGCTCGACGGGGACGTCCCCGCCTGGCTGGTCCTCGGCTACGCCGAGGTCGGCTACGTCACCGCTCACGACGAGCTGTTCGCCCGCGACTCGCGGCGCTGGAACCAGTGGGAGAACATCCCCGCGGACTGGCCGCTGCTGCCGTTCGTCGGATACCAGCCCTCGGTGCTGTTCACCGAGGGCGAGGAGCACCGGCGGCGGGCCGGGGTCATCACCGAGGCGCTGGAGGGCGTCGACCAGTTCCAGCTGTCGCGCGACTGCCGGCTGCTCGCCGACCGGCTCATCGCGTCGTTCGCCGGAAGCGGCCGGGCCGAGCTGATGAGCATGTACGCGCACGCGCTGCCGATGCGCGCCGCGGTCCAGATGTGCGGGATGCCGCACACGGGTGAGGCCACCCGGCAGCTCGTCGAGGACCTGCGGATCTCCCTGGACGCCGCGGAGGGCGACGACCCGGTGGCCGCGTACACGCGCGTGGGCGAGCGGATCCAGCAGCTGGTGAAGGAGAAGCGGGAGCGTCCGGGCCCGGACGTCACCTCGCGCATGCTGCTGCACCCGGCCGGGCTGACCGACGAGGAGGTCGTGCAGGACCTGATCTCCGTCATCGCCGCGGCGCAGCAGCCGACCGCCAACTGGATCTGCAACACGCTGCGGCTGCTGCTCACCGACGAGCGGTTCGCCGTCAGCGTGTCGGGGGGCCGGCTCAGCGTGGGCGAGGCGCTCAACGAGGTCCTCTGGCTCGACACCCCGACCCAGAACTTCATCGGCCGCTGGGCCGTGCGCGACACCCAGCTCGGCGGACGGCTGATCCGGGCGGGCGACTGCCTGGTGCTGGGGCTCGCCGCGGCCAACACCGACCCGCAGATCTGGCCCGAGTCCCACGTGGGGGCGGAGAGCTCAGCGCACCTGTCGTTCAGCAGCGGGGAGCACCGGTGCCCCTACCCGGCCCCGCTGCTGGCCGACGTCATCGCGCGCACCGCGGTGGAGACCCTGCTGGAACGCCTACCCGACCTGGTGCTCACGGTGGAGCCGGAGCAGCTCTCCTGGCGGCCGTCCGTCTGGATGCGGGGCCTGCACTCGTTGCCGGTGGAGTTCACCCCGGTGGTGCGGTAGCGGGGCGAGGGGGAGGGTCGGCAGGCACCTGCCGACCCGGCCCGCGTGCGCCCGGGGCCCGGGGCGCGGGATCGGCCCGGGGCCCGGCGTCAGCCGGTGACGGGGGTGAAGCGCACGGGCAGTGTCTGCGGTCCCCGCGTGAAGACGCCCTGTTCCACGAGTTCGGCACCGTCGGCGAGGCGGAGGTCCGGCATGGCGTCGAGGAGCTGGCCGACCCCGATCTCGACCTCGGCCTTCGCGAGCAGGGCGCCGACGCAGAAGTGGCGGCCCAGCGCGAAGGAGAGGTGGTCGGCGGCGGCCGAGAAGGCGGTGGTCGTGGTCAGGTCGTCGCGGAAGATGTCGAACCGGTCCGGCTCCCGGTAGCGGTCCTCGTCCCGGTTGGCGGCGCCGATCAGACAGGTGACCGTGGCGCCGGCCGGTACGACACCGCAGCTGAGCGTGACCTCGGCGGCCGACTGCCGCATGATCATGTGCACGGGGGGCGTGTAGCGCAGCGTCTCGGCGAAGGCGCGGGCGATGAGCCCGCGGTCCTCCCGGACGGCCGCCAACTGCTCGGGGTGCCGCAGCAGGTTGGCGAAGATGCCCGCGATCGCCTTGTCGGTGGTCTCGCCGCCCGCGGCGAGCAGCAGGCTGCAGAAGGCCTTGATGTCCTCGTCGCTCATCCGCACGCCGTCGACCTCGGCGGCGCACAGCGTCGACAGCAGGTCGTCGCCGAGGTTGTCGCGGCGCTCCCGGATGATCGGCACCATGTACTCGGCGAACTCCACCCGGGTGCGCTCCCCCGCCGCCGCCACCTCGGGGTCGCCCGAGAGGTTGCCGAGGAAGGCGATGACCGACGTGTACCAGCGGTGGAACCGGGCGTGGTCGGCCTTGTCCAGGCCCAGCATGTCCGCGATCACGTTGACGGGGAAACGGGTCGCGTAGTCGGACACCAGGTCGGCGGAGCCGGTGGACCGGAAGGCGTCGATCAGCTCGCGGGAGTTGCGTTCGATCACCGGCAGGAACTTCTCCTGCAGGTCGCTGCCGCGGAAGGCGGGGGCGACGAGGGCCCGCCGCACCGCGTGCTCCCGTCCGCTGAGCTGGAGGATCGTCCTGCCGTGCACGGGCTCGATCTGCCAGGAGTAGTTGTCGGTGGTGAACTCGCCGCCCTTGTCCTTGAAGACGCGCTCCACGTCCTCGTAACGGGAGACGACGTAGCTCTGCGTGGCCTCGTGCCAGAAGAGGGGGGTGCTCTCACGCATCAGGCGATAGGCCCGGTAGGGATCCGCAGCGAACTCGGGCGACAGGATGTCGGGGACCTGCTGAGCGGTGGGCATGGAGCTCCCTGAGATCGGTAACAGGCTTACCGCACAAGGCTATTGATCATCCGACGGCCGGGACAGCCCGTCCCGGCGGACAGTTCGACGAGGGACGGCCCTTGGCCGAAAAGCGCTCCCGCCCAAGGGCTAACAGCTCGGTACCGAGCCCTGGTCCTTCTCCAGTTTCACGAGGGAGTCGACCGCGCCCTCGAGGGTGGTCACCGGGATCAGGCGCAGCCCCTCGGGCAGCTCGGACTCGGCGTCGGAGCACTCAGCCTTCGGCACCAGGAAGACGGTCGCGCCGTCCCGGCGGGCGGCCTGCGTCTTCAGCGCCACGCCTCCGACCGCGCCGACCTTGCCGTCCGCGTCGATGGTCCCGGTGCCGGCGATCGTACGGCCGCCCGTGAGGTCGCCGCCGCTGCCGTCGCCGTCGAGCCGGTCGACGATCCCCAGGGAGAACAGCAGGCCCGCGCTGGGACCGCCGACGTCGGCCAGCTCCAGGGCGACCTCGATGCCGTCGTCGGTGCGGTCGAGGTACCTCAGCGCGGCCTCGGTCGCGGTGTCCTGGGACTTCTCCATCTGCTCGGTGTTGTACCGCTCGATCTCCTTCGTGCTGTCCCCCGCGGGGTAGACCGAGTCACGCGGCATCACGGCCTGGTCGGCACGGAACCAGCCGTCGACCACATCGCCCAGGGTGATGTGCGCGTCCGGGCCGGTCGCCTCGATGGTCGTCATCCGCAGCTGCCCGGTCGTCTCGCGGGTGGCGGCGCCGGAGATCGTGATGACGGGGGTGCCCTTGTCCTCGCCGAGGACGTTCGCCGTCATGCCCGGCTGCGCCACCGAGAACGGCAACGGCGCGAACCCCACGGTGGCGAACAGCGCCACGAGCGGAAGGGCGCAGACGGTGAGGGCCTGGGGACGTGTGAGGCGTGAGAGCACGCGCCCAATCTAACGCGAGCCCCGCCCCCGGCCACGCCCCGGTGCCCGGCCCACACCCCCTCGCGACCGCCCGCGGGCACGCGCCCCGCCGGCCGCGAACCCGGCCCGGCCCATGCCTCACACCCCGCCCACCGCACGCCCATGCCTTCCCCCCGCTCCGCCCTCCGCCTTGCGGGCTTGCGGACTGCGGACTGCGGCCCGGGATTCGGCGATCAGCCGGCCGGTGACCGGCCGCGGCCCCGGCTCCGGCCCGCACCCGACACCCCGCCCACCGCACGCCCACGCCTTTTCCCCGCTCCGTCCTGCGGCTTGCGGCTTGCGGCCTGCGGCCGGCGCCCCGGGATCGGTGATCCGTGATCGGTCCGGCGATCGGCCGGCCGGTGACCGGCCGGCGGACGGCCGGCAGGTCAGCGGCCGATCGGTCAGCGCAGCGCCTCCGCCACCTCGCGGGCCGCTTCCATCACCCGCCGGCCGACCCGCTCCGGCACCGCGTCGGTCAGCATCACGACCCCCACGCTGCCCTCCACCCCCGTCACGCCCAGCAGGGGCGCCGCGGCCCCGCTCGCGCCGGCCTCCAGCTCGCCGTGGGTCAGGGTGTACCCCGGGTCCCCGGAAGCCGTCCGCTGCCGGGCGGACAGGATCGCCTTGCCCGCCGCGCCCCGCTCCAGGGGGTGCCGGAAGCCGGCCCGGTAGGCCACGTGATAGTCGGTCCACGTCGGTTCGACCACGGCGACGGCCAGCGCCTCGGCCCCGTCGACGAGCGTCAGGTGCGCGGTGGCCCCGATGTCCTCGGCCAGCGACCGCAGCGCGGGCAGCGCGGCTTCCCGCACCAGCGGGTGCACCTGCCGGCCCAGCCTGAGCACCCCGAGTCCGACCCGGGCCCGGCCGCCCAGGTCACGTCGTACGAGGGCGTGCTGTTCCAGCGTGGCGAGCAACCGGTACACGACGGTCCGGTTCACGCCCAGTTTGTGGGAAAGCTCGGTGACGGTCAGCCCGTGGTCGGTGTCGGCCAGCAGCTTGAGGACCCGCAGTCCCCTGTCGAGCGTCTGAGAGGTCTCCGCGGTCACGACGCCCACTCCTTAGTGGTGAGGTCGGCGGCCCCACAGCGGCGGATGCGTCACCGAGTCCCGTCAGCGACGCGCGTCAGAGGCCGCCGATCGGCAGAGGGGTCCGGCGTGTCCGGACCCGGTCGCTTCACGGCTGCGCTCCGCGGCGGCGCTGCCACGGGGCGTGTGCGTAGCGGGACAGTAGCGAAGCAGGTTCGCTCAGCGGAAGGCTCCGTCCAGAATCCGGTCAGCGGCCGGTGGGGACTACCTGTGTTTGTCCCCATACGTACGGTGCGCGATCCGGGCCGAGCGCCCCCGTGGTGCACGACGGACGCCCGCGGGCGTCACTTCATGCGGGTCGCCCACTCCCCCACCTTGGCGATGCGCTGCCGCAGCTGCCCCGCCGTCGCCTCCGCGCTCGGCGGCCCGCCGCACACCCGCCGCAGCTCGGTGTGGATGACCCCGTGCGGCTTGCCGCTCTGGTGGACGTACGCGCCGACCATCGTGTTGAGCTGCTTGCGCAGCTCCATCAGCTCCTTGTGGGAGACCACCGGCCGCCGCTCGGCCGGCAGCTCCAGCAGGTCGGCCTCGGTGTCCGGCTTCTTGCGGCTGTGCGCGATCTGCTTGGCCTGCCGCTTCTGCAGCAGCAGCTGCACCTGCTCGGGCTCCAGCAGTCCGGGGATGCCGAGGTAGTCCTGCTCCTCCTCGCTGCCGGGGTGGGCCTGCATGCCGAACTCGGCGCCGTTGTACATGACCCGGTCGAAGACGGCGTCGGACTCCAGCGCCTCGAAGGGCAGCATGTCCTGCTCGCCGGTGTCCTCGTCCTGCTCCCGGTTCGCCTCGTCCATCTCCTTCTCGGACTCGGCGTACGGGTCCTCCTCGCCCTCCTTCTTCGGCTTGTCGAGGACGTGGTCGCGCTCGCGTTCCATCTCGTTGGCGAAGCCGAGCAGGTCGGGCACGGTCGGCAGGAACACGGAGGCGGTCTCGCCGCGCCGCCGCGACCGCACGAAACGGCCGACGGCCTGCGCGAAGAACAGCGGGGTGGAGATGGTGGTGGCGTACACGCCGACCGCGAGGCGCGGCACGTCGACGCCTTCCGACACCATCCGCACCGCGACCATCCACCGGTCGGTGCCGTGGCTGAACTCGTCGATCCGGCCGGACGCGCCGGCGTCGTCGGACAGGACGAGGGTCGCCTTCGACCCGGTGATCTCCCGGATCAGCTTGGCGTAGGCGCGGGCCGACTCCTGGTCGGAGGCGATGACCAGCGCGCCCGCGTCCGGTATGGCCTTGCGGACCTCGGTGAGCCGTTGGTCGGCGGCGCGCAGCACGCTCGGCATCCACTCGCCGCGCGGATCGAGCGCCGTGCGCCACGCCTGGCTGACCGCGTCCTTCGTCATCGGCTCGCCGAGCCGTGCGGCGATCTCGTCGCCGGCCTTCGTGCGCCAGCGCATGTTGCCGCTGTAGGAGAGGAAGATGACGGGCCGCACGACGTTGTCCGCGAGGGCCGAGCCGTAGCCGTACGTGTAGTCGGCGGACGAACGGCGGATGCCGTCGTCGCCCTCCGCGTACGTCACGAAGGGGATCGGGTTGGTGTCGGAGCGGAACGGCGTACCGGTGAGCGCGAGCCGCCGCGTGGCCGGCTCGAACGCCTCCAGGCAGGCCTCGCCCCAGGACTTGGAGTCACCGGCGTGGTGGATCTCGTCGAGGATGACCAGGGTCTTGCGCTGCTCGGCCCGGTTGCGGTGCAGCATCGGCCGTACGCCGACGCCCGCGTACGTCACGGCGACCCCGTGGTAGTCCTTGCTGAGCGGCCCGGCGCTGTACTCGGGGTCCAGCCGGATGCCGATCCGCGCGGCCGCCTCCGCCCACTGCTTCTTCAGGTGCTCGGTGGGAGCCACCACCGTGACCTGCTGCACCACGTGGTGGTGCAGCAGCCAGGAGGCGAGGGTCAGCGCGAAGGTCGTCTTGCCGGCGCCGGGGGTGGCGACGGCGAGGAAGTCGCGTGGCTGCTCCTGGAGGTACTTCTCCATCGCCCCCTGCTGCCAGGCACGCAGCTTGCCGGCGGTGCCCCAGGGGGCCCGGCCGGGGAAGGCGGGGGAGAGGTGGTGCGAGTGGGAGGCGGTGCTGGCGGTGGTAGTCACGGTCTCCGTCGTGGGGCTCGGGCGGCTCGGCTACGTAGAACGACCGGGCCACCCTACCGGCGGTCCGACACGGCCGACGCGCGGACGATGCCGGGTGGCCCTTCGGTGGGACTGACGTCACACCGGCGGCTCGGACAGCTCCCGCAGCGCCTCGGAGATGGCCCCGGCATCGTCCGCGGCACCGCTGGCCACCGCGATCACCAGGCGTTCGGCGGCGTCGATGTCCGGACGCAGCTGCACACCGTTCATCGCCAGGAAGACGACGCAGGAGGTCCACGCCGTCCGTTTGTTCCCGTCGACGAAGGGGTGGTTGATCGCCAGCGACTGCAGGAGGGCCGCGGCCTTGCCGAACAGGTCCGGGTACGCCTCCTGCCCGAACATGGCGGCAGCCGGGCGGTGCACGGCCGATTCCAGCAGCCCCGCATCACGGACGACGACGTCCTGGTCGTCGACCGCGAGGCCGGCGATGACCAGGCCGTCCTCGGCCGTCAGGTAGACAGGGATCACTTGAGCCGCTCCAGCAGTTCGGCCCACTTGGCGGTCTGCTCCTTGGCCGCCTTGCGCACGAGCGCTTCATGAGCCGTCCGCGCCAGGTAGTCGTCCACGGCCCGGAGCAGTATCGCGTGCATGCTGACCCCCTCCTCCTCGGCGCGCAGCTTCAGGGCTTCCGTCTGGTCGTCGCGGAGACGCAGGTTCATGGCCATACCAGAACGGTATCCCTCCGTGGGGTCAAACTGGTACCACTCAGGAGGGGGTGCGCAGCCTCGTCGTCACCCACGCCCCCACCAGGGCCACCGCCGCCATCGGCAGGAAGACGGCGGCGAAGGCGGCCGGGTGGGAGGCGCCGGAGGCCTCGGCGGCCGTGTGCGACACGGTCCCGCCGCCGAGCGCCGCGAAGGCGGCGCCGCCCGCGGCCAGCAGCAGCACGTTGGACAGGCCGTCGGAGATCTGCAGGGCGGCCGAGTTGGCACCGGCCTCCTCGGGGGCGGAGAGCTGGAGCAGGAGCACGCTGGTCGAGGAGATCACCAGGCCCATCCCGAAGCAGCCGAAGCCCCAGGCGACGGCCACCGTCCAGGCGGGGACCGCATCGATCAGGACGCTCGGCGCGGCGGCGACGGCGGCGGCCACGAGCACCATCCCGCCGGTCATCAGCCGCTCCCGGTACGGCTCCGCGCGCGGCCGGGACTGCACCCAGGAGCCCAGCGCCCAGGTCACCCCGCCGGCCGCGAGGGAGAACCCCGCGAGGGTCGGGCTGAGGCCGCGCTGGGTGACCAGCATCAGCGGTACGAAGGACTCGGCGGCGATGAACGACCCTGCGGCCACTCCGCGCAGCAGCACCACCGACGGCAGGCCGCGGGCCGCCCGCCAGGTGCCGTGCGGAAGCAGTCCGAGGACGGCCGGCACCAGCAGGGCGACGCCCGCGGCGGCGGGCAGGAGGGAGAGCGGGCGCAGGTCCTGGGCGGCGTACTGGAGCAGGCCCGCGCCCAGGGAGATGGCGAGGGCGAGGCGGATGCGGCGCCGGCCGGAGGAGGGGGCCGCGGCACCGTCGACCGGGCCCGCGGCCCGGCGCCGTATCTGCGGCAGCGCGAGGGCCAGCGGCAGGAGCACGAGGGCGGGGATGCCGAGGAACACCCACCGCCAGCCGAGGTGCTCGGTCACCGCGCCGGACGCCAGCGGACCCACGACCGACGGCACGACCCAGCTCGCCGCGAACGCCGCCATGATCGCGGGCCGCAGCCGCTCCGGGTAGGCCCGCCCCACGACGACGTACAGGGCGACGATCACCAGCCCGCCGCCGAACCCCTGGACCGCCCGCCCGAGGATGAACAGCCACATGGTCCCGGCGGTCCCCGACAGCAGGAGGCCCGCGGCGAAGGCGGCGATCCCGCAGGTGAGCGCGCCGAGCGGGCCCCGCCGGTCGGACCACTGCCCGGCCAGCACCATGCCGAACAGGCTGGTCGTGAAGTACCCCGAGAAGGCGAAGGCGTACAGGGACAGCCCGTCCAGTTCCCGCGCGGCCACCGGCATGGCCGTCCCCACGGCGGTCGCCTCGAAGGCGATCAGCAGCACGACGGACACGATCCCGATGCTCAGGGCCCGGTGCTCCCGCCCGAGCACGGTCTCCTCCGACCGGTACGAGCCGGACTTCCGGGACATGTCTGCTGTGTCCGCGACACCGGTGTCGCGAGGTTCATGGACGGCCATGACGGTCAGGGTAAGGCCCACAACCGACACTGACCCCTGTCGGGAGACGGGACCGGGCCTCGTCCATTGGTCCTACGCCACCCAGCCCACCGGCCCCGCGCCACCCAGCCCACCGGTCCCGCGCCGGCCCGCGCCGCCCAGCCCACCGGTCCCACACCGCCCAGCCCACCGTCCCCGCGCCGGCCCCGCACCGTCGCCGCGCCGGCCCGTCCGCCGCCGGACCGCCCCGTTCGTGAACGGCGCATGGCAGTCGTGTTGCAGCCCCCACGGCTCCCTTGAGCCCCCCGGCTCGCGGGGCCTACGGTCGTCACAACCGGTTCGAAGGGGAGCACTCCCGGAGAACCGGCCGCACGGCCGTGTGCCCGAGTGGTTCAGGGGCTCGCCTGCAAAGCGAGTTACGTGGGTTCGAATCCCGCCACGGCCTCCAACTCCGTCTCTCGCCGAGGGCGTCACCGGTCTACGGTTCTCGCTCCGCCGCCTCCGGCCACGACGTGCCGAGGTCCCTGCGCATCGCCGTCTGGGCCGATTCCGTGGCCGTGAGGTAGTCGCGCACGTGGGTCCGGAACTCCGGGGCGTCCGTGGTGGCGCCCGTCGCCACCAGGTCGCGCAGCGCGCGGACCTTCCAGAAGGCCTCGTTGACCGGGGCCATGACGTCCCACGGGGCGATCAGGGCGAGTTCGTAGCGCAGCGGGTACAGGCTGCCGGAGGTGAACACCTCGTGGGCGGCGGTGCGGGCCTGTGCCGGGGGAAGGGGCTCGCGGGCGGTCTCGTACAGGCGGGTGTAGACGTCGGACAGGGCCGCCATGAACGCCGCGTACGCCTGCCGGCGGGTGTCCTGCCGGAGGGCCTCGCGGTCGCGGCGCCAGCGGAGGCGGTCGGCGAGCAGGGTCGATCCGATGCCGATCGCCGCACCGGTCAGGGTGTTCACGGGGGCCAGCCAGTCCATGCGGGGACCTTACGGCGCGTCCCGGGGCTATGCGTAGAGTCCGCCGCCCGCCTCGTCCTCGAACATGCCCGGCCAGTAGCGCCAGCCGTCGTCGGTGGGCGTCCTCGGGGTCGGGTCGCAGGCGACCGGGTCGAGGGCGGCGAGGGTGCGGGTCATGGTGGCGGCCAACTGGTCGTAGGCCTCGGTCAGTTCGTGTTCCGCGTCGAGGGTGTGCTCCCGGTGGACGAGCCAGAGGGTGAACGCCAGCGTCGAGATGTCGGCGTTCAGCGGGCGGAGCCTGGACTCCGACTCGCTCCAGGCCAGCACCGCGCCGGTGGTGCCGTCGAGGACGAGGCTGGTGTCCTCCAGGAGGTGGCCGAGGCGGATCAGCCGGTGGGCCTCCTCGGGGAGTTCGGCGTGCGGGTCGTCGGCCCGGTGCTCGGCGAGGGTGGGCAGGGGGACGTCCAGGTCGAGGAAGAACCAGACGCACTCCTCGGGCAGCCCCGTCTCCCGCAGGAAGCGGCGGGTCGGCTCGTGGGAGAGGGCGGCCGGGAAGTCGACCTCCTCGAAGCGGACGATCGCGCCGGTGTCGAACTCCTCGTCCAGCAGCCGGGGCGGCAGGTCCAGGGCGAGCCCCGAGCGGGTGCCGGGGCCCGCGACCAGTGCCAGGGGGCGGATCACGGCGGCCAGCCGCCAGAACGGGGGCACCTCGCCGTCCGCCCCCGACTCGTACAGCGCGAGGAGCTGTCCGGACGCCTCGGCCACCGCGTCGGGCCCGAAACGCCCGGCGTAGGCCGCGAACTGGCCTCTGAGCGCGGCCAGTTCGTCGGCGGCCGTGGCGAACCGCACGAGCTTCTCCAGGGAGGGCGCGAGCGGCCGGCGGTCCATCAGGTCGGGGCGGTCGTGGAGGAAGTACGTCGTCGTGATCTCGCCGGTCGCGCCGTCGAGGAGCACGGACTCGGTCCCGTCGCCCGCCGGGCCGAGGAGTCCGCCGATGACCAGCTGGCCGCGCAGGTCGTCGGGGAGCAGGTGGTCGGGGTCGGCCGTGGAGTCGGCGACCTGGCGCAGGCCGTCCGCGCGCAGCGCCTCGAACGTCAGCAGCGCGCCGACGTCGGGCAGTCCCGGGCCGGACAGCCAGCGGCGGCTCGGCGCGTGAGTGACGTACGGATCCAGCTCGGCCTCGGAGAGGGTGATCACCGGCGTGCCGGTGGTGGTGCTGGTCGTGCTCATCGGTCCCCCGTGCGTGAAGTTCGCCGTCCCACTGCTCCGCACCCTACGCGGCACCACTGACAACGGCCCTCGACAGGAAGGACGTCGGGTCACACGCGCGCGTTGCCTCCCCGCGAGGATCGCACCGGCCCTCTCCCCCGCGGACGACTCGGCGGTGGCCGGCCGGAGTCCGGTGCGTGACGTGCGGGTGCGAGCGGTGACGTGCCGGGGGCGGGCGGGGTTCCGGGGGCGGCCCGGCCCGGTCGCAGTCCGCTCCGGTGGCAGGCCGTCGCGGGCGCGGGCAGTCCGTTCCAGCCGGGCCGGGCCGGTGAACACCGCCGCGGGCGACGGGCCGTACTCCCCGCGCCCCCGTTCGCGGCCCCGTCCCCCCTGTCCCCCGTCACGCGGGGGCGGCGCTCACTGGGTCGTGACGACGGCCGCCTGCGGCCTTATCGGCAGCCGGTTCACCGGGCGGCCGGTCGCGGCCCGCACGGCGGAGGCGATCGCCGCCGGGGAGGTCACGACCGGGACCGCGCTGGCCGCCTTCGCGCCGAACGGCGCGACCACGTCCCGCTCCTCGACCAGCTTGACGATCCGGATGTCCGGCACGTCCAGCGCCGTGGGCAGGGCGTAGCCGGTGAGGTCGGGGTGGCGGACCAGGCCGCGCGGGGTGCGGAGGTTCTCGGTGAGGGCGATGCCGACGCCCTGGGTGACGCCGGCCTCGATCCGGGCGGCGAGCTGCGCCGGGTTGAGCACCCGGCCGACGTCCTGGGCGACCGCCAGTTCGACGACCCGCACCGAGCCCAGCTCGATGTCGACGTCGACGACCGCGCGGATCGCGCAGAAGGCGAGGCCGACGAACGCGTCGCCCTGCCCGGCCCCGTCCAGTGGCTCGGTGGGGTGCGGGCGGCACTGCGCGGTGGCCCACAGTTCCTTGCCGTGCAGTTCCTCGGCGACGGTCGTCGACAGGACGCCGTCGTACGAGGTGATCTTGCCGTCGGTGATCTGGAGGAGCTCGGTGGACATGCCGAACTTGTGGGCCAGCGGCTGGAGGAGCTGGGTGCGGACCATCTTGGCCGCGCGCTCCACCGCGCCGCCGGAGACCCAGGTGTGGCGGCCGCGGCAGCCGGGGCCGGCCGGGGGCTGGTCGGTGTCGACGGGCGCGACGTGCACCTCGTCGACGCCGAGGGTCTCCTGGACGATCTGGCGGGCGAGGGTGGTGAAGCCCTGCCCCGTCTCGACGGCCGCGCACAGGACGGTCGCGACGCCGTCCTGGACCTTGACGGTGGCCGTGGAGACCTCGTCGGTGCCCTCCGCGCCGAGCATGTGGACCATGCCGAGGCCGTAGCCGACGCCCCGGCGCACCGCGCCCGGCTCGCCCGCGCCCTCGGGACCGCCGGGCAGCAGCCAGTCCTCCTCGGGGGTGTCCTTGGGCAGGGCGGGCAGCGGGAAGTCCTGGACGGCCTGGAGGAGTTCGGCGACGGGTGCCGGGCAGGTCACCGTCTGGCCGGTCGGCAGGACGTCGCCGGTGGCCAGGACGTTGCGCAGCCGCAGCTCCGCGGGGTCCACGCCGAGCTTCTTGGCCAGTTTGTCCATCTGCGCCTCGTAGGCGGCGCAGACCTGCATCGCGCCCTCGCCGCGGACGTGGCCGGAGGGCGGGTTGTTGGTGCGCACGGCCCAGCCCTCGATGAAGGCGTGGGGGACGACGTAGGGGCCGCAGGCGAAGGAGACGGCGGCGGCGAGGGCCTCGGCGGAGGTGTCGGCGTAGGCGCCGGCGTCGAGGAGGATCTGCGCCTCCACCTTGACCAGCCTGCCCTCGGCGTCCGCGTGGTGGCGGTACCGCAGGAGGGTGGGGTGGCGGTGGGCGTGGCCGAGGAAGGACTCCTCGCGGGTGGCGGTGAGCTTGACCGGGCAGCCGGTGCGCAGCGCGAGCAGGCCGAGCGGGAGCTGGAAGCCCTGGTCCTCGCGGTCGGCGGTGGCGCCGGGCACACCGGTGACGACGATCTTCACCTGATCGGGGGACAGGCCGAAGCAGGCCGCGGCGGTGTCGCGGTCGCCGTGCGGGTCGGTGGAGGCCAGGTACAGCTCGACGCCGCCGTCGGGCCTGGGGACGGCGAGGCCGGCCTCGGCGCCGATGGGGGCGGGGTCGGCGCGGCCGATGCGGTACTGGCCCTCGACGACGATCTCGCCGGCCGCGGCCGGGTCTCCGTGGTGCAGCGGGATGTGCCGGATCAGGTTGCCGTCGGGGTGCAGCGGCTCGGCCTCGAAGGCGAGTTCGGGGTCGGTGACCGGGTCGAGGACCTCGTACTCGACGATGACGGCCGCGGCGGCCATCCGCGCGGTGTCGGGGTGGTCCGCGGCGACGGCCGCGATGGGCTCGCCGTGGTGGCGCACGACCTCGGAGGCGAACACCGGGCGGTCGGCCCGGCCGCGCCCGTGCAGCGGTGCGCCGGGCACGTCCTCGTGCGTGACGACGGCCCGTACGCCGGGCATCTCCCGCGCGTGGGTGGTGTCGATGGAGACGATGCGCGCGTGGGCGTGCGGGGAGCGCAGCACGGCCGCCCAGAGCAGTCCCTCGGCCCACAGGTCGGCCGCGTACGGGAAGGTGCCCTCGGTCTTGGCGCGGGCGTCGGCGGTCGGCAGGGAGGCGCCGAGGCCGTGCGGGATCGGCTCGGGGGCCGGGGCGGCCTCCGCGGGGCTTGTCGCGGTGGCTGCTTCGTCGGTCACGCCTGGCCTCCGTCCTGGCCGTACGCCGGGTCGTGGGGGTGGGGCTGCGCGGGGTTGTCGAACGCCGACGCGTGGATGCCTCCGGCGCCGGGGCCCGCCTGGTGCGGAACACGTGCCTCGTCGCCGTTCTGTTCGGCGTCCGCCGAGGAGAGCGCCTCGCGTTCGGCGACGACGTCCTCGACGGCCTGCAGGACGCCCCGGTAGCCGGAGCAGCGGCACAGGTTGCCGCAGAGCGCCTGGCGGGCCTCCAGTTCGGTGGGCGCGGGGTTGCCCTCCAGCAGGTCGTGCACGGTCATCGCCATGCCGGGCACGCAGAAACCGCACTGCACGGCCCCGCACCGGGCGAGCGCCCGCTGCACGTCGGAGGGCTGCCCGTCGACGGCGAGGCCCTCGACGGTACGGACCTCGCTGCCGGCGGTGGTGACGGCGGGGACCAGGCAGGAGGCGACGAGGCGCCCGTCCACCTGGACGTTGCAGGCACCGCACTCGCCCTGGGAGCAGCCGTCCTTGGCACCGGCGAGCCCGAGCCGCTCCCGCAGGACGTAGAGCAGCGACTCGCCGATCCAGGCGTCGGTGACGGGCCGGTCCGAGCCGTTGACGCGCAGGGCGTAGGAGGCGAGGGGGTGGTCGTCGTGGTGGGCCGCCCCCGGCGCGGGCCCGTCCTCCACGCCGGCCTCCGCGCCGTCGTCCACGCGCGTGGACGCGGCGTCGGCGTCGGCCGGCCCGGTGGGTTCGGCGGGGCCGACGGGTTCGGCGGCCCCGGCCTGTTCGCCGCTTTCGCCGTTCTCGTGACCTTCACGGCCTTCGTGGTCTTCGTCGCGTTCACGGCCTTCGTCGTACTCGCGGTACTCGCCGTGCCCGGGGTGCTCGCCGTGTCCGTCCGGGTGGGTTTCCGGCTCCGGGTCCGGCGCGGTCGCCGGGCGGGGGGACCCGGCGGCCCCTGCGGGCTCGTGGACGCCTTCCGGGCCCCGGAGGTCCTCGGTGGCCCCGGAGGGCGCCTGACGGGCCTCCACGGGGCCGGGCGCGGCCTCGTACGGCTGTCCGGGCGCGGGGTGCCCGCCGGGGTGCTCGTGGGACGCGGGGTCGGTGTCGTGCCGCGGGGGGTGTCCGAAGGCGGGGGCGTCCGGCCGGGCTCCGCCGGCCTCGGTGAGCGGGGCGCCGGCCCCGTCGGTCCCGTCGTCCCAGGACCGCTCGTCCGGCGCGGGCTCCGTCGCCCAGGGCGCGGGGGCGCCGCCCGGCAGGGTGGCCGGGGGGGTGCCGCCGCCCCACTGCTCGACCAGCGCCGAGGTGGTGAACTCGCCCGACTCGTCGGGCAGATCGCCGCCCGCGACGGGGATCGACCACTGGCCGGTCACGTCGTGACCGGGGGCCGGGGCGGGCTCGGCGGACGCGTCGACGTCGTCGAAGGTCCACTGGCCGGTGGCGCCGGGGTGGTACGTGAACCGGTCGCCGCCGGCCGTCCCGTTCGCCGGCGCGGGCCAGTCGGCGCCGGCGGCGGGGTCCGCCCAGGCGCCGTCGCCGGCCGTCGCGGGGCCGGCCCCCTCGTACGCCGCCGCCTCGATCCGCGGGGGCACGTAGCCGTGGCCGGGCGCCGCGAGCGGGCTGCCGTCGCCGCGGGCGGCCAGGAGCGCGTCGATGCCGCCCTCGGGGAGCTTCACGAAGGCGGTGGCGCCGTCGTCGTAGTCGCCCTGGGGCAGCGGGTCCCAGCGGCTGCCGCCCGGTGGCGTGCCCTGTCCGTGCTGGTCGTCGGTCATGACAGTGCCCTCCCCAGTGCTCGTCGGGCCAGTGCGGCGACGGTGCGCCGCAGGTGCAGTACGGCGGGCGGTAGCGGTTGCACGGAGCCGTCCTCGGCGGGGACCGGGTCCGGGATGCAGGCGGCGGCGACGTACTCGCCGAAGGCGTGGAGCGCCTCCGGGACGAGCGCGCGGTTGTTGTCCCAGTCGATGAGCCGGGCGACCCACTGCTCGGCCTCCAGGGGCCGCAGCGGCATCGGCGCTATGGCGCCGACCGCGCAGCGGACGCCGCGCCGGGCGGGGTCCAGGACGAGGGCGACGGAGGCGACGGCCCGTCCGGGGCCGGTGCGGCCGGTGGCCTTCAGGAAGACCTGGGGGGCGTGCAGCAGCGGCACGCGCACGTACCCGATGAGTTCACCGCCGCGCAGCATGTCCATGCCTGCCAGGAGGTGCGACACCGGGATCTCGCGGCGGACGCCGCCGGGGCCCGCGATGATCAGGGTCGCCTCCAGCGCGGCCAGCACGGGCAGCGCGTCACCGGTGGGGGAGGCGGAGGCGATGTTGCCGCCCAGGGTGCCCGCGTTGCGGATGTGCGGCGGGCCCGCGGCGCGCGCGGCGGCGGCGAGCGCCGGGATGAGGGCGGCGAAGTCGGGGCGGCCCATGCGCGCGTGGGTGAGTCCGGCGCCGAGCAGGGCGTGCCCGTCCTGGTACTGCCAGCCGCGGATCTCGCTGATGCGGCCGAGGCCGACCAGGGCGGCGGGCCTGAGCTGGCCGGAGTTGACGGCGGCCATCAGGTCGGTGCCGCCCGCCACGGGCACGGCGGCCGGCGTGACGGCGAGCGCCGCCACCGCTTCGTCCAGTGTCGCGGGCAGCGTGACGGCCTGCCCCGCCTGCGGTGCGTGCGTGGTCAAAACCGGCTGCCCCTTCCCGCTGCCCCACCTGGTCCCACCTGTGCTGCCGTACGGTACGTGCTGACAGGGCGGACGTGGCAACTCTGGCACATCTTCGCAAGGCCCGGACGCGGGGGTCCGCCAGGAGGCATTCGCCCACCTCACCGGCGAGATGGTCCGCTTTCCGGCGGCATCACCGGTGTGCCCGGATTGCCGCCCTTCGGCGATCTGCCGGGGTTTTTCCGCGACCGGGGCCGCCGTCCGGAATCAGTGGCTCGAACCCGGTGGTGCGGACCCGGCGGCTCGAACTCGGCGCCGCCGCCCCGGCAGTCGGGGCTCGGCGGTCCGGCGTGCTCTGCGGCCCGGCGTGCTCTGCGGCCCGGCGTACCCGGCGGCCCGGGGGCGGGCCTGGCTCAGCGGTCCGGGGGCGGCCCCTCGATCGGGCGGCCGAGCACGCCGGGCCGCTTCTGCCAGGGCTTGGGGCCGCCCGGCGGCCGGTAGGCGACACCCAGGGCGTCCAGGCGGCCGTAGTGGGCCTCCATCCGCCGCTCGAAGCCGGCGAAGTCGCGCCGCTCCGGGGCCGGCAGCCGGCTCCAGACGACCTCGGCGAAGGCCACGAGCCGGGGGAAGACCTGGTAGTCCACGCGCGCGGCGTCCTCCATCGCCTCGGTCCACACGTTGGCCTGCGCGCCCAGCACGTGCCGCGCCTCGTCGGGCGTCAGTCCGGGCGGCACGGGCTCGAACCGGTAGACGTCCTCCAGGCCGCGCACGTAGCCGATCGGCACGGGCTCGTCGGCGCCGCCGTCCTGCCGGTGGTCCAGGTACACCTGCTGCTCGGGGCACATGACGACGTCGTGCCCCGCGCGCGCGGCGGCGGCCCCGCCCGCGCGGCCCCGCCAGGACGACACCACGGCACCCTCGGGGAGGCCGCCCTCGAGGATCTCGTCCCAGCCGACGAGCCGCCGCCCGCGCGCGGCGAGCCAGGTGCCGAAGTGGCCGATGAACCAGGCCTGCAGTCCGTCCTCGTCGGCGAGGCCGAGTTCCTCGATGCGGGCCTGCGCGGTGGGCGAGGCGCGCCACTGGTCCTTGGGGCATTCGTCGCCGCCGACGTGGATGAACTCCGACGGGAAGAGCTCGAGGACCTCCTCGAGGACGCCCTCGTAGAAGCGCAGGGTGGCGTCGGTGGGGGCGAGCACGTTCGGATTGATCCCCCAGGTGTCCCAGACGGAGAGCGCCCGGGTGTCGACGACGTCGGTGTTGCCCAGTTCCGGATAGGCGGCGATGGCCGCCTGCGAGTGTCCGGGCACGTCGATCTCGGGGACGACGGTGATGTGCCGGTCGGCGGCGTAGGCCACGATCTCCCGGATGTCGTCCCGGGTGTAGAAGCCGCCGTGCGGCCTGTCGTCCCACAACGGTGAGGCGCGGTGGCCGAATTTCGTGCGGGAACGCCAGGAGCCGATCCCGGTCAGCCGCGGATGGCGCCCGATCTCGATGCGCCAGCCCTGGTCGTCGGTCAGATGGAAGTGCAGGACGTTGAGTTTGTGCGCGGCCATCAGGTCGAGCTGGCGCAGGACGCCGTCCTTGGGCATGAAGTGCCGGGCCACGTCGAGGAGAAGACCGCGCCAGCGGAAACGGGGACCGTCCTCGATGACCTGGCACGGGATCTCGTGGCGCGTCGCGGGCCGCACCGGAGCGCGCCGGAAGGCCTCCGGACCGAGGAGCTGACGCAGGGTCTGCGCGCCCCAGAAGACACCGGCCGGGTCGCCGCCGCGGATCTCGACGCCCCGGCCGGCGACGGCACCGAGCCGGTACGTCTCCGGCTCCATGGCGGGGTCGACCAGCAGTCTCACACCGTCGCGGGCCTGCTCGGGGCCGGTCCGCAGCGGCAGGCCGAGCGCGGCGCCGACCGTGGCCCGCAGCCAGCGTTCGGTGGTCTCCGTGCCCGGCGCGGCCCACAGGGTGGTGCGGTCGTCCAGCCGCACCCCGCCCCGCGCGGGGCCCTCGACGGCGCGCGGCGCCGGAATGATCTCGTTGCCAGAAGTCACGTCGGTCCTTCACCGCTCCGCCGGGGCCGAAGAACACCGGCGGCGCCATCGACAGCGTCGACCGAGAAGTGTCGCCGATGACGGACGACCCGGTGAAGAGGAAGAAGCGGAAGAGGTGGAAGAAGCGGAAGGAGAGGAGGCCGTTCCGGGCGGCGCGAGGGAAAAGAATCCGCCGCGGGAATCCGCGCACGGCTCGCCCCGCCGGTGGACCCGGCCTCCTCCGGCACCTCCGGGACGCCTTTCACGAAACCCCTCCGCACACGGATCGCGAAGGGCGGCGGGAAGGCGCCGCGGGGCGGGACCGGCACGTCCGGCCGGCGTTCGTCATGACGGGGAACGGAATGCGCCGAGCACGTCACGAGCGCCGGCCGGACCACCGGGAACACGGCCGGCGGGACGGTCGGGAAAAGGGACCGAAAACAGAAACGGAAGCGGAACCGGAAACGAAACCGGAATCATGTGACGGCGGTCACGGCGAGAGAACCGGACGGCCGTCCACGGACGCCGCGCGACTCCTCCCGGAAGGCACCGGGGAGAACCGGAAGGCATCCGGGAGAATTCGCCTCTCGCGCGATCGGCGGGAAAGGCCGCCGGGCCCGGCGGTCACGGAACGGGGAGCACGGGTGCGGCCGCGGCTCCGGCACGGCGCGGCGGAACGAGGAGCCGCGGGCCCCCCGCCCGGGCCGTGCCGGGCGGCGGCGCGGCGGCGGGGAAGACCGGCGTCCTCGGGCCTCGGCCCGAGGAGCACCTCACTTGTCGCCCTTGCCCTTGCCCTTGTCGTCCCCGCCGGAGCCCATGGACTCGTAGATCTCCTTGCACATGGGGCACACGGGGTACTTCTTCGGGTCGCGGCCGGGCACCCACACCTTGCCGCAGAGCGCCACGACGGGAGTCCCGTCGAGCGCGCTCGCCATGATCTTGTCCTTCTGGACGTAGTGCGCGAAGCGCTCGTGGTCACCGTCGCCGTGCGACACCTGCGGCGTCGGCTCTACGAGGGTCCCCGTTCCGGTGCCGCGCTCGGGCTCAAGAGTGCTCATACGGCCAAGGGTACTGAAGGTCACACCCGTCAGTTGAGCGAAGGGTCGTCCGGGTACGTCGCCACCATCGCCAGCTCGCTGCGCTGGCGGCGCAGGACCTCGCGCCAGAGGGTCTCCGGCGAGGGCGAGGAGACGTCACCGGGCTCGGACTCCACCACGTACCAGGCGCCCTCCGCCAGTTCGTCCTCCAGCTGGCCGGGGCCCCACCCGGCGTACCCGGCGAAGATCCGCAGGGAGCCGAGGGCCGAGGCGAGCAGCTCCGGCGGGGCCTCCAGGTCGACCAGGCCGATCGCGCCGTGCACCCGCCGCCAGCCCGGCGGCGCGCCGTCGACGGCGGCGCCGCCGGGGATCACGGCGACGCCGAGCGCCGCGTCGAGGGAGACCGGGCCGCCCTGGAAGACCACACCCGGCTCACCGGCGAGGTCCGCCCAGTCCTCGAGGACGTCCCCGACGCCCACCGGCGTCGGGCGGTTGAGGACGACACCGAGGGAGCCCTCCTCGTCGTGGTCGAGGAGGAGCACCACCGCACGGTCGAAGTTCGGGTCCGCCAGGGCGGGGGTTGCCACGAGCAGCCGCCCTGTGAGCGAGGACACCTCGGTCATGCCAGACATGATCCCCCATCTTCCCCGCGTGCGGGGAGGCAACCGGGGCACGAGGAGGGGGCGGGGCGGGCGCACGCGCGCGGTCCGGGCGCACGGACGGCGCGGCCCGCCCGCGGTGACCCCGCGTACCCGGCGGGAAACGGTTCGTGTTGTGACACAGCCATGACCTCCCTGAGTGCTCCTCGGGCTTACGGGACCGGGGTCCGCGGCGATTACTCTGTCCTCTCGGCCCTGCCCCACCACTCCACGGAACGCGAGATACATGACCGTCAACGGCTCAGACGACGTCCTGCTTGTCCACGGCGGAACCCCGCTTCAGGGCGAGATCCGGGTCCGCGGTGCGAAGAACCTCGTGCCCAAGGCCATGGTCGCCGCCCTGCTGGGCAGTGAGCCGAGCCGACTGCGCAACGTTCCGGACATCCGTGACGTGCGGGTCGTACGCGGCCTGCTGCAACTGCACGGGGTCACGGTCCGGCCGGGTGAGGAGCCGGGCGAGCTGGTGCTCGACCCGACCTACGTCGAGAGCGCCAACGTCGCCGACATCGACGCCCACGCGGGTTCCAGCCGCATCCCGATCCTGTTCTGCGGCCCGCTGCTGCACCGCCTGGGCCACGCCTTCATCCCGGGCCTGGGCGGCTGCGACATCGGCGGCCGGCCCATCGACTTCCACTTCGACGTGCTGCGGCAGTTCGGCGCGAAGATCGAGAAGCGGGCGGACGGCCAGTACCTGGAGGCCCCGCAGCGGCTGCGCGGCACCAAGATCCGGCTGCCGTACCCGTCCGTCGGCGCGACCGAGCAGGTGCTGCTGACGGCGGTCCTCGCCGAGGGCGTCACGGAACTCTCGAACGCGGCCGTCGAGCCGGAGATCGAGGACCTGATCTGCGTCCTGCAGAAAATGGGCGCCATCATCGCGATGGACACCGACCGCACGATCCGCATCACCGGTGTGGACAAGCTCGGCGGCTACGACCACCGCGCCCTGTCGGACCGGCTGGAGGCCGCCTCCTGGGCGTCCGCGGCGCTGGCGACCAAGGGCGACATCTACGTCCGCGGCGCCCAGCAGCGCTCGATGATGACGTTCCTGAACACCTACCGCAAGGTGGGTGGCGCCTTCCGGATCGACGACGAGGGCATCCGCTTCTGGCACCCCGGCGGGCAGCTGAAGTCGATCGCGCTGGAGACGGACGTCCACCCGGGCTTCCAGACGGACTGGCAGCAGCCGCTCGTCGTCGCCCTCACCCAGGCCACGGGCCTGTCCATCGTCCACGAGACGGTCTACGAGTCGCGGCTGGGCTTCACCTCCGCGCTCAACCAGATGGGCGCCCACATCCAGCTGTACCGCGAGTGCCTGGGCGGTTCCGACTGCCGCTTCGGCCAGCGCAACTTCCTGCACTCGGCGGTCGTGTCCGGCCCGACCGAACTCCAGGGCGCGGACCTGGTCATCCCCGACCTGCGCGGCGGCTTCTCCTACCTGATCGCCGCCCTCGCGGCCCAGGGCACGTCCCGCGTCCACGGCATCGACCTGATCAACCGCGGCTACGAGAACTTCATGGACAAGCTGATGGAGCTCGGCGCGAAGGTGGAACTGCCGGGCAAGGCACTCGGATAGCCCAGTCCCGCGCACACGCCGATGGGGCGGCCACCCGGACCGGGTGGCCGCCCCATCGGCGTGTTCGGACGCCCCCGAAGGGGCGCGGGGCGCTGCGTGACCGGCGGCGGACCGGTCCGCAGTCACCCCGCCGCGCTCTCAGCGGAGCGTCACTTGCCCTTGGCGGCTTCCTTGAGCTTGCTGCCCGCGGAGACCTTGACGCTGTAGCCGGCCGGGATCTGGATCGGGTCGCCGGTCTGCGGGTTGCGCGCGGTGCGAGCGGCACGGTGGGTGCGCTCGAAGGTCAGGAAGCCGGGGATGGTGACCTTCTCGTCGCCCTTGGAGACGATGTCGCCGACGACCTCGGCGAACGCGGCCAGGACGGCGTCGGCGTCCTTGCGGGTCACCTCGGCGCGTTCGGCCAGCGCGGCCACCAGCTCACTGCGGTTCATGTTCTTACTCCCGTGTTCTTCTTGCCGTTGCGGCGTGCCACGCGGCGGAGCCGCATGTTGGGCACAGCGAAGCCGATGCTGCCAGGGTCCTCGGACAGTCCCCGGACCCGGGTCCCTTGTCGGACCCTCGCGCCCAGGGACGCATCCTGCCCCCACCTGCGGCGGGAAAGCCAATCCGGCACCCGCAGGAGTCGTGAGAACACCCTTGGGAGTCACACGAAAAGGGCCAACCGACCGGCCGCCCACCCTAGAGGGCGGTCAGGGGAACCGGGTTCCACGACGCGCCGGTTTCATGGCACGTCGTGGCGATCCTCACAGCCCCCGCACACCACGGGGTCTCAGGCGCCGGCCCCGGCGGCCTTCGCGGCCTCCCGCACGGCCCCGGCCACCGCGCCGGCGACCTTGTCGTTGAAGACGGACGGGATGATGTAGTTGGCGTTCAGCTCGTCCTCGGTCACCACGTCGGCGAGGGCCTTCGCGGCCGCGAGCATCATCTCCGTGTTGACGGTGCGGGACTGGGCGTCCAGCAGGCCGCGGAACACACCCGGGAAGACCAGCACGTTGTTGATCTGGTTCGGGAAGTCGGAGCGGCCGGTGGCCACCACGGCGGCCGTCCGGCGGGCGACCGCCGGGTCGACCTCGGGGTCGGGGTTCGCGAGCGCGAACACGATCGCGTCGTCGGCCATGGCGGCCACGTCGTCGCCGTCGAGGACGTTGGGGGCGGAGACGCCGATGAAGACGTCCGCGTCCCGCACGGCCTCCTTCAGGGTGCCGGTGAGGCCCTCGGGGTTGGTGTTGTCGGCGATCCAGCGCAGCGCCGAGCCGGGGGCCGCGTCGACGAGGTCCTCGCGGCCGGCGTGCACCACGCCGTGGATGTCGGCGACGACGGCGTTCTTCACGCCGGCCGCGAGCAGCAGCTTGAGGATGGCCGTGCCGGCCGCGCCCGCGCCGGACATGACGACGCGGATGTTCTCGATGCCCTTGCCCGCGACGCGCAGGGCGTTCGTCAGGGCGGCCAGGACGACGATGGCGGTGCCGTGCTGGTCGTCGTGGAAGACGGGGATGTCGAGGGCCTCGCGCAGCCGGGCCTCGATCTCGAAGCAGCGGGGGGCGGAGATGTCCTCGAGGTTGATGCCGGCGAAGCCCGGCGCGATCGCCTTGACGATCTCGACGATCGCGTCGGTGTCCTGGGTGTCCAGGCAGAGCGGCCAGGCGTCGATGCCGGCGAACCGCTTGAACAGGGCCGCCTTGCCCTCCATGACCGGCAGCGCGGCCTTGGGGCCGATGTTGCCCAGGCCCAGCACGGCCGAGCCGTCCGTCACGACCGCAACGGAGTTGCGCTTGATGGTGAGGCGGCGGGCGTCCTCGGGGTTCTCGGCGATCGCCATGCAGACCCGGGCCACGCCCGGCGTGTAGATCATGGAGAGGTCGTCGCGGTTGCGGATCGGGTGCTTCGACGCCATCTCGATCTTGCCGCCGAGGTGCATCAGGAAGGTACGGTCCGAGACCTTGCCCAGGGTGACGCCCTCGATGCCGCGGAGCTGTTCGACGATCTCGTCGGCGTGCGCCGTGGACGTGGCCGCGATCGTGACGTCGATGCGGAGCTTCTCGTGGCCGGAAGCCGTGACGTCGAGGCCGGTCACCGAGCCTCCGTGGGACTCGACGGCCCCGGTGAGCTGGGAGACCGCGGTTCCGCTCGCGGGCACCTCCAGCCGGACCGTCATCGAGTAGGAGACGCTGGGCGCCGTTGCCATGGCCGACTTCCTCTGCTTTCACCGGTGACGCTGGATGCCGTTCGATCGTCGCACCTACTGTCGAGTAGGCGTTAGCCGCCCCGGGTTGCGAACGTTGAGTTCACAACGAAAGAGGCCCACGTCACACGGACGTGGGCCTCTTCCCTCTGTCTGTGACACCGACCCGCCATGCTCGCCTCGCGGCAAGTGGTCGCTCGTGGCGACGAAGGTTGGGCCCGGGGGCTTGGATCGAGCCGGTGTCACGTCCAGGCTAACAAACGGATCCCGGAACACCATTCCCGTGCGGGAACTTCACAGGAATCAGTCCCTCAGCAGATCGGGCACCCCGTCCGCGTCGGGTTCGTCGCGGTCCGCGGAGACGACCGTCAGCTGCTGGGTCGCCCTGGTCAGCGCGACGTACAGCACCCGCAGGCCGGCCGGGGACTCGTCGGCGATCTCGGCCGGGGAGACGACCACCGTCGCGTCGTACTCCAGGCCCTTGGCCTCCAGGCTGCCGAGGGCCACCACTCGGTCGCCGAGTCCGGCGAGCCAGCGGCGGGCCTCCTCGCGGCGGTTCATGGCCACGACGACGCCGACGGTGCCGTCCACCCGTTCCAGGAGGCGTTCGGCCTCGGCGCGGGCCGCCGCGCCCAGGGTGCCCCCCGCCGCCGTGCCCTGCCGCTCGTCCGTCCTCACGAAGCGCGGGACGACCCCCGTCGACCGCACCGCCCTCGGGGACTCGGCACCGGGCATCGCCAGGGCCAGCACCTTCGCGGCCAGCTCGGCGATCTCCGCCGGGTTGCGGTAGTTCACGGTGAGCTGGAAGCGGCGGCGCGGGCGGCTGCCGAGGGCCTCGTCGCGGGCCTGGGCGGCCTCGTCGGGGTCGGACCAGGAGGACTGGGCCGGGTCGCCGACGACCGTCCAGGTGGCGTGCCGGCCGCGGCGGCCGACCATGCGCCACTGCATCGGCGTGAGGTCCTGGGCCTCGTCGACGATGACGTGCGCGTACTCGGTGCGCTCCTGCGCGAGGCGTTCGGCCCGTTCGCGCTGCGACTCCTCGCGCACCGGCATCAGCTCCTCCAGGCCGGTGAGCTGATCCAGCGGGTCGAGTTCGCGTCTCCTGCGGGGGCGGGCCGGGGCGCCGAGGATCGCCTGGAGCTCGTCGAGCATCGCGATGTCGTGCACCGAGTGGCCCTCGCGCCTGAGCGAGCGGGCGACCCTGCGGACCTCGCCGGGGTTGAGGACGCGGCGGGCCCAGCGGCCGAGCCGGCGTTCGTCGGCCATGGCGGCCAGGACGGACTTCGGGGTCAGCTCGGGCCACCAGGCGTCGAGGAACGCGATGAAGGAGTCCTCGCCGGTCACGTCCTCGTCGAAGGAGGAGCGCAGCTCGGCGGCCAGTTCGGGGTCGCTGTGCCGGCCGGACGCGCCGGAGCGCTCCCACAGGGCGTCCAGCAGGAGCTTGCGGGCGCGGGGGCGCAGCAGGTTGACCGGCGCGGTGCCGCCGAGGGCGTTCTGCCGGATCCGGTCGAGGTCGCGGGCCTCCAGTTCCAGACGCCGCCCGAAGGCGACCACGCGCAGCCGGTCGGGCGTGCCCGCGGAAGGCTGCGGACGGGTGCCGGTGTCGTCGGTGTCGTCGGCGGACTCCCCGAACGCGAGCTGTCCGGCCGGTGACGCGCCGCCCGGCCGCCCCCCTTCGAGCGCCCCGCGCGCCGCCTTCCGCAGCACCTTGAGCATCCGGTACGACCCCTTGGCGCGGGCCACCGCCGGGGAGTCGTACAGGGTGGCCTCCAGGCCGTCGACGAGGGAGCCGATGGCGCGGATCGCGACCTGGCCCTCCTCGCCGAGGGAGGGCAGGACGCCCTCGGTGTACGCGACGAGCAGCGGGGTCGGGGAGACGATCAGGATGCCGCCCGCGTAGCGGCGCCGGTCCTGGTAGAGGAGGTAGGCGGCCCGGTGCAGGGCGACGGCCGTCTTCCCGGTGCCGGGGCCGCCCTCGACGTAGGTGACGGAGGCGGCGGGGGCACGGATGACCATGTCCTGCTCGGCCTGGATGGAGGCGACGATGTCGCGCATGGTGTGACCGCGGGCCTGGCCGAGGGCGGCCATGAGGGCGCCGTCGCCGATGACGGGCAGTTCCCGGCCGTCGAGGCGGGCCGTCAGCCGCGGCCGCATCAGGTCGTCCTCGACGCCGAGGACGCGGCGCCCCTTGGAGCGGATGACGCGGCGGCGCACGACCCGGCCGGGGTCGACCGGGGTGGACCGGTAGAACGGGGCGGCGGCCGGGGCGCGCCAGTCGATGACGAGCGGGGCGTAGTCCTCGTCGAGGACCCCGATGCGCCCGATGTGGAGGGTCTCGGCGATGTCGGCGGTGTCGTCGTCGCGGATCGCGCCGTCGGCGGGTTCCACGGCGGTGTAGGCGCCGTCGGGGCCCTTCTTGCCGTCCTTGCCGGCGAGCAGGTCGATCCGGCCGAAGAGGAAGTCCTCGAACTCGTTGTTGAGGCGGTTGAGGTGGACCCCCGCCCGGAAGACCTGGGCGTCCCGCTCGGCCAGGGCGCCGGGCGTGCCGACCTGGCCGCGGCGGGCCGCGTCGTGCATGAGGAACTCGGCCTCGTGGATCTTCTCCTCGAGGCGCCGGTACACCCGGTCCAGGTGTTCCTGTTCGACGCTGATCTCACGGTCACGAACTGAGTCCTGAACCGAGTCGACCGCGGTTTCCTGCTGAGCCTGAGCGGCCACCGGGCCCCCTTCTGACGTGCTGGGCAGCCGTCAACCGTACGCGAAGGGGGCCACTGCGGGCTACGGCGCGTCGACCTCGACGAGCTTCTTGCCGTCGAAGGTCATGACCTCGAAGTGGTCGATCTCGTTCGGGGTGAACGCGGCGCCGCCCTGGACGTAGAGCGGGTTCTTGGCCTGATCGGTCTTGGCGCCGGGCAGGCCGTAGCCCCACTCGGGGACGGACCACGACGAGATGGTCTCCCGTTCGCCGTTCTTGCCGACGGCGATGAGCGAGCACTTGTTGGGGCCCGCCACGTTCTTCAGCTCGACGACGGCCTCGGTGCCCCAGGCCTTCTCGCCCATGGCGACGGTCGCGGTGACCTTGGTGCCCGGGTCGGTGCCGGTGACCTTGTCCGAGAGCGTCTCGAAGGCCGACCTCGCGGGGCTCGCACCCGCCTCGACGGCGGTGCCGCCGCCGCTGTCGCCGCCCCCGGCCGCCACGGCCACGAGCGGGCCGCCGATGATCAGCGCGACACCGGCTGCAATCATGTACATGCTGCGCCGGCGCTTCCGGGCACGCTGGTCGGAGACCTCGACGACGAGCTTCTCGGCCAGCCGCGGGCCCGGCTTCGCGGACAGGGACTCGCCGATCGCGGGGGTCCCGGCGCCCGGCAGGTCCGCGAGCGCGGCCAGCATCGGTTCCATCCCGGCGAGTTCGTCGAGTTGCTGGGCGCACCACTCGCACCCGGCGAGATGCGCCTCGAAAGCGGTTGCCTCGGCGTCGTCGAGGATCCCGAGGGCGTAGGCGCCGACGGTCTCGTGTTCGCTCGGGCTCGGAGATCCCTGCACAGCTCCCTGCATGGGGCCAGACATACCCGAACCACCCGTTCCGAATCCCCCGTAAACACTCATCACGCCGTCACCCCCCGCTCCTCGAGAGCCAGCTTCATCGACCGCAGGGCATAGAAGACCCGTGAGCGCACGGTGCCGCTGGGTATGCCCAGCGTCTCGGCCGCCTCATTGACGGTACGCCCTTTGAAGTACGTCTCGACGAGCACCTCCCGGTGGGCCGGGGTCAGGTCGTCGAGAGCGTCGGACAGCGTCATCAGCCACAGCGCCTTGTCGATCTCGTCCTCCGCGGGGATGACCTCCAGCGGCGACGGGTCGACCTCCTGCGGCCGGGCCTGCCGGCTGCGGTGGCCGTCGATGACGATGCGCCGTGCGACCGTCACCAGCCAGGGGCGTACCGATCCGGTCGCCCGGTTGAGCTGACCGGCGTTCTTCCAGGCACGGATGAGTGTCTCCTGCACGACGTCCTCCGCGCGCTGCCGGTCACCGGCAACCAGTCGCAGAACGTACGCAAGAAGGGGTCCGGCATGCTCCCGATACAGAGCACGCATCAGCTCCTCATCAGGCTCCGAGGGCTGGGACATGCGATGTCGGGCCCTCGATCCACGTTCATTGGCCACGGCCGCATCCTTGCGCACGCCCACCTCCGGTGTCCGGGGGTTCCCCCGAGTCGGTCGCTCCCCCACCGGTACGGACGCGGTCCGGCGAGTGTTCAAACCGGAGTGACAGATTTCTGCGAGGTGACACGACAAGGGGAACATGAGGGCACATTCCCGCCCCTCTTTCTTTACATTTCCCCCACAGGGGTGACGCGGCGGCGGACTGCCCGGCGACACGCGAAGGTAAACGACGTGTAATCGAAATCACTTCGACGATTCTTCGACGCCATCGACACGAACACCCCATAGCGGACACCGCACTTGCCGCCCGGCGACGGTCAGGCGCGGGCGAGCGCCGCGCGCCGGCGGTGCCGGGCGACCCGTTCGCGGTTCCCGCAGACCTCGCTGGAGCACCAGCGCCTGCGCCGCCCGCGCGAGGTGTCGACGTACACGATCGGGCAGTCGTCCCCCGCGCACTGCCGCAGGGCAGCCCGCGCGGCGGGATCGGTCAGCAGCGACACCGCGTCGCGGGCGACCACCGCGAGCAGCGCCGCGCACTCCGGCGCCCCCTCCAACTCCCGCACCAGAGCGCCGTCCTGCGCGCGCACGGCACGGGGCACCGGGGGCGCGGCCCGGGCGACGGCGTTGACGTGCGCGAGGGCGGGGCCGTACGCCGTCCGCGTCTCGCCGGAGAGCCACCCGGACACCAAGTGACGGACACTGCCCCGGATTTCCCGGAAGGCGGGCGGCCAGGAGGGACCGGCGTGGGTCAGCGGCGTGCCGGGCGGTACGAGACCGGACCCGCCGATCCAGGCGCACAACGGCGCCACGGCGTCGAGCCGTTCGAGGGGGTGGGCGGTGGCGAGCAGGTCCAGGCAGATCCGCCCGGTGTCGAAACGGAGGTCGTAGGGGGACGTGCCCGTGCCCAGTGCCATGCGCCTGTCACCACCGCGAGGAGAGGCTGCCGGAGGAAGCGTCACCTTTCACAGTGCGGGGTGGGACCGGTCCGCCGGAAGCCCCCGGACCGGACACCTCGGCCCGCGGGGGGTCCGGGAGTCCGGGGTCCGGGAGCCCGGGAGTTCCTTCTCCACGCCGGTCCGGGCATCCCGGCCCGCCCGGCGTTCGAGGACGAGGCCGTTCAGGCCGAAGCGGGGGTCCGGGGGCGGCAGCCCCCGCGACGGGGGTCCGGGGGCGCGGCCCCCTCGACGGTCACCGCACCCCCGGTCCGCTCCTCACCCGTCGGCATACTTCGCGTCGGCCGCCGGGTCCAGCGCCAGCCGGTACCCCCGCTTCACCACCGTCTGGATCAGCTTCGGCGCCCCGAGGGCGGTCCGCAGCCGGGCCATCGCCGTCTCCACGGCGTGTTCGTCCTTCCCCGCCCCGGGCAGCGCCCGCAGCAGGTCGGCGCGCGGGACGACCCAGCCCGGCCGCCGCGACAGCGCCCGCAGCAGGGACATCCCGGCGGGCGGTACGGGCCTGAGACTGCCGTCGACCAGCACGGCATGTCCCCGGATCTCCATCCGGTGGCCGGCGACGGGCAACGCGCGGGCCCGGCCCGGCAGTTCCGTGCACAGCAGTTGCACGAGGGGTCCGAGGCGGAACCGCTCGGGCGAGACGGTCTCCACCCCGCGCGCCTGCAGGGGCAGCGCGGTGACCGGGCCGACGCAGGCGGGCAGGACGTCGTGGTGCAGGGCGGCGAGCAGGTCGGGGAGCAGTCCGCGTTCCTCGGCGCGGGACAGCAGGGAGGCGGCGGCGGGCGCGCTGGTGAAGGTCACCGCGTCCAGGCCGCGCGAGACGGTGGCGTCCAGCAGCCGGTCGAGGGGCGAGACGTCCTCCGGGGGCATCCAGCGGTACACGGGCACGCCCACGACCTCCGCTCCCCCGGCCCGCAGCGCCTCCACGAAGCCGGGCAGCGGTTCGCCGTGCAACTGGACGGCGACGCGGCGGCCCTCGACGCCCTCCTCCAGCAGCCGGTCGAGCACCTCGGCCATCGACTCGCTGGACGGTGACCAGTCCTCGGTGAGCCCGGCGGCGCGGATGGCGCCCTTCACCTTCGGGCCGCGGGCGAGGAGTTCGACGCCGCCGAGGCGGGCGAGGAGCTGTTCGCCGAGGCCCCAGCCGTCGGCGGCCTCCACCCAGCCCCGGAAGCCGATGGCGGTGGTGGCGACCACGACGTCGGGCGCGTGGTCGAGGAGGTCCTTGGTGGCGGCGAGGAGTTCGCCGTCGTCGGCGAGCTGCACGATCCGCAGGGCGGGCGCGTGCAGCACCGCCGCCCCGCGCCGCTGGAGCAGCGCCCCGAGCTCGTCGGCGCGGCGTGCGGCGGTCACCCCCACCGTGAAGCCGGCGAGGGGCCCGTGGTCTTCGGCACCCCGGCCGTCCGGGTCGTGGTCCGGTCGCTGCTGTCGCTGCTCGTACATCACTCTCGTCCCGCGGTGGAGTCGTATGGCCCTACATGCCGAGCGAGCCTGCCAAGGGTGCGTGACAGACTCGGTTCGGCTTCGTGTCGCCGGTGTTACGTCACACCTCGGCGTAGCTGAGCTGCGACTTCGCCTCAGATGCGGTACCGGATGCCGCGATCCGGCCGGCCGGACGACGAAGGTATACGGACCAGGTGACCACGAAGCACACGCCGTAGAAGGCGAGGAAGGCGACGAAGGCGCCGGTTCCGGTCCCGTAGGAGAGGAAGGACTGCCGGAAGGCGAGGTTGATGCCGACGCCGCCCAGCGCGCCGACGGCTCCGATGAGCCCCATGGAGGCGCCGGAGAGCCGGCGTCCGTGAGCGGCCGCCTCCTCGCCCACGAGCCCCTTCGCGACGGCCTTCGCCTGGAAGATGCCGGGGATCATCTTGTACGTCGACCCGTTGCCGAGGCCGGTGAGGACGAACAGGACGACGAAGACGCAGACGAACAGCGGCAGCGACTTCCGCATGCTGGCGAAGACCAGGACGGCGGTGGCGGCGGCCATGCCGACGTAGTTGTAGAGGGTGATGCGGGCCCCGCCGTAGCGGTCGGCGAGCCAGCCGCCGACGGGACGGATGAGGGAGCCGAGGAGCGGGCCGACGAAGGTGAGGTAGGCGGCCTGGAGGGGCGTGCGGCCGAACTGGTTGGTGAGCACCTGCCCGAAGGCGAAGGAGTACCCGATGAACGACCCGAACGTCCCGACGTAGAGGAAGGACATGATCCAGGTGTGGCCGTCCTTCGCGGCGTCGATCGCGGCGCCGGTGTCGTTCTTCACGGACGCCAGGTTGTCCATGTACAGGGCGGCGAGGGTCGCGGCGACGAGGATCAGCGGGATGTAGATCCCGAGCAGCACCCGGGGCCCGCCGCTCGCGCCGATGACCGCGAGGGCGGCCAGCTGGATCACCGGTACGCCGATGTTGCCGCCGCCCGCGTTGAGGCCGAGCGCCCAGCCTTTCTTGCGCAGCGGGAAGAAGGCGTTGATGTTGGTCATCGAGGAGGCGAAGTTGCCGCCGCCGACGCCGGCCAGCAGCCCCACCAGGAGGAAGGTGCCGAACGAGGTGCCCGGCTCCATCACCACGAACGCCGCGGTGGCGGGGACGAGCAGCATGGCGGCGGAGACGATCGTCCAGTTCCGCCCGCCGAACACCGCGACGGCGAAGGTGTACGGCACCCGGACGACGGCGCCGACGAGGGTCACCATCGAGGTGAGCAGGAACTTGTCGGCGGGGGTGAGGCCGTACTCCGGGCCCATGAAGAGCACCAGCACCGACCACAGGGTCCAGATCGAGAACCCGATGTGCTCGGAGAGGACGGAGAAGAGGAGGTTGCGCCGGGCGATCTTCTCGCCCCCGGCGTTCCAGAAGGCCTCGTCCTCCGGGTCCCACTCCTCGATCCAGCGGCTCCCCTTCTTCGCGGAGGCCGGGCCGGTGCTCGGTTCGGTCGGGGGTGCGGGGGCTGTACCAGGGGCTGACATGACGCCTCCACGTGCTCCGGGGCTCGGTGGTTCGCGGGGATGAGCGGTGATGAGTCCCGAAGGTAGGGAGGGCGCGTTTCCGGTCTGTGGCTGTGGGTGACCGGAAGGGAACGTTGCTCTCACCTTGCGCGGAGGCGGCATGAGAGGTCAGGCCCGGTGGGCCCCCGGGCGTCCGTCCGGCCAGATCCTCGGGCGCCGGCCGGCCGCCAGGTCCTCCACCCAGCCGAAACAGACGACGCAGCCCGCGGTGAGCAGCCAGACGGCCGGCAGCTGGGGCCAGGGGCTCACCAGGATCCAGTGGGCGTCCGTCTCCAGGACGCCCACGTCCCACAGGCGGTCCCACAGCGACGCCACGACCACGATGCACACGTTGTGCCAGAGGTAGACCGTCACGGCACGTGCGTTGAGCAGGGTGACCAGCCGGTCCCAGCGGCGCAGGCGGCGGGGCCACTCCTGCCACGCGGGGCTGAGGTGCAGGAGCAGCAGGACGGCCGCGAAGGACCACAGGGCCTGCGCGAACGGCATGTCGTCGAGGTCGTGCCCGGTCCTGAGGTCCTGGGTGAGGGCGTACCAGAGGCCGGCGCACCCCACCACCGGCGCGAGGGAGGGCACGACGTACCGCGGCAGCCGGCGCAGGACGCCCTCCTGGTGGGCCATGCCGAGCAGCCAGCACGCGCCGAACGCGCCGATGTCGCTGAGCGCCGACTCCAGCCGCCAGCCGGGGACGGTCGGCAGGCCGGACTCCAGGGCGGCCGACAGCGCGACCGGTGCGAGGATCGTCGGCCAGGGCGCGGCCCGCAGGGCGCGCCGCAGCAGCGGGGACAGCAGCACGAACCAGAGGTAGGCGCGCAGGTACCACAGGGGTACGCCCACGGCGGCCGACCAGTCCTCGCCGATCAGCCCGGGGACGCCGGGCAGGTTCTCGCCGTAGGGCGGGTCGCTCAGCGGGAGGATCCAGAAGGTGAGGTGGAGCCACCACCAGCCGGGGTGGCCCTCCTCGTCCGGTCCCCAGCCGCCCAGCAGCATGCCCGTGACGCCGACCGCGCCGAGCAGCCACAGGGGCGGCAGGAGGCGGCGGAGCCGGCCGCGGACGACGGCGGCCGCGGGACGGCGGCGCAGGGATCGGGCCATGAGGTTGCCGGCCAGCGCGAACATCACGCCCATGGAGGGGAAGACGACCGGCAGCCAGGCCCAGCCCATGAGGTGGTAGAAGACGACGCGGAACAGGGCGACGGCGCGGAGGAGGTCGAAGTAGCGGTCCCGGGAGGCCGGTCTCCGCCGCTCCCCCGCCCCGTCCCGGGCCTCCGGTGCCTCCTGCACCTCCGGCATCTCCTGCGTCCGCCCCGCCTCGGGGGTCGCTTCCGCCTCCTGTGTCCCCTCGGTCCCACGGCCCGTCCCGCGGCCCGTTCCGGACGGTGTCCGCGGGGAGGGACCGCTGGGGCGGGTGCTCGTCGGGTCGGTGGAGCGGCTGCTCCTCGGGTCGGTGGGCCGGACGTCCGTCGGGTCGGTGGGCCGGATGCTCATCGGGTCGCCCCCTCGTGCGCGGCGGGCCGCGTCTCCTCGGCGGGCGGGGCCGCCACCTGGCCCATCCGGCGCAGTTTCTGCCAGCGCAGCCGGCCGCCGGTGAGGGCGGTGATCCAGGACTGGAGCAGGACGACGTACATGAGCTGGCGGTAGAGGAGCTGTTGCAGGGGCAGGGAGATCAGCGGGGTCAGACGCTCCCGGTCCAGGACGAAGGCGTACGCCGCGCAGGCCGCCTGGACGGCCAGGACGCCGAACCAGGCCGCGATCGTCCTCCCCGTCGGGCCGAACAGCAGCCCGTAGACCAGGAACAGGTCGATCAGGGGCGCCAGCAGCGGGGCGACGACCATGAACAGGGAGACCAGGGGCAGACCGACCCGGCCGAAGCGGCCCGAGGGGCCCCGTTCCAGCAGGGCGCGGCGGTGTTTCCAGATGGCCTGCATGGTGCCGTAGCACCAGCGGTAGCGCTGGGACCACAGCTGCTGCACCGACTCCGGGGCCTCGGTCCAGGCGCGGGCCCTCTCGGCGTAGACCACCTTCCAGCCGTCGCGGTGCAGCGCCATGGTGATGTCGGTGTCCTCGGCGAGGGTGTCGTCGCTCATGCCGCCGACCCGGTCGAGGGCGGTGCGGCGGAACGCGCCGACCGCGCCCGGGATGGTCGGCATGCAGCCCAGGACGTCGTACATCCGGCGGTCGAGGTTGAAGCCCATCACGTACTCGATGTGCTGCCAGGCGCCGATGAGGGTGTCCTTGTTGCCGACCTTGGCGTTGCCGGCGACGGCGCCGACGCGCGGGTCGGCGAAGGGCTGCACCAGCTCGCGGACGGTGGAGGGCTCGAAGACGGTGTCGCCGTCCATCATCACGACGATGTCGTGCCGGGCGTTGGCGATGCCCCGGTTGAGGGCGGCGGGTTTGCCCGCGTTGAGCTGGCGGACCACGCGTACGCCGGGCAGGCCCAGGTCCTCCACGATGCGGGCGGTGCCGTCGGAGGAGCCGTCGTCGACGACGAGGATCTCCACCGGGTGGTCGCTCCTGACCAGGGAACGGACCGTGTTCTCGATGCACTTGGCCTCGTTGTACGCCGGGACCAGCACCGACACCGGTTCGGTGACCGGCGCGTCGGGGCCCCACACGAAGCCGGCGCGGCGGGTGCGGCGGGTGTGGACGGCGGACAGCAGCAGCATCAGGCCGAAGCGGGCGAAGACGAGGAAGCCGATGACGGCGAGACCGACGACGAGCACGCCGGTGAGGTCGTCGGCGGCGGCGACCAGGGCGGTCCAGGCGCGGCCCTTCCACAGGTCGAGGCCGCCGACCTCGGTGTGCGCGCTGGGCGCGTCGAGCGCCTCGGTGAGGGTCTCGAACGCGTATCCCTGCGCCTGGAGCCGGGGGAGGTAGGTGTCCAGGGCCCGGACCGTCTGGCTGCGGTCGCCGCCGGAGTCGTGCATCAGGACGATCGCGCCCTCGCCGCCCTCGGGCGTGGCGTTGCGGATGATCCGCGCGACGCCCGGCCGGCGCCAGTCCTCGCTGTCGTCGCCGGTCAGGACGGTGAGGTAGCCGCGGCTGCCGACGTACCGGGTCACCGGCCAGGTGTTGTTGTCCAGGGCGGAGGCGGTGGAGGAGTACGGCGGGCGGAACAGGGAGGTGCGGATGCCCGCGGCGCCGGCGAGGGCCAGCTGGTTCTGGGTCAGCTCCCAGTCGATGCGCTTCTTCGACTGGTAGGAGAGGTCGGGGTGGTTGAAGGTGTGCAGGCCGATCTCGTGGCCCTCGTCGACCATGCGCCGCACGAGGTCCGGGTGGCGGCTGGCCATCGTGCCGGTGATGAAGAAGACGGCGTGCGCACGGTGCTTCCCGAGGACGTCGAGGACCTGCGGCGTCCAGCGGGGGTCGGGGCCGTCGTCGAAGGTGAGGACGATCCGGTGGTCCGGGACGTCGATGCTGGTGGCCCGGCCGCCGCGGGTGTCGACGACGGGGCCGCCGTCGCGGATCGCCTGCGGCACCCGGTCGGCGGCGGCGTCCGAGCGGACGCGGTGGTCGGCGAGGACCTCACTGTGCACATAGCCGCGCAGCAGCAGCATCGCCATCATCGCGAACAGCACCACGAGGGGCAGCAGACGGCGCAGGCGCAGGGGTGGCCGCAGGCGTCTGCGGGCGGCGGCCGCCGGGGACCCGCCCCCGGCGGGGAGCCGGCCGGCCGCCGGGGCCCGGCGACCGCGGGACCGGCCCCGGCCGGCACGGCGTCCGGTCGCGGGCGGCCGCGGTGCGCCGCCCTGCTCGTGGTCGCCGCCGGGCGCGGACGGGGCCGGGCCGTGCGCGGGGTGGGTGGAGTCTCCGGCGGACCTTCGGGTCGCGGACCGGTTGCTGCGTGGAGCCATGAGGGACGTTCTTTCGGGGACGAGGACGGGCCGGCCGACGCCGGAGGAGGACGGGGACTGCGGTGCCGGATGTGACGGCGTTGCGGGCACGGCGGTGCCGGATGTGACGGCGGTGCCGGTGGGCCCGGAGGCTGTGACGGGGACGAGGACGGGCCGGGCCGGGGTGCCGGGGCCGGTGGCCGCGCGGGTGGGCCGACGGCGCCGAAGGCGGGTCGGCGCCGGGCGTCGGCGGCCGTACGGGACGGGGCCGCGGGCCGGCACGGGCCGGACCGGCCCGCCACTGCGCGGACGCGCGCGACGGCGCGGGCCCGACCTGCGGGGTCGGATCGGGGCGGGACGGGGTCGGGTCGGGGTGGGACTCAGACGACGGTGCCGGACACCGTCACGCGGAGGGAGGCGTCATCGCCGCCGGAGACCGACGAAGAGGACGGGCCCGACGAGCCCGACGGCGCGGGACCGGTTCCCGGACCGGCCTCCGGGGCCGCGGCCGTACCGGTCTCCTCTCCGGAGCCGGACCCCGAACCGGAACCGGAACCCGGAACCGAACCGGAACCCGGAACCGAACCGGAACCCGGTCCGGCTCCCGAGCCGGACCCGGCACCCGGCTCCGCCCCGACGACCACCGGGTCCGCCGCGCCTCCCGCCACCGTGGTCCCCGCGCCTCCCGCCGGGGAGGGCGAGGGCGGCGGGGTGGGTTCCGCGGTGGCGGAGGGGGACGGCTCGGGCGACGGCGGAGGTGCGGCCGGGCTGCTGGGCGCCGGGGCCGGGGCCGGGGGCGCGCCGGTGAGGACCGGGCTGGGCCGGCCGGAGCCGCTGGGCAGGGGCCGGGGCGCGGCGGCGGGCCCGCTCGGCGGCACGACGGCGCTGCCCGAGGCGCTGGGCCGCACACCCTTGCCGGACGGGAGCACGGCGGGCCCGGAGGCCGCCTCCTGGCCGGGGCGGCCGGGCACGGCGAAGCCGGGCGGCGTCGGGGTGGGCGAGGAGCCGGGCTCGTCGGAGGTGTCGACCCGGGCGGCCGGCTCGTCGTCCTTCTGGCCCGGTACCGGCAGCCAGGGCGCACCGGCGTTCCCGGACAGGAGCGTGGCGACGATGACGACGGCGTAGGTGGCGCAGGCGAGTCCGACGGCGATGCCGATCCGGCGGAAGGTACGGCTGCGGCGGCCCGACTCGTCGACGAACACGGGTACGTCGGAGGCGTCCGGACCGCCGCCGCGCGGGCCCGTTCCCGGCGGCGGGGAGTCGAGCTGGACGGTCACCTCGTCGGGGTCCTCGCCCTCCGCGTCCGTGCCGGGCAGGAGGACGGAGGCTTCTCCGGCCTCCCCCCAGGGGTCCCGGAGCCCGCCGTTCGACCGTTCGTTTTCGGAAAGGGCGTTCGACACCGGAGGCTCACCGGTATGTACCGAGTCGTCCCGGTATCCGCTCGGGACCCGACCGCCCGCCCCGGGGCCGGCCCCCGGGAGGAGGTCGCGATCACCGCGCCCCGGTCCACCCCCCACGGCCCGTCGCGCACCGTCGGGACATTCCCGGGTTCCTCCCTTCACCGCTGGTACGTCTCCGGTCGGCGATGCCATCTCCGGCCACTCCGGCCGGGCGTCTTCGCGCCAATTCTTCACGTGTGCGTTTCCCCCCACGGGACACCACGGGTCTGTTGCTGGATGCGCCTGGGACGACGAGCACATGCCGACGAAACCGGGCCCCCACCCGGTCGGCGCACCCCTGTGACCCCAGCGTGCTCAGGGCGACGAATCTAGCGCAGGCACGGGGGCGATGTGTGCGATGTCTCTTTTATGGGTACACGCCATGTTCATGTCGATGGCCGGAATCCAACCGTCGGCCGGGCGCTCCAACCACCCTTCCTCGAGGCCGAGTTCGGCCGCGGCCCGGCGCAGCGCGTCGAGCGCCGGATGGACCAGCCCCTTTCGCCACACCAGCGACACGGGGGACAGCGGGACCGGGTCGACGAGCGGTCGCAGCACCGCTCCGGGCATGGCCGGAAAACCTACTACCGCAAGAATCGGCGAGGGCTCCTTGGCCATGATCCGGCGGAACTCCTCCTCCCCCACGGCGAGCGGGACGGGCGGCGCGACCTCGATGCCGCGCCCCTCGAACAGCAGCCGGGCGAGGCCGGTCCACTCCGGGGTCCGCGGGTTGCCCGCGCCCGCGTACACCCGCTCGCCCGCCAGCGCGGACAGCGGCACCCGGGCCGCCGACGCCAGCGGGTGCCCCTCGGGCAGCAGGACCGCCATCGGCTCGTAGCGCACGAGCTGGTGGTCCAACCGGGCGCGCAGCGTCGGGTCCAGGCCCGCGTACCGGCCGAACGACGCGTCCAGCCGGCCCGCCGCGATCTCCACGGCCGCGCCGGTCAGACCGCTTTCGAAGCGGGCCATCAGCTCGTGCTCGGGGGCCAGTTCGCGGGCCCGGTGCAGCACCCGGCGGCCGGTGGCGAGCCCCGGGGAGTTCAGGTCGACCAGGAGCGGCCGGGCCGGGCCGAACGCGGCGAGCAGGTCGTCCAGCGCGCGGAGGACCTCGCGCGCGTGGGGCACCAGCCGCTCGCCCTCGGCGGTGAGCGTCACCTGCCGGGTGGTCCGCAGGAAGAGTTCGGCGCCCAGCTCGCGCTCCAGCCGCCGCACGTCCCGGCTGAGGGCCTGCTGGGCGACGTAGAGGCGGGCCGCGGCGCGTGTGAAGTGGAGTTCCTCGGCGACGGCGAGGAAGGCGCGCAGCAGGCGGGGATCGAGACGGTCGGGCATCCGGTGAATTTACAACGCGGATGCGTGAATCGGCTCCGAACAGGTGTTGGACCCCGGGACCGGCCGCGGGTGACGGTGGGCGCATGCCGCAGCCCAACCCCTACCGCCGTCTCCTCGCCGTCCCCGGCGCCCGCGCCTTCACCGCCGGGAACCTCATGGCCCGCCTGCCCATGGGCATGTTCAGCGTGAGCGCGGTCGTGATGATCGCCGGCACCCGCGACTCGTACGCCCTCGCCGGTGCCGTCACCGCGACCGGGCTGGCCGCGACCGCGGTGGTCGCGCCCTGGACGGCGCGGCTCGTCGACCGGTACGGGCAGGCCCGGGTCGCCGTGCCGGCCACGTTGTTCGCGGCGCTCGGCGGTCTCGCGCTGGTGCTGTGCGTGCGCGGGGGCGCCCCCGACTGGACGCTGTTCGCCGCGTACGCCGCCACCGCGACCACGCCCAACACCGGCGGCATGTCGCGTGCCCGCTGGAACCATCTGCTCCGGGGCGACCCGGCCGGCCTGCACACGGCGAACTCCTTCGAGCAGGCCGTCGACGAGCTGTGCTTCATGCTGGGACCGGTGCTGGCGGCCTTCCTGTGCGGCACCTTCTTCCCGGAGGCGGGCACGCTGGCGGGTGTGGCGCTGCTGGTGACCGGGGTGCTGGTGTTCGCCGCCCAGCGCGCGACCGAGCCGCCGCCCCGTCCCCGTACGGAGGCCGGGTCGTCGCCGCTGCGCGCCCCCGGTGTCGTACCGCTGCTGGCCTGCTGCACGGCGCTGGGGGCGGTGTTCGGGGCGACGGAGGTCGTGACGATCGCGTTCGCGGACGCGCGGGGGCACGCCGCGGCGGCCGGTGCGGTGCTCGCGCTCCAGGCCGCCGGTTCGTGCGCGGCGGGACTGGCCTTCGGGGCGCTGCGGCTGTCGGGGCCGGCCGCGCGCCGGCATCCGTGGAGCGTGGCCGCGATGACCGTCCTGCTGACGCTGCCGCCGCTCGCGGCGGCCGTCGCCGGTTCCCTGCCGCTGCTGGCCGGCGCGCTGCTGGTGGCCGGGATGGCGACCGCGCCGACGATGGTCACCACGATGACGCTGGTCCAGGAACGCACCCCCGAGGGCCGCCTCAACGAGGGCATGACCCTGGCCGTGACGGGCCTGCTCGGCGGCATCGCCTGCGGCAGCGCCGCCGGGGGCTGGGCGGCCGACCACGTCTCCCCGGCGGCCGGTTACGGCCTGCCCGTGCTGGCGGCGGCGACGGCCCTGCTGATCTCCGTGGGGACGGTGCGGCAGGCCGCGCCGCGGACGCGCGGGCGGGAACAGCCGGCCCCGGCCGGGTCCGCCGCTTCCGGTTGACGTGACCGCCCGACGCGACCGCGGCTCGTCCGACGGACAGCGCGGACAGCGCGGACAGAGCACGAACAGCAGAGAACCCCGCCTCCCTGAGGAGGCGGGGTTCTCTGTTCACATGGGGTGGTGGAGATGGCGGGAATCGAACCCGCGTCCAACGGTGCTAAATCAGGGCTTCTCCGTGTGCAGTTCGCTGCGATTTTCTCGGCCCCGGCGATCACGCGAACAAGTCGCCGACGGGCCCAGCCACTGTTTGATTTCCCATCGAACCCCGTGACCGGGCTCGATGGTTTAGTCCCCTAGATTATGCCAGGATCCGGGTCGGGAACACTCCCGGGCTGACACCCATTAAGGGTCCTTCACTCACTGCTTATCAGGCAGCGAGGGCGAAGGACTGGGAATCGCTCTTGGAATTGGCGATTATTTTTTGCGACATATGGTTAACGAGATCATTGCCGCTTCCTCGACACGCTTCCCCTGCTTCAACAGCCGCTGTCGAAACCGATCATCCCCATGTTGATTTTTCAATGCCCCCGAGGGGGCGGCTCGTCCCTGCTGCGAGGGACTGTCGCCATCGTACGTGACCAACGCACCGTGATGCCAGCCTGTTCCCGCCGGTCGGCCGGTCGGCCGTTCACCGGGTCCCGCACCGGTCCGCCGCGGACGGCCGGCGGACCGCTAGTGGGCCGCCCGCTGCTTGCGCTTGGCCGCCGCGATCGCGCGGTCCGACTCCCGGCGGTCCTGCTTCTCCCGCAGGGTCTGCCGTTTGTCGTACTCCTTCTTGCCCCGCGCCAGCGCGATCTCGGCCTTGGCGCGGCCGTCCTTGAAGTACAGGACGAGCGGCACGATCGTGTGCCCCGTCTCCTCCGACTTCGACGCCAGCTTGTCGATCTCCTCGCGGTGCAGCAGCAGCTTGCGCTTGCGGCGCGCGGAGTGGTTGGTCCAGCTGCCCTGGCTGTACTCCGGGATGTGCGCGTTGTGCAGCCACGCCTCGTTCCCGTCGATCTGCACGAAGCCGTCGGTCAGCGAGGCGCGGCCCTGGCGCAGCGACTTCACCTCGGTGCCGGTGAGCACCAGGCCGGCCTCGTAGACGTCGATGATCGCGTAGTCGTGCCGGGCCTTCTTGTTCTGCGCGACGATCTTGCGCTGGCCCTTGGTCTTGTCCGCGGCCGGTTTGCCCTGCTTCGGCTGGGACTCCTTGGGTACGTACATTGCCTTGTTCATAGTGCGGCCATTTTCGCACCTGAGGGGGGTGTGGGGGAAAGCCGATTACCGGGAGCGGGTGCGGACGCTCACGAAGCGTCCCCGAGCCCGCTCAGGACGGTCTCCGCCCGCTCCAGCGCCCCGTCGTCCGCTTCCAGGTCCGGGGTGACGCCGGTGCCGTCGATGGTCCGGCCGGACGGGGTGCGGTAGTGGCCGACGGTCAGCTCGGCGACCGAGCCGTCGGGCAGCCGGCTCGGCATCTGGACCGAGCCCTTGCCGAAGGTGCGCGAGCCGACGACGACCGCCCGGCCGCGGTCCCGCAGGGCGCCGGTGAGGAGCTCGGCCGCGCTCATGGTGCCGCCGTCGACGAGCGCCACCAGGGGGCGCGTGGTGTCGCCCCCGGAGTCGGCGTGCAGGGCGCGCTGCTCACCCTCGACGTCGTAGGTGGCGACGAGGCCGCCGTCGAGGAAGGCCGAGGCGGTGGAGACGGCCTCGGTGACCAGGCCGCCGGAGTTGCCGCGCAGGTCCAGGACGATCCCGGCGCCGGCCGGGGCCGCGTCGACGGCGGTGCGGACGGCGGTGCCGGCCCCCTTGGTGAAGGCGGTGATCCTGATGACGGTGACGCCGTCGGCGAGGGTGCGCACGGTGACCGAGTCGGTGGACAGGCGGGCCCGGCGCAGCGTCTGGGTCCACACGCGCGTGCCGCGCTCCAGGCCGAGACGGACGGTCGTGCCGGCGGGCGCGTCCGTCGCGTCACCGCGCAGTAAGGAGACGACGTCGGTGACCGGGCGTCCGTCGACGGTCCGGCCGTCGACGGCCCGCAGCCGGTCGCCCGCCCGGATCCCGGCGGCGGCGGCCGGCGACCCGGCCTGCACCTTCGTGACCTCGATCCGGCCGTCCCGCTCGCGCCGCGCCTCCAGGCCGACCCCGGTGTACTGGCCGTCGAGGGACTCCGCGAACTCCTCGTACTCGCTCTCGGAGTACACCGCCGCCCAGCGGTCCCCGCTGCGGCTGACGGCGCGCTCGGCGGCCTCCAGGGGCGATTTCCCGTCGGCCATCGCCTCCTCGGCGGCCCTGGTCACGGCCTCGGGGGGAGTCACGGGAGCGGTGGCGCGGGCCGCCTCGGCGGCCCGGACCTCGTCCCCCGGCAGCGAGCCGGTCGCCGCGCCCGCCACGAGCACGCCGGCGAAGACCAAGGTCAGGGCGGCCCCGTGGCCGAAGCGGCGGGGCGAACAGAGCGGGTCGCGGCCTGACATGGCGGTGAGTCTAGGCGAACGCGAAGGGGGCGTACGGTGTCTTGGCCGTACGCCCCCCTTGGCATGCGTCACACCTTCAGGTACTTGCGCAACGCGAAGAACGCCGCCAGAGCGGGCATCAGCAGGCTGGTGGCGAGGATCAGCGGGAGCTTCGTCAGCACGGCGTCCCAGCCGATGAAGTTGATCAGGTTCAGCTTCTCGGACAGGGCCAGGCCGTTGTCGATGATGAAGTACCGGGCGAGCACCAGGAATCCGCACGCGACACCGCCGCCGATGAGTCCGGCGACCGCGGCCTCCGCGATGAACGGCGCCTGGATGTAGAAGCCCGAGGCGCCGACCAGGCGCATGATCCCGGTTTCCCGCCGTCGGCTGAACGCCGAGACGCGCACGGTGTTGACGATCAGCATCAGCGCCACGACGAGCATCAGCGCCATCACCGCCCGCGCCGCCCAGTTCATGCCGTTGAGCAGTCCGAAGAGGTTGTCGAGGATGCCCTTCTGGTCCTGCACCGACTGCACGCCGTCCCGCCCGTCGAAGGCGGTCGCGATGACCGCGTACTTCTGCGGGTCCTTCAGCTTGATCCGGTACGACTCCTGCATCTGGTCCGGCGTGAGCGAACTGGCCAGCGGGGAGTCGCCGAACTGCTCCTTGTAGTGCTTGTAGGCGTCGTCCTGCGACTCGTAGGTCACCGAGTCGACGACCGCCATCTTGCCGAGGTCGGACTTGATCTGCTTCTTCTGGTCCTCGGTCACCGCGCCCTTGGCGCAGTTGGGGTCCGACTCGGCGTCGCTCTTGTTGCAGAGGAAGATCGAGACGTTGACCTTGTCGTACCAGTAGCCCTTCATCGTGTTGACCTGGTCGCTCATCAGGAGCGACCCGCCGAACAGGGCGAGCGAAAGGGCGACGGAGACGACGACGGCGAAGGTCATCGTCAGATTGCGGCGGAGACCGACACCGATCTCGGACAGTACGAACTGGGCGCGCATGGCGGGTTGTTCAAGCCTTTCCGTGGACGGTCGCGGTCAGTGCTGGTAGCCGTAGACGCCGCGGGCCTGGTCGCGGACGAGGCGGCCCTTCTCCAGCTCGATGACGCGCTTGCGCATCTGGTCCACGATGTTCTGGTCGTGCGTCGCCATCACCACGGTCGTGCCCGTCCGGTTGATCCGGTCGAGCAGCTTCATGATGCCGACGGAGGTCTGCGGGTCGAGGTTGCCGGTGGGCTCGTCGGCGATCAGCAGTTTGGGGCGGTTGACGAAGGCCCGGGCGATGGCCACGCGCTGCTGCTCACCGCCGGACAGTTCACCGGGCATCCGGTCCTCCTTGCCGCCGAGCCCGACGAGGTCGAGCACCTGCGGCACGGACTTGCGGATCTCGCCGCGGGACTTGCCGATCACCTCCTGCGCGAAGGCGACGTTCTCGGCGACCGTCTTGTTGGGGAGCAGCCGGAAGTCCTGGAAGACCGTGCCCAGCTGGCGGCGCATCTGCGGCACCTTCCAGTTGGAAAGGCGCGCGAGGTCCTTGCCCAGGACGTGCACCTGACCGTGGCTGCACCGCTCCTCGCGGAGGACCAGCCTCAGGAAGGTGGACTTTCCGGAGCCGGAGGATCCCACGAGGAACACGAACTCGCCCTTCTCCACTTCCAGGGAGACGTCCCTGAGTGCGGGGCGGGTCTGCTTGGGGTAGACCTTGGAGACATTGTCGAATCGGATCACGGATGCACCACGGGTCGCCGGGGGTAGATGAGCGTGACCATACGCGAACCGGGGAGGCGTGCGCAGGCGGCGGTCACGGTTGCGTGCGGCTTGTGCGTTTTTGTACGTCCACCGTGGTGTGAGGCAGCTCCTGCCGGGACCCCGCGCTGAATCCCGCGGAACCTGGCAGAGTGGAGGGGAACGTTCGCGGCACGGCGGGCGTTGTCCACGTGGAAACCGGTGCAAGGAGGGCGAGCGCATGACGTACGACCGGCTGGTGTGCGCCAACTGCGCCGCGCCCGTGAGCGAGGGCCGGTGCTCGGTGTGCCGCGCGAACCGCGAGCGGCTGCAGCAGCAGGAGAACTTCTTCGCGGGACTGAACCCGATGGCGTTGATCGCGCTGCTGGCCGTGCTGGTGGCCGCGTTCGCGCTGCTCGCCCACCAGACCGCGTAGCCCGTACGACGCCGAAGGGCCCGGAGCCGGCAGGCTCCGGGCCCTTCACGCGTACGTCATGTGCCCGTGCGGCTACCTGGCGTCAGGCAGCGGCCGCGCCGCGGCCCTCCACGAGGCGCGGGAGCACGCGGAAGCCGACACCGCCGACGATCATCGTGGCGGCACCGATGATCAGGAAGGTGGTCTGCCCGGCACCGGTCTCGGCCAGCTCCTTGCCGCCGCCCTGGGCGGTGGCGTCGGAGGCGGTGTCCGAGGTGTCGGTCAGCGCGGAGCTGCCGACCTCCTGGGCGGCGGTGCCGTCCGGAGTGGTGCCGGTGCCACCGGAAGTGGAGCCGCCACCGGTGGTCGAGCCGCCGGAGGTCGAGCCGCCGGTGGTCGAGCCGCCGCCGGAGGTGGAACCACCGTCGGACGAACCGCCGCCGGTGGAGCCGCCATTGCCGCCGGAGTTGCCGTTGCCGCCGGAGTTGCCGTTCGAACCGCCGTTGCCGGAAGTCCCGTTGCTGGAGTTGCCGTTCGAACCGCCGTCGGTCGAACCACCGTCGGACGAGCCACCGTCGGTCGAACCACCGTCGGTCGAACCGCCGTCGGTCGAACCGCCATCGGTCGAACCACCGTCGGTCGAACCGCCATCGGTCGAACCACCGTCGGTCGAACCGCCATCGGTCGAACCACCGTCGGTCGAACCACCGTCGGTCGAACCACCGTCGGTCGAACCGCCATCGGTCGAACCGCCATCGGTCGAACCACCGTCGGACGAACCGCCGCTCGACTCCTCACAGTCGGGGTTGGCGACGATGTCACAGATCGGGTCGTCGCCCGTCTGCACGGTGACGTCGCCGGACGTCTCCACCAGGCCGCTGAGGCCGTCCTGGTCGCCGGCGGCCGAAGCCACGCCCGCCACCGTCAGCGAGGCACCCGCGGCGATCACTGCGCCCGCGGCTATGCGCGCGATGCGGACGCGCGTCTTCTTGGTCATAAGGTCGCTACCCCCAGTAGCCGAAATCGTCGATGAGGCCGCGTCGGGGCGGTGATCGACGGGGGGAGCCGGAACTGGCGAGGCCCCCCGGTTCACATGCGCCCCAGAGATACGCATGCCACCGTTCACCCTTACGATTTTCCACAGCATCGTCAAGGCCGTTGCGCACGCAATGTCCCACTCAGGGCACTTTGCCGGACACCGAAGATGTGAGTGTGACGTAAAACCCAGGCATGCCGGGAAACGCGGGCAAACGAAAAGGCAACCACCCCCGGGACGGGGGCAGTTGCCTTGTCGACAAAGTTACTTCTCCTGCTGCTTGCGCCAGCGAATGCCGGCCTCCAGGAACCCGTCGATCTCACCGTTGAAGACGGCCTCGGGGTTGCCGACCTCGAACTCGGTGCGCAGGTCCTTGACCATCTGGTACGGGTGCAGGACGTACGAACGCATCTGGTTGCCCCAGGAACTGCCGCCGTCCTTGAGGGCGTCCATCCGGGCCCGCTCCTCCTGGCGCTGACGCTCCAACAGCTTCGCCTGGAGGACGTTCATCGCGGTCGCCTTGTTCTGGATCTGCGACCGCTCGTTCTGGCAGGAGACGACGATGCCGGTGGGCAGGTGGGTGAGGCGCACCGCGGAGTCGGTGGTGTTCACGCCCTGGCCGCCGGGGCCGGAGGAGCGGTAGACGTCCACGCGCAGCTCGGACTCGTCGATCTCGATGTGGTCGGTCTGCTCGACCACCGGGAGGATCTCGACGCCCGCGAAGGACGTCTGGCGGCGCCCCTGGTTGTCGAAGGGCGAGATGCGCACCAGCCGGTGCGTGCCCTGCTCGACGGAGAGGGTGCCGTAGGCGTACGGGACCTGCACGGCGAAGGTGGTCGACTTGATGCCGGCCTCCTCCGCGTACGACGTCTCGTAGACCTCGGTCTTGTAGCCCTTCTGCTCCGCCCACCGCAGGTACATCCGCTGGAGCTTCTCGGCGAAGTCGGCGGCGTCGACGCCACCGGCCTCGGCGCGGATGTTGACCAGCGCCTCACGGGAGTCGTACTCCCCGCTGAGCAGCGTCCGGACCTCCATCTCGTCCAGCGCCTTCTTGACGGCGACCAGCTCGGACTCGGCCTCGGCACGGGTGTCCGGGTCGTCCTCCTCCTCGGCCATCTCGAACAGCACGGAGAGGTCGTCGATCCGGCCGCGCAGGGTGTCGGCCTTCCTGACCTCGGCCTGGAGGTGGGACAGCTTGCTGGTGATCTTCTGCGCCTCGTCCGGGTTGTCCCACAGGGACGGCGCTGCCGCCTGCTCCTCGAGCACGGCGATGTCTGCCCTCAGCTTGTCGAGGTCCAGAACGGCCTCGATCGACTCCATGGTCGAGGAGAGGGACTTGAGCTCTTCGGATACATCGACGACTGCCACCCCTCCAGCGTAACGGCTCCGCCAAGCGGCGAGCGCCGACGGCCGCGCACTCCCGGTCCGTCCGGCGGCGGGCGGGTCGGTGCCGACCGAGGCGTGTCAGCCCGTCCGGCGGGTGCGGACGGGGCCGTCCGGGCCGACGGCGAAAATCCGGAGGGGGCGGTCCCCGGGGTCGGGAAGGCGGGGAAAGGGGCGGCGGGGGCGGGTCCCCCCCGCTCACGGCGACGCCGGCGCCGAGTTCCCCGGCACCCCGGATCCGGGCCCGCCCTCGTCGTCGTCCCCGGAGGTGACCGCCCACGTCCCCACGCCCGCCGCGGCGACCAGCACCACCGCGGCGGCCCCCACGACGATCCTCCGCCGCCGGGTGGCCGCGCGGTTGCGCGCCGACCCCGGACGCGGCGTCCCCGCCGCGCGGGGGACACGTGCCGTCCCGTACGCGCCGCCCGCCAGCTCGTCCGGTGCCGGCACCCGCATCGAGGTGTGCGTGTCCCGGTTGGAGTCCGGCTCGGCGCCGGGCACCAGGGACACCGACCCCCGCCGGGCCCGCCCGCCGGCGTCGGGGGCGGACGGCGGCTGCGGGGTGTCGGCCCGGCTCGTCCCCGGCTCGTCCTGCGCCGCCTCGGCGTCCGGCTCGTCCACGTCCAGCGGCGGCATCCCCGCCAGCGACGGCAGCTGCTCGCGCAGCCGGGCGGCCAGCTCGGAGGCCCGCAGCCGGGAGGCCGGCGCCTTGGCCAGGCACTGCACGATCAGCTGCCACAGCTCGTCGGGGATGCCCGGCAGCGGGGCGACGGACTCGGTGACGTGCCGGCGCAGCACCGCGCCCGGGTGGCCGCCGCCGAACGGCGTGAAGCCCGCGAGCAGCTCGTACAGCACGGTGGCCAGCGCGTAGATGTCGACCGAGGCCCGCGGCGGGAGACCCTCGACGATCTCGGGGGCGAGGTAGTCCGGCGTGCCGATGATCTTCGTGGCGCGGGTCCGCCTGGGGGTGTCGATCAGTTTCGCGACGCCGAAGTCGGTGAGCAGGGCCCGGTGCGAGCCGCCGGGACCGAGCGGGCCCTGCATGTCGAGGAGGATGTTCTCCGGTTTGACGTCCCGGTGGACGATCCCGGCCGCGTGCGCGGCGGCGAGCCCCTCGGCGACGTCCGCGACGATCGCCACCGCGGCCTCGGGCGCGAGCCGGCGGTCCCGGTCGAGACGGGTCCGCAGATCCGTGCCGCGCACCAGGTCCATGACGAGCGCCAGGTCGCTGCCGTCGACCACCAGGTCCCGTACGGAGACCACGTGCGGGTGTTCCAGACCGAGCAGGGCGGTGCGCTCCTGCACGAAGCGGCCCACCAGTTCCTCGTCGGAGGCGAGGTCCTCGCGCAGCAGCTTGACTGCGACGGGACCGTCCGGTCCCTCGCCCAGCCACACCGTGCCGGCACTGCCCCGCCCCAGGATCTGGTGGGCGGTGTACCGGCTGCCGATCTTCCGTGCCAAGGCTGCTCCTACAGACGCGTGGTGCCGACGCTGCGCCGTCCGGGAGCACTGACGTCGGCGGCCGGGCCGCGGGCCCCCGGCCCTCCGGCCGCCCAACCTACGCGCCCCGCGGGGCGATCCTCACCTCGGGGACGGAAATCACCCTCCAGGAGTCGACAAATCGCCGGACCCGTCGTCGACTCCCCCTGGCCCCCGCGGATCGCCCGGGTCTCCTCGGGTTCCCCGCGGGTTCCCTCGGGCAGGTCCGTCCGCCGGACCCCGTCGTCGGGCCCCGTCGTCGGACCTCACCGACAGACCCCGCGGTCAGACCCCGCGGTCAGACCCCGCCTTCGGAGTTCGCGCCGAGGTCGCCGACCCAGGTGCTCACGCTGTCGAACCAGTCGCCGAGCTGCTGCCAGTAGCCCTTGCCGGTGCCGATCCAGTCCTGGAGCGGGGTCAGTTCCCAGATCAGCCAGCTGGCCACGACGAGGATGACGATCGTGAACAGGCAGCCCTTGAGGCAGCCGAGCCCGGGGATCTTCATCGGGTTGGCGCTTCGCTGCCTCGGCTCGCGCGGCTCACGCGGCTGCCGGGGCTCCGGCGCGGGCCGCTGGGGCTGGGGCTGCTGCTGAGGCTGCGGGGTGTACCGCCGCGGCTGGGGCTGCTGCTGCGGGGCGTACTGCTGCGGCTGCTGCTGCCGGGGCCGGCCGTAGCCCTGCTGGGGCTGCTGGGGCGGCTGTTGCGGGCGGGGCTGCTGCTGCGGGCGGGCGACCTGCCGCTGGGGGCGGCGGCGCAGCGGGTCCTCGTTCGGGTCGAGGTACTGGACCTGGGTCTGTTCGTTGCGGTCGCGGGCGGCGCGCAGCTGGTTCTGCCAGGGGTGCGGCTCCTCCGGCCGCTGTCCCTGCGGACCCTGTCCGCCGCTCTGGTGCGGCGGCACCGGCGGCAGGACGGCCGTCGGGTCGGCGGCACCCGCCGGACCGCCGGTGTGCGGCAGGACGGCGGTCGGGTCGGCGGCGCCCGCCGGACCACCGGGTCCGGTGGTGTGCGGCAGCACGCTGGTCGCGGCGTTCGGGTCGTACCCGCCGGCGGGCGCGCCGGGCACGGGCGCGGGCGCCGGGTCGGGCGCGAGGAGGTGGCCCACGCCCTCGGCGGCGGCGATCTGCATCGAGTCGGCGTGCACGCCGACGCCCTCGGCGACGACGCGCAGTGCGCGCGCGAGGTTCTCGGCGCCGGGACGTTCGTCGGGGTTCTTGCGCAGGCAGCGCTCTATCACCGTCCACAGCGGTTCGGGCACCGTGGAGGGGCGGCGCGGTTCGGCGCTCAGATGCTGGTGGAGGACCTCCAGGGCCGAACTGCCGGAGAACGGCGGGCGGCCGGTGACCAGTTCGTACAGCAGGATGCCGGCGCCGTAGATGTCGACGGCGGAGGTCTGCGGACGGCCCTCGGCGGACTCCGGCGCGACGTACGCGGGCGTGCCGACGAACTCGCTGGTGCGGGTGAGCCCCGGGGAGTCGGCGAGGCGCGCGATGCCGAAGTCGGTGAGCAGCGGGTGCATCTGCCCGCCGTTCTGCAGGAGCAGGACGTTGGCCGGCTTCAGGTCGCGGTGGACCACGCCGTCGGCGTGGCTCGCGGCGAGGGCGTCGGCGATCTGCGCCGTGAGCAGGGCGGCGGCGACGGGCGTGAAGGGGCCGTTCTCGCGCAGGTAGCGGTGCAGGTCGGGGCCTTCGACGAGGTCCATGACCAGGGCCAGCAGATCGCCCTCGACGACCAGGTCGCGGACCCGGACGATGTTGGGGTGGGTCAGCCGGAGCAGCACGGAGCGCTCCCGCAGGAAACGCATCACGATGTCGGGGTCGCTCGCGAGCTCTTCCTTGAGGACCTTGATGGCCACGGTCTCGCCGGGCTGGCCGGCCACGGCCGCCTCGGCGCCCGCGGTCTCGCGCTGGCGGGCTCGCCAGACGGTGCCCGTGGCGCCGCGTCCGAGCGGCTCCTCGAGCAGGTACTTGCTGCCGACTGGCCGCACGTCACGCGCTCCCTGCTGCTTGTTTTCCTCTGTTCCGACTGTTCCGACCCACTGTAGTGCCGCACTCCCGGCGAAGGACCGTCGTCCTCCCACCGTCCCGCGGTCCTTCCGTACGCCCTCGCGTACGGTCGCGCGCCCCTCTCCGCACATGTTCGAAGGAAAGACGCTCACCCCGGTCCGTCGGTTGCCGGAGGCGGACGTGACCGATCTCAAGCGGTCATCCGCGAGTCATCGGCCAGGCATTTTTGCGGGCAGAGCCGACCAATCAAGATCACTTGTCCCTCGATGGCGGGCACATTGTCGGTGACAGGTGCGAGGATGCCTGGAGTACTGGCCGACGCGCTCGTGCGGGGTGGGGGAAGTCCGCGCCCGGGCAGAAGGGATCGCTGACGGCGATGCAGATCCGGCTGACCGTCGTAGACCCGCAGGGCCCGTCCGGGGAGACACGGGGCCGCGCCGCGCGCTGCGACGTGCTGGTCACGGCACCCGGCGGCACGGCTCTGGCCGCGGTGGCGTCCGCCCTGGCCGCAGCGGTCTCCGGGGAGGGGGGCACTGCTCCTTCCGGGGGAGCGCAGCCCGTGCTCTACGCGGGCGCGCAGCGGCTCGACGCCCAGCGCTGCACCCTCGGCGAGCCGCCCCTGATCGACGGCGCCGTGCTCTGCCTCGGCGTCCCGGCCGACCCCGAGCCGCATCCGGAGGTCGACGACGCCCCGGCCCGGCTGCACGTGGTGGCGGGCCCGGACGCGGGCGGGGTCCACCTGCTGCACGGCGGCCGGGTCCGCGTCGGCCGCTCCTCCGAGGCCGACGTCCCGCTCGACGACCCCGACGTCTCCCGCCTGCACTGCGCGGTGACGCTCTCCGCCGACGGCCGGGTCACCGTCGCCGACCTCGGCTCCACCAACGGCACCACCCTGGACGGCACGCGCGTGCAGAGCCGTCCGCTCCGGTTCGCGCCGGGCGCCCTGCTGCGCGTCGGCGAGTCGGCCCTGCGGCTGGCGCCGCCCGGCGGTCCGGGCGCCCGGGTGGCCACCACCCCCGACGGGGAGGGCCACGTCCGGGTGCCGTGCGCCGGCCCGCGGCCCGAGGCCGGCCCCACGCGCGGGCTCCCCGGCCCCACCGGCGGGGCCGGCACCCCCACCGGTCCCACCGGCCACGCGCACGGCACGGTCGCCCGGCACGGCTCCGCGCCCGCCCGCGGCGGGCAGGCGCCGATCTCCCTGGTGCCGGGCCAGGGCGGCGCACCGACCGTCGAAAGCCACGACGCCACCCACGGCGGCCGCTCGGGCCTCGGCGCCTTCGTCGGCCCCTCGGGCACCGACCCCGCGGGAGCAGGTCTCCCGGGGCCGGACGGCCCCCACCGGCCCTTCCCGCACGAGGAGGGCGCGGGCAGCTCCCGCAAGGGCACTCCCCTGCGCGGCACCGAGGTGCCGCAGGGGCTGCGCAGGCGCGGCGGCCTGTCCGCCTGGGCCCGCCGGCTGGGCGGCGGCCGGGGCGGCCCGCAGCAGCCGGACGACCCGACGGCGTACGACGACCGGCCGGCCGTGACGGAGCCGCGGCCGGCCGCCGGGCCGCCGTCCGCCCCGGACACCTGGCCGGACCCGGCCGCCCTGCTGCTGACCGCGCTGGGCCCCGGCCCGCGCCTGTGGGAGCGCGGACCGGGGCACTCCGAGACGCTCGCCGTCCGGCTGGGCACGGCCGACCGGGTGGCGCCCGACGGGTCGCTGCTGCCGGCCGTACCGGTGACGGCGGGTCTGCGCGAGGTCGGCGCCCTGGGCCTGGCCGGACCGCGCCCGAGGCTGGCCGGGCTGGCCCGCGCGGTGCTGGCGCAGCTCGCCGCGCTGCACTCCCCGGACCTGCTGGAGATCGTGCTGATCAGCACGGACCGCGCGCGTCCCGAGCGGGAGCGGGTCGCCGAGTGGTCCTGGCTCGGCTGGCTGCCGCACCTGCGCCCCGGACACGGCCAGGACTGCCGTCTCCTCCTCGCCCACGACCCCGACCAGGCCACCGCCCGCGTCGACGAACTGCTGCGCCGCCTGGACGACCGCCCGGGGGACCGTCCGACGGACGGCGTCGCGGCGCCCGTGCCCGCCCCGGGCGGTACGCCACGGCGCCCCTCGTGGGCGGTGACGGACGGCGCCGGGGACGGCTTCCCGGGCCCGTACACGGTCCTCGTCGTGGACGGCGACCCCGGCGGTGCCGCGCTGCGCGAGGCGACGGCCCGGCTGGCGACGGCCGGCCCACGGGCCGGCATCCACGTCCTCTGCCTGGCCGAGACGGCCGCCGCCTCCCCCGCCGCGCCGGTCACCGACGTGTACGAGGCGGCCTGCGCGGCGGCGCCCGCCTTCCGCGCGTGCGGGGCGGTGGCGCTGCTCAGCGGCGACGTGGCGACCGCGCTGCGGCTGCTGCGGGTCGCCCCCGCCGGGTCGCGGTCCGAGCGGCCGGGCCCGGTCGGCCACGGCACGGTCGGCGCCGTCGACGCGGTCTCCGCCGCCTGGGCGGAGCGGTTCGCGCGGGCCCTCGCGCCCCTGCGCCCGGAGACCGCCGCCGACGGCGATGACCGCCCCGCGCGCGTGTCCGCCCCGCTGCCTCCGTCGGCCCGCCTCCTCGACGAGCTGGGGCTGGCCCGCGCCACCCCGGCCTCCCTGATGGCCCGCTGGGCCGACGCGGCCGACGACGCCGAGGCGCTCGGCGGCCGGACCTCGGCCGTGCTGGGCGCGGGCCCGCGCGGCCCGGTCCCGGTGGACCTGACCGCCGAGGGCCCGCACCTGCTGATAGAGGGGCCGCCCGGCAGCGGACGTACGGAGCTGCTGCGGGCGGTCGTCGCCTCGCTGGCCGCGGCCGAGCGCCCCGACCGGCTCGGCATCGTCCTGCTGGACGGCCGGGACACCGCCGGCAAGGCGGGCGCAGGCCACGGCGAGGGTCTGCGGGTCTGCACGGACGTACCGCACGTCACCACGCACCTCACCGCCAACGACCCGGTGCGCATGCGGGAGTTCGCGCAGTCGCTGGCCGCCGAGCTGAAGCGGCGCGCGGAGCTGCTCGGGCGGTCCGACTTCGCCGAGTGGCACACGCACCGGGCGGTGGCCGGCCGTATCGTCCCGCAGCGCCGCCCGGCCGGCGGCGCGACCGGCGCCGCGGACCTCGACTCCCCGCCCAGCTCGACCCTGCGGCTGCGCCCCGGCGCGGCGGCCCGCCGCCGGGCGGAGGCGGCCCCGCCGCTGCCCCGCCTGGTCGTCGTGGTGGACGACCTGGACGCCCTGGTCTCGCCCGCGCTCGGTTCCCCGGGCCGCCCCGCCGCCGGTTCGGTGATGCGCGCGCTGGAGGCGGTGGCCCGCGAGGGCGAGCGGCTCGGCGTGCACCTGGTGGCCGCCACCGGTCCGGGCGGCCGTACGGCGGAGTCCGAGCCCGCCCGGCGGGCCGGCCTGCGGATCGTCCTCGACGCGCCGGGCTCGGGCCCCGACGAACCGGCCCCCGGCCGCGGCCGGCTCAGGAGCGCGGACGGCCGGCTCACCCCCTTCCAGGGCGGCCGGGTCACCGGCCGCATCCCCCGCACCGCGACCCTGCGCCCCACGGTCGTCCCGCTGGAGTGGCAGCGCATGGGCGACCCGCCGGCCCGCAGACCCGTCCGCGAACTGGGCAACGGCCCCACCGACCTCGCCCTCCTGGCCAGCGCCCTGGAGCGGGCGGCCCGCGAGGTCTCGGCGGCGGAGGTGCCCTCGCTGCTCTGAGCGGTGCTCCCGCCGTTCCCGGGGTGCTCCCGCCCCGATCGGGCCCGTCCGACGTTTGGGAGGGGCGTCACGAGGCGGTCACGATCGTCCGCTTGACACGGCAGGCGTACTTGCCGACCCACGGCGCCCGGCGTAGACCAGTGCAACGGGACAGCGCTCAACGTTCGACGAGGAACGAAGAACGGGGCAGTGATGCGCAGCACGAGCAGCACCATCCGCACACGCAGGACCGTGAAGGCGGCCGCCGGCATCCTCGCGGGAGCACTCGCGCTCTCGCTCACCGCGTGCGGCGGCGACGACGACAAGGGCGACGGTGGCGAGGGCACCGCCACCGGGACGTCCGGCAGCACCCTCACCCTCCCGAAGCTGAACGGCACGACGCTGGAGGTCGCGGCCGTCTGGACGGGCCCGGAGCAGGCCAACTTCAAGAAGGTGCTGGCCGAGTTCGAGAAGCGCACCGGCGCGAAGGTCACCTTCGTGCCGGCGCAGGACCCGATCGTCAACTTCCTCGGGTCGAAGATCGCGGGCGGCCAGCCCCCGGACGTGGCGATGCTGCCGCAGCCGGGCGCCATCAAGCAGGCCGTCGAGAAGAAGTGGGCCAAGCCGCTGGGCGCCGAGGCCCTGAAGGAGCTGAGGAAGAACTACTCGCAGGGCTGGCAGGACATCGGCAAGGTCGGCACGGAGCAGTACGGCGTCTACTACAAGGCCGCCAACAAGTCCCTGGTCTGGTACAACGCCCAGGTCTTCGAGAACGCGGGCGCGAGCGAGCCCAAGACCTGGGACGAGCTGCTGACGACCGCTCAGACCGTCTACGACTCCGGCGTCACCCCGTTCTCGATCCCCGGCGCGGACGGCTGGCCGCTGACCGACTGGTTCGAGAACGTGTACCTCTCCCAGGCGGGCCCGGAGAAGTACGACCAGCTGGCCAAGCACGAGATCAAGTGGACGGACCCTTCCGTGAAGGAGGCGCTGACCACGCTCGCGCAGATCTGGGGCAAGAAGGACTACGTGGCGGGCGGCGCCGACGGCGCCCTCCAGACGCAGTTCCCGAACTCCGTCACCCAGACCTTCACCGGCGGCGACCAGCCCAAGGCCGCGATGGTCTACGAGGGCGACTTCGTGCAGGTCAACATCGCGCAGACGGACGCGAAGATCGGCACGGACGCGAAGGTGTTCCCGTTCCCCAAGGTCGGCGACACCGCCCCGGTGGTCTCCGGCGGCGACGCGGCGGTCGTCCTGAAGGACTCGAAGGGCGCGCAGGCGCTGGCGACCTTCCTGGCCTCGCCGGACGCGGCGGAGATCCAGGCGAAGCTGGGCGGCTACCTCTCGCCGAACAAGAACGTCGACCCGGCGGCGTACCCGAACGACGTGCAGCGCAAGATCGCCGAGGCGCTGGTCGCGGCGGGGGACGACTTCCGGTTCGACATGTCCGACCAGGCCCCGCAGGCGTTCGGCGGCACGCCCGGCAAGGGCGAGTGGAAGGACCTCCAGGACTTCCTGAAGAACCCGACGGACGTGGCCGGCATCCAGGCGAAACTGGAGTCGGACGCGGCGGCGGCGTACGGGAACTGAGCCGGTCATGGCATCGGCCGGTGCGGCGGGGGCTCCCGGAGCCCCCGCCCCTCCTCGTTCGCGTCGCAGCGTGACCGGCACCCGCAGGACGGTGGCAGCCCTCTTCCTGCTGCCCGCCCTGCTGCTGCTGGGCGCGCTCGTGGTCTACCCGATCGGGTACTCGCTCGTGCGCAGTTTCTCCGACCAGTCCGGCGACGGGTTCGCCGGCATCGACAACTACCGGGCCCTCTTCACCGACGACGGCATCCGCACGGCGCTGAGGAACAACGTCCTGTGGGTGGTGTTCGCGCCGACCGTGGCGACCGCCCTCGGGCTGGTCTTCGCGGTGCTGACCGAACGCGTCCGCTGGGGAACGGCGTTCAAGCTCGTCGTCTTCATGCCGATGGCGATCTCGATGCTCGCCGCCGGCATCATCTTCCGCCTGGTGTACGACCAGGACCCGGACAAGGGCGTGGCGAACGCGGTGTGGGTCGGCGTGCACGACACGTTCGCGCAGTCGTCGGCGTTCCCCAAGGCCCACCCGGGCCGGCAGTCTCCGCTGGAGCCCGCCGAGGGCGGCGCGTTCCTGACCCGGGAGCCGGTCCGGGCGGGCGTTCCGGTCCTCCTGCCGCTGGTCGGCGTGGCCCCGGACCGGATGCCGGGCGGCGCGCGGAAGGCCGTGCCGGCCGCGCCCGAACCGGGCGAGGTCACCGGCACGACCTGGCAGGACTTCACCCGCGGCAAGGGCGTCGGCACGCTCGGCGCCCCCGACCCGTCCGAACTGGGCTACGCCGGGATGCGGATCGAGGCCGTCAAGGACGGCGAGGTCGTGGCGTCGGCCACCGCGGCCGGCGACGGCACCTTCACCCTGCCCGCGGCGGCCGACGGGGCACGGCTGCGGCTGCCCGCGAGCAACTTCGCGGAGGCCTACAACGGCCTGGACTGGCTCGGCCCGTCCCTGGTCACCCCGGCCGTCATCGGGTCGTACATCTGGATGTGGGCGGGCTTCGCGATGGTGCTGATCGCGGCCGGGCTGGCGAGCGTGCCGCGGGAGCTGATGGAGGCGGCGCGGGTGGACGGGGCGAACGAGTGGCAGGTGTTCCGCAGGGTCACCGTGCCGCTGCTCGCGCCGGTCCTCGCGGTGGTCGCCGTCACCCTGATGATCAACGTCCTGAAGGTGTTCGACCTGGTCTTCATCATCGCCCCCGGCTCCTCCCAGGACGACGCGAACGTGCTCGCCCTGGAGCTGTACCGCAAGGGCTTCTCCGAGGACCAGCCGGGCATCGCCAGCGCCATCGCGGTGTTCCTGCTGCTGCTGGTGATCCCGGTGATGTGGTTCAACGTGCGACGGCTGCGGCGGGAGGTACGACGATGAAGACACCCGTCGAGACGGCCGGGGCCCCCGTCGGGACCGTGCGGGCGAGGCGTTCGCCGGCCGCGCGGATCGTGGAGAAGCTGGGCGGCGGCGCCGTGCGGGTCTGTCTGGTCCTGGTCGGCCTGTTCTGGCTGGTGCCCACCATCGGTCTGCTGATCTCCTCGCTGCGCGCCCCCGAGGACATGAGCGCGAGCGGCTGGTGGAAGGTGTTCGCCGAGCCCTCGCAGCTCACCGTGGACAGCTACCGCAAGCTGCTGGAGAACGGCGACATCACCGACTCGCTGCTCAACACGGTGCTGATCACCGTCCCGGCGACGGTCCTGGTGGTGGTCATCGGCTCGCTCGCCGGATATGCGTTCGCGTGGATGGAGTTCCCGGGCCGGGACTGGTGGTTCCTGGCGGTGGTCGGCCTGCTGGTGGTGCCCGTGCAGGTGGCGCTGATCCCGATCGCCGAACTGTTCGGCAAGGTCGGCCTGTTCGGCTCCGTCCTCGGCGTGGTCCTCTTCCACGTGGGCTTCGGTCTGCCGTTCGCGGTGTTCCTGCTGCGGAACTTCTTCGCGGAGATCCCCCGTGAGCTGCTGGAGGCGGCCCGCCTGGACGGCGCCGGTGAACTGCGTCTGTTCACCCGGGTGGTGATGCCGCTGGGCGGGCCGGCGATCGCGAGCCTCGGCATCTTCCAGTTCCTGTGGGTGTGGAACGACATGCTGGTGGCACTGGTGTTCACCGACGCCGACAGCCAGCCGATCACGGTCGCCCTCCAGACCCAGGTGCGGCAGTTCGGCAACAACATCGACGTGCTGGCACCCGGCGCGTTCATCTCGATGGTGATCCCGCTGGCCGTGTTCTTCGCCTTCCAGCGGCAGTTCGTGTCCGGCGTGATGGCCGGCGCGGTCAAGTAGGCGCTGCGGAGAGGGGGGTGGGCCGCACCGGCCCGCCCCCCCCGTTCACCCGGTGTCCCCCGGATGCCGTAGGGATACGTAACCAAGTCGCTCCGTCGGCCGTTGCCGGACCAGGCCCTGTCGTCCGCGCCGACCCATGGATGTCCCTTGCCCAGGTTCAGTGTCATCGTCCCCGCGTACAAGGTTCAGGCGTACCTGCACGAGTGCCTCGAATCCGTGCTCTCCCAGTCGTACACCGATCTGGAGCTGATCGCCGTCGACGACCGTTCGCCGGACGCGTGCGGCGAGATCATCGACGAGTTCGCGGCCCGCGACCCCCGCGTGCGGGCCCTGCACCTGCCGGAGAACGCCGGCCTGGGCGGCGCGCGCAACGCGGGCATCGCCCGGGCCCGCGGCGACTACCTGCTGTTCCTCGACTCCGACGACACCCTCACCCCGGGCGCGCTGCGCGCGATCGCCGACCGGCTGGAGGACACCGGCGAGCCGGACGTGCTGGTGTACGACCACGCCACCGCGTTCTGGACGGGCGAGACCGAGCGCAGCGGGTCCGCCGGGCACCTCACCGAGCAGGGCCCGGCGCCCTTCCGGCTGGAGGACCGGCCGGGGCTGCTCAGGGTGCTGATGGTCGCCTGGAACAAGGCCCACCGGCGGGATTTCGTCGAGCGGACCGGTCTGACCTTCCCGCCCGGCTACTATGAGGACACCCCCTGGACCTACCCGGCGCTGATGTCCGCGGGGTCGATCGCGACGCTGGACCGGGTCTGCGTCCACTACCGGCGGCGGCGCACCGGCAACATCCTGTCCACCACCGGCCGCCGCCACTTCGACGTCTTCGACCAGTACGACCGGGTGTTCGCGTTCATCGACCGGCGGCCCGAACTCGCGCACTGGCGGCCGCTGCTGTTCCGCCGCATGATCGACCACCTGACGACCGTGTTCACCCGGCCGGACCGGCTGCCGCGCGGTTCCCGCGGCGAGTTCCTGCGCCGGGCCCGCGCCCACCACCGCCGGCACCGCGCGCCCGGCGCGCCGGTCCCGCCGCGCTCGCGGCTGCGCCACGGCCTGGTCCGCTTCGGCCTGCACCGCACCTACCGCGTGCTCCAGGCCGCCATGATCCTGCGCCGCCGCGCCCGCAGTCTGGCCGCACGACTGGCCCGCGTGCTGCGGGCCGCCTGCCTCCAGGCCCACTACCGCATCCAGCTGCGGCTGCCGCTGCGCGCCGACCGGGCCGTCTTCGCCGCCTACTGGGGCCGCGGTCACGGCTGCAACCCGGGCGCCCTGGAGAGCGCGTTCCGCACCTTCGCCCCGCAGGTGCGCACGGCGTGGATCGCCCGCCCCGAGCACCTGCACACCGTCCCGCCCGGGACGCGGGCGCTGCGTCCCGGCACGGCCGCCTACTGGACGGCCCTGGCGCGCTCCACGTACCTGGTGAACAACGTCAACTTCGACCGCCGGCTGGTCAAGCGCCCCGGCCAGGTCTTCGTGCAGACCCAGCACGGCACCCCGCTCAAGCACATGGGCCTCGACCTGCAGGAGCGTCCCGCGGCGGCCCGCGGCACGGACTTCGCGGAGCTGCTGCGGGGCGTCGACAAGTGGGACTACGTCCTGTCCGCCAACCGCCACACCACCCTCACCTGGGAGCGCGTCTACCCCGGCGGCTACACCACGCTGGAGTACGGCTACCCCCGCAACGACGTCTTCCAGCGGGCCGACGCCGCGGACGTGGCCCGGCTGCGCGAGGAGCTCGGCGTCCCCCGCGACACGGTGGCCGTCCTGTACGCCCCCACCCACCGCGACTACCGCCGCACCCAGCGGCCCGGACTCGACCTGGAACGGTTCCTGGACCGGCTGGGTCCGCGCTTCGTGGTCCTGGCCCGCGCCCACTACGGGCAGCCCGTCGCCCTGCCCGCGCACGGCCGGATCGTCGACGTCAGCGACCACCCGAGCGTGGAGTCCCTCTGCCTGGCCTCGGACGTCCTGGTCACCGACTACTCGTCGATCATGTTCGACTACGCCGACCTGGACCGCCCGATCGTCGTCCACGCCGGCGACTGGGAGGCCTACGAGGCGGCCCGCGGCACCTACTTCGACGTGCGCGCCTTCCCGCCGGGCGCGGTCGCCCGCACCGAGGACGAACTGGCCGACGTCTTCACGACCGGCCGCTGGTGCGACGCCCGTTCGGCCGGGCTGCGCGCCGCGTTCCGCGAGCGGTTCTGCCCCCACGGCGACGGACGCGCCGCCGAGCGCGTCGTACGGCGGGTCGTGCTGGGCGAGACGGAGCTGCCGCCCGTCGTGCCGCTCGCCGAGCGGCGGCCCGTGCCGTCGGCGGCCGGGGCGCACCCGCGGCCCGCGCTGACCACCGTGCCGCAGCCGTCGAGCCCTCGCGTCACCAGCCACTAGCAGCCGGCCGTCGGCGCCGGGACCCCGCCGTCGGCGGCCGGCGCCGACGAGCCAGACACGGAAAGAGCAGCATGCCCCGCTTCAGCATCATCGTCGCGTCCCACGGGACGGCCGGCCGGCTGTCCCTGGCGCTGGACTCCGTCCTCGGCCAGTCGTTCGGCGACTTCGAGCTGATCCCGGTCTGCGACGCGCCCGACGCCCCGGCCGCGGCCGTCGCCGCCGGGTACGCCGGACGGGACGACCGGGTGACGCCGGTGTTCTCACCGCCCGGGGCGGGGCTCGCGGGAGCGCGCAACACCGGCCTGCGGGCGGCCCGCGGCGCGTACCTGCTGTTCCTCGACGGTGACGACACGCTCGCGCCGGGCGCGCTGGACGCGCTGGAGGACCGGCTGGCCGAGACGGGCGAGGTCGACGTCCTGTACGCCGAGCACGAGCGCGTCCCGTGGTGGGAGGGCGAGCCGGCCAACCCGGCGGCCCCGCTGTTCGCCGGGGCGCCCCGCGGCGCCTTCGGCCCCGGCGAGGCCCCCGAGGTGACCGGCGTGCGGCTGCCCGTGTGGAGCGCCGCGCACCGGCGCGACTTCCTCACCGCGCACCGGCTCGTCTTCCCCGAGGGGCACTTCACGGACCTCGGCTTCGGCGGCCTGGCCACCGTGCACGCCGAGCGGGTCGCGGTGCTGCGCCGCGTCGTCGTGCGCCATCTGCTGCGGCGCCAGGGCAGCCGGCTCAACCTGCCGGGCGGGCACCACGCCGACCTGCTGGACCAGACGGACCTGGTGCTCACCGCGGCCGCCGCGCACGGCTCGTGCGGTGCCCTGTTCGCCCAGCTCTTCGCCGTCGTCCTGAGGACGGCCGCCCACCCCGACCGGCTGCCCGCGCCGGGGCGCCGCGCGTTCTTCCGCCGGGCGGCCGCACTCCACCGGCGGCACCGGCCGGCCGGGTTCCGCCTGCCGGGCGGGAGCCTCGGTGTGCAGCACCGGCTGCTGGCGGCGGGCGCGTACACGGCGTTCCGCGCGCTGCGGGGCGCCAACCGGAAGGTGTCGGGCGCCCTTCAGCGCGTCCCGCGCCCCCGCGGACTGCGCACCCGGCTGTACTACCGCCTCCAGCTGCGCCGCCCCCTCGATCCCCACCTGGCGGTGTACTGCGCCTACTGGGGCCGGGGGTACGCGTGCAACCCGGCCGCGATCCACGCCAAGGCCGCCGAACTCGCCCCGCACATCCGCTCGGTGTTCCTCGTCGAGCCCGGCCAGGAGCACGCCGTGCCGCCGGGCGTCGACCACGCCGTGCTCGGCACCCGGCGCGCCTGGCGGCTCCTGGCGCGCGCCACGTACCTCGTCAACAACGCCAACTTCGCGGACGGCGTGGTCAAGCGCGAGGGCAGCGTGCACCTGCAGACGCAGCACGGCACCCCGCTGAAGAAGATGGGCGTCGACCAGGCGACGTACCCGGTGGTGGCGGCGGCGACCGGCAGCTTCACCAAGCTGCTGGGCCGCGTCGACCGCTGGGACTACAACCTCTCCTCCAACACCCACTCCACCCAGACGTGGGAGCGCGCCTTCCCCGGCTCCTACGAGCAGCTGGAGTACGGCTATCCGCGCAACGACGTCCTCTGCACGGCGACCGCCGAGGACGTCGCCCGCGTCCGGCGCGAGCTGGGCGTCCCGGAGGGGAGCACGGCCGTGCTGTACGCGCCCACCCACCGCGACCACCTCGGCGGCTTCGACCCCGGCCTGGACCTGGAGGCGTTCTGCGAGGCGGCCGGCGAGGACGTCGTCGTCCTGCTGCGGGCGCACTACTTCTACGACCGGGGCGCGCGCCGGGGCTCCGGCCGGGTCATCGACGTGACCGCGCACCGCTCCTCCGAGGAGGTGTGCCTGGCCGCCGACGCGCTGGTCACCGACTACTCGTCGATCATGTTCGACTACGCCAACCTGGACCGCCCGATCGTGGTGTACGCCGACGACTGGGACGTCTACACCGAGACCCGGGGCGTGTACTTCGACCTGCTCGCGGCCCCGCCGGGTCCGGTCGCCCGCACGCCCGGGGAACTGGCCCGCGTCTTCGCCGACGGCTCCTACGCCTCGGAGGGGTCCCGCTCGCTCAGGAACCTCTTCCGGGCCCGCTTCTGCGAGTTCGACGACGGCCGGGCCGCCGAGCGCGTGGTGCGCCGGGTGCTGCTCGGCGAGCCGGCGGAGGCGCTTCCGCCCGTGCGGCCGCTCGCCGAGCGCGTCCCGGCCCCCGCCGCCTCCCCCCTCGTAAGGAGCTGACCCCCGCAGTGCCCCGCTTCAGCATCATCGTCCCCTGCTTCAAGGTGCAGGGCTTCCTGCGCGAGTGCCTCGACTCGGTCCTGGAGCAGTCGTACCGGGATCTCGAGGTGATCGCCGTCGACGACCGCTCCCCCGACGGCTGCGGCGCGATCCTCGACGAGTACGCGGCCCGCGACGACCGGGTGCGGGTCCTGCACCTGCCGGAGAACGTGGGTCTCGGCCGGGCCCGCAACGCGGGTCTGCCGCTCGCGGGCGGCGACTACCTGTTCTTCCTGGACAGCGACGACACCCTCACCCCGGGCGCCCTGCGCGCCATGGCCGACCGTCTCGACGAGGCCGACGGGCCGGAGGTGCTGGTCTTCGACTACGCCCGCACCCACTGGTGGGGCGGCACCCGCCGCAACGCCCTCGCGCACGTCCTCGCCGCGTGCGGGGACGCCCCGTTCACCGCCGCCGAGCACCCGGAGATCCTCGACCTGCTGATGGTGGTGTGGAACAAGGTGTACCGGCGGGACTTCGTCGAGGCAGGCGGGTTCCGCTTCCCGCCCGGCTACTACGAGGACACCCCCTGGACCTTCCCGGTCATGCTCAGCGCGCGGCGGATCGCCACGCTCGACCGGATCTGCCTGAACTACCGCCAGCGCCGCCAGGGCAACATCCTGTCCACCACCAGCCGCAAGCACTTCGACGTCCACGACCAGTACGAGCGGGTATTCGCCTTCGTCGACTCCCGCCCGGAACTGGCGGGCTGGCGGCCCTACCTGCACCGCAAGATGGGCGAGCACTGTCTGGACATCCTCGCCAAGCCGGACCGGCTGCCCCCGTCCGACCGGCGCGAGTTCTTCCGCCGGACGGCCGAGATGTCCGCCCGGCACCGTCCGGCGGGCGAACCGGTGCCCGCCGGGCTGCGCGTGCTGCAGGGGCCGTACGCCGCCTACGCGGCCCGGCGTCAGGGCGCGCGGGCCGGGCGGGAACTCGTGCGGCGGGCCGCGCAGGCGCGCGGGGCGGCCGCGGAGCGCGTCCGCCGGGGCGCGGGGGCCGTGCGGGCCCGGCGCCCGCTCGACCCGCGGCTGGTGGTGTACTCGGCGTTCTCGCACCGGGGCGTCCTCGGCGACCCGGGCGCCGTGTACCGCAAGGCGCGCGAGATCGCCCCGCAGCTGCGCGGGGTGTGGGTCGTGCGCGACGAGGAGACGGCGGCCCGGCTCCCGGAGGGGGTCGAGCACGTGCTGCTGGACTCCCCCGCCTACCGCCGGGTGACCGCGCGGGCCGGCTTCTTCGTCAACAACGTCAACTGGCCCGGCACCCTCGTCAAGCGCCCGGGCAGCGTCCACGTCCACACCCACCAGGGCACCCCGCTCAAGTACATGGGGGCCGACCTGCTGGACCGGCCCGGCGCCCGGTTCGGCGTGGACGTGCCGCAGATGCTGCGCCGCGCCGACCGCTGGGACCACAGCCTGGTCGCCAACCCGCACTCCGAACTGGTGTGGGAGCGGGCCTACCCCTGCCACTTCGCCTCCGCGCGCACCGGCAGTCCGCGCAACGACGTGCTGGTGGGCGCCGACGCGCAGGCCGGGCAGCGGGCCCGCGCCCGCCTCGGCCTCCCCGCGGACCGCACGGTGGTGCTGTACGCGCCGACCCGCCGGGAGTACGTCCGCGGCGGCCACGCGGACCGGATCGACCTGGCCCGGTTCGCCGCCGACCTCGGCGAGGGGCACACCCTGGTGGTGCGGCTGCACCCGTCCCTGGCGACCGGGCACGCGCGCGGTGCGGGCCTGTCGGACCTGCACCGGCGCGGCGTCGTCGTCGACGCGACGGACGTGCCGGACGTCGAGGACGTGATGCTCGCCTCCGACGTCCTGGTCACCGACTACTCGGCCCTGATGTTCGACTACGCCCACCTGGACCGGCCGATCGTGGTGCACGCCGACGACTGGGCCGCGTACCGCGCGAGCCGGGGCACCTACTTCGACATCACCGCCGAGGCGCCGGGCCACGTCTCGCGCGACTACCGGGAGCTGGTCTCCCTGCTGGCCTCGGGGAGCTGGCGCGACGAGGAGTCGGCGCGGCTGCGGGCCGGTTTCCGGGAGCGGTTCTGCGTGTTCGACGACGGGCTGGCCGCCGAACGGGTCGTGCGGACACTGCTGCTGGGCGAGGAGATGACCGGCCCCGCGACGGCCCGGGTGCCCGCCCAGGCCGTCGCGGGTGACGTGCCGGCGTCCAGGTGAGGTCGCGCCCGCGCCCCTGGGTGCTCGTCCTGGCCGTGGTGTACGCGCTGTTCCAGCTCGCCGACGTCACCGGCCGGGGCACCCCGGACAGCAAGAACTACCTGTCGTACGCGCTGAGTCTGCGCGGGGACGGCAGGCACGAGGCGGCCGCGGCGACGATCGACTGGGCGTGCGGGGGCGAGGCCTCGGTCGCGGCCCGGCGGCAGAGCGTGGACGTGGTGCGGTTCCACCGCGCCGACCCGGGCGCCGAGGTGTTCGACCGGTGCCGGGAGCGGGAGTGGCGCGCCGTCGGGGCGCGGTTGTCGGCGGGGCGGACCGGCGGGCACACGGTGCCGTTCATGCCGGACCGCTTCATGCGGATCTTCGAGGCCCGGCCGGGTTATCCGCTGTTCCTCGTGCCGTTCCTCGCCCTGTTCGGCGTGACCTGGGGGATGTGGGCGGCGGGGGTCACGGTGGCGGTGGCGGGCGGGGTGCTGGTCTTCCTGGTCCTGCGCACCCTGCGGGCACCGGCCGGGATCTGTCTGACCGGGCAGGCCCTGTACTACGTCCTGCCGGTCGGCACGACCGCGATGCGCCCGATGGCCGAGGGCCTGATGCTGGCGCTGACCCTGGTGGCGGTGTGGGGCGGCGCGCTGGCCCTGGACGGGCGGGTACGGGCGGGGGTGTGGGCGGTGGGGGGCGCGCTGGCGGCCCTGTTCGCGGTCAAGCACTCGCAGGCCCTGTTCCTCGGGCTGGCCCTGGCGGCCGCGGGCGCGCTGATCGCCGTACGGCGCCGGCGGCGGGGGCGGCCGGCGGGGCGCGGGGCGGTGGCGGTGGCCGTGGCGGGCGCGGGCGGGGCGGCGGGGACGCTGCTGCTCGCGGGGCTGCTGCGGTATCCGTCGGAGTCGGAGAGCCTCCAGGACCTGCTGACCCACCACTTCACGCGGCCGGACCGGGAGCGGCCCTGGCCGGAGTTCTGGCAGTTGCAGCAGCGGTTCTGGCCGGAGTGGCTGCGCCGGCAGCTGGGGGAGCCGCTGTTCGCGGCGGCGCTGGCGGCCGGGGCGTGGGGGGCGCTGCGCGGGCCGCGGCGGGCGTTCGGCGTGCTCGTGGTCGCGGCGGCGGCCACCGGGTTCCTCACCCAGGCCGGCCACCCCGACATCGCCATCTGGGGCGGGCGGCTGATCGTGCTGGCCTGGCTGCTGCCGGTGCTGGGGCTGCCGCTGCTGCTGGAGCGGCTGGTGCGGGACCGGGTGGCGCTGCCGGTGCAGGAACGGCCCGACCGGGCTCACTCGATGAGGTGACAAACGCGAGGTCGTTGACGTGGACGGGAACATACCGCCAATGCCCCTCTTTGTTCCGGTCCGATGAGCGTCGGCGTCCTGACCCGGCGTCCCGTGCGCGGCGCGACGGCGCTGTACGGCCGGCGCGGTCCGCGTCCGACGCCGTACCAGGTCCTCGGGTTCGCGTTCTGGCTGGTGATGTCGCTGGCGTACTGGCGGGTGCCGCTGTGCTGCGACGCCGGGCAGCACGCGGCGGTCGTCGAACGGCTGCGGGCCGACCTGTTCGCGCCGCGCCATCCGACGGGCGACCTGCCGGGCGCGGGCAGCCCGTACTACTCGCCGTACGCGGTGGCGCAGGGGGTGTTCGCGCGGCTGACCGGGTTGTCGGGCCGGGACGTGCTGCGGGTGGCCGGGCCGGTCAACCTGGTGGTGCTGCTGACCGGCGTCGGCCGCCTCACGCGCGTGCTCACGCCGCGGCCGTGGGCGCCGGTGCTGGCGCTGGCGGCGACGACCCTGCTGTGGGGCACCGAACGGGCCTGGTGGAGCGGTTACCTCGGCCTGATGTCGATGACCGGCAACCTGGGCTATCCGTCGACCTTCGCCATCGGGCTGGCGTTCTGGGCCTGGGCGTGGACCGCCACGCGCGCGTGCGACGCGCGGGCCGTGCGGTTCGTGGGCCCGAGCGGGCTGCGCGGCTTCGCCGGGTACGCGGCGCTGGGCTGCCTGTACGGGGTGGTCCTGCTGGTGCACCCGATCACGGCGGTGGCGGCGGTGACCGGGGGCGTGGCCTTCGTGGCGGGCCGGCGGCGCGGCCGGCGTCCGGGGATGGTGCCGCGCTGGGTCCTCACGGGCGCGGCGGCCCTGTCGGTCGCCGCCGCGTGGCCGTACTTCGACGTGTTCGCGCTGGCCGGCGACGGCAGCGTCGACGCGATGCACCGGCGGCTGTACGAGGGGCTCGCCGGGCACTTCTGGCTGGCGCTGGCGGGTGTGCCGGCGCTGTGGCTGCGGGGCCGCCGCACCGGCGCGCGCGATCCGCTGGTGCTGATGTTCGCCCTGGACTGCCTGGTGGTGGCGTACGGCTGGGTCAGCGGCCACTACACCTACGGGCGGATCCTCGGGCTCACGCTCGTGCCGCTGCAGTTCGCGCTCGCGGTGGAACTGGCGGCGCCCCGGCCGTGGGGCACGGGGCGGCGGGTGCTGGGGGCGGTGGCGGCGGCCGCGGCCTGCACCGGTTTCCTCACCGTGCAGGCGGGGGCGGTCGTCCCGCGCGCGGTGGACCCGGTCGGCTTCGCGCAGCCGCCGCGCTGGCCGTCGTACGACTGGGCCGCCCGGTACATGGCGCCCGGCGAGGTGGTGATCGCGGACGGCTACTACGCCGTCCACATGATCGCCGGGTACGGGCCGAACCTGGCCGCCCCCGCCTGGCCGGACGCGGCCCTGGACGAACGGGAGCGGCTGCGGCGGCTCGCGGACGTGCGCGCCTACCTCGCCCCGGGGACGACCCGCGCCGAACGGTCGGCGATCGTCCGCCGGCACCGCGTCCGCTGGCTGCTGCTCACGCGCTGGCACCGGGTGCCCGAGGAGGCCGTGGTGGTGGCGTGGAGCCGGGAGACGGGCGAGGTGCTGGCGCGGGTCGCTCCGTGAGGCGGTCGCCCGGTCACTCGATGACGAGGTCGACCTCGATGTTGCCGCGGGTGGCGTTGGAGTAGGGGCAGACCTGGTGGGCCTGCTCGACCAGCTTGCGGCCGGTCGCCTCGTCCACGCTGTCCGGCAGCTCGACGCGCAGGGCGACCTTGAGGCCGAAGCCCTCGCCCTGCTTGCCGATGCCGACCTCGGCGGTCACGGCGGCGTCCGCCAGATCGACCTTCGCCTGCCGGCCGACCAGGCCGAGGGCGCTGCCGAAGCAGGCCGCGTAACCGGCGGCGAAGAGCTGCTCGGGGTTGGTGCCCTGGCCGTCGCCGCCCAGCTCCACCGGCATGGCCAGGCCGAGGTCGATCCGGCCGTCGGAGGAGACGGTGCGGCCCTCGCGGCCGTGGGTGGCGGTGGCGACTGCGGTGTAGATCGCGTCCATGGATGAACCATCCCTCTCGGAAGTCTGTGGTCGTGAGGTGGCCCGCCCCCCGCGCCGTTCGCGTCCGGGCGGCCCCACGACCACAAGTAGAGCACACAATTAAGTTGGGCACAACCAAATAGCCCGCAAGAGCTACTCTGGGGGCATGACCCCGATGTCGACCCCTGACGCCGCCGCCACCGCCGCCACCGCTGCCGCCGACGCAGCCGGCCCGACGGAGAACTGGCTCCGCCTGGACAGCCAGATCTGCTTCTCCCTCCAGGCGGCCTCGCGCGCCTTCAACGGCGTCTACCGCGTGATCCTGAAGGACCTCGGGCTGACCTACCCGCAGTACCTGGTGATGCTCGTGCTCTGGGAGCGGGGCGAACTGCCCGTCAAGAAGCTGGGCGAGCACCTGCGCCTGGACTCCGGCACGCTCTCGCCGCTGCTGAAGCGGCTGGAGGCGGCCGGGCTGGTGCGGCGCGAGCGCAGCACCCGCGACGAGCGCTCGGTGGAGGTCCGGCCGACCGAGGAGGGCACCGCCCTGCGCGCGCGGGCGGTGCGGGTGCCGGCCCGGATCGCCGCCGCGACGGGCCTGGAACTGCGGGAGATCGCCGACCTGCGCGAACGCCTCGACCGGCTCACCACCGCCCTGGACGGGGCCGCCCACCAGGAGGAACCCGGCGACGCGGACTGAGCGGGGCCGACCGGAGGCGCCCTGCGGGCCGGAGATGCGGGCGGCGACCAGGGACATGAGCGACCGCCGGGAACGCCGGCGGCGGCCGGAGACGTGAGCGGCGACCCGGGACGCCGGCGGCGGCCGGGGATCGAGGGGCCGCGGGGCGCGGGGGCCCGCTTCACCACGGGCCGGCCCTCCACGGGGAGGGAGTCTCCGTCCGCGGGCCGATCGACCGCGTCGACGCCGTCACCGGCCACGGCCGGCCCTCACGATCACCCCGCGCCACCCCCGGCGCCCCGGCCCGGCCCGGCGTGGTCGCCTCCGCCGAGCGCGCCGCCGCGCAGCCGGGCCGGAGAACCGGGCCCGGCGTCCGGGACGTGGCCACCTCGACCCGGGAGGGCCGGATGCGGCCGCGCCCCGGGGCCGCGCGGGCGCGGTGGCTCCGCGGCCGGGCGGCGGACCCCGCCCCCGAACCCCGTCCCCGGGCGTGCCGGGGAACCGCTCAGAGCGCCTTGACCCCCTCCGCGGTGGCCCGCGCCAGCGCCCCCAGGTACCCCTTGGGCAGCTTCGGACTGCGGATCACCACCGAGCGCCAGTAGAGCGGGCCGGAGATGAGGTCGAGCGCCAGCTCGTCGTCCAGGTCCCCGCGCACCTCACCGCGCCGGGCGGCCGCCGCCACGATCTTCAGGGCGACGCCCTCCTGTCCGTCCCGCAGCGCCTTCTGCAGGGCCTCGGCGATCTCCGGGTTGCGGGCCGCCTCGGCCTGGAGGTCCGGGATGATCTGCGAGGCCACGGGATGCCGCAGCGCCCGTGACGTCACCTCGTACAGCACCCGGAGATCACCTTCGAGGCTGCCCGTCTCCGGTGCCGGCAGGCCCTGCACCGCGATCGCCGAGACGATGTCCAGGACGAGGTGCAGCTTGGAGCGCCAGCGCCGGTACACGGCCGTCTTGCCCACTCCGGCGCGGCGGGCGATGCCCTCGATGGACATCCGCGCGTAGCCGACGGTCGCGAGCTCCTCGAACACGGCCGCCCGGATGGCCTCCGTCACGTCCTCGCGGAGCACGGCCGCCCCCGCGGGGGCCCGGCGGCGAGGACGCGTCTGGGGCCCGTCGGCGTTCGTCGTCATGCGGACCAGCATAGGGCGTCACGACGATACGGGTCCGTCCCTACGCAAAGCGCCGTGGCGTCACGACGCGACGGTGCCGTCGTCACGGGAACCCGGCCGCGCACCGGCCGCGGGACACCCGCGCCGGCGTCGCGCCGCGCCCGTGCCGGCGTCGCGGCGCGGCGGTCTCGTCCCGGCGACGGATCCGTCTCGTCCCGGCGTCGCCCCGGTCTCGTTGTCGCGTCGGAACGGTCTCACCCCCGCAACGGGCTCCCGCCCCCGTGACGACGATACGGTTGCGTTCCGACGCCGGTTCGGCCTACGCTCACGTTGCGACGATACGGTGCCGTCCCGACGTAAGAAAACGCGATGAGAAGCGTGGGAAAACGCCGGGCGACCCACGGACAGCCGGACGCGCGCATCCCACCCCCCGAGTGAAAGCAGCGGATGTGAGTCAGGTCCTCCACACACCGCCCCCGGCGCGGACCGAGGCCGGTGAAGACCTCGCGGCCCTCGCGGCCCGGCACGGCCTCTCGGTCAGCGGCGCCCGCCCCTCCCTGCCCGAGTACGTCCGCCAACTGTGGGCGCGCCGGCACTTCATCACCGCGTTCGCCACGGCCAAGCTCACCTCGCAGTACAGCCAGGCGAAGCTGGGCCAGGTCTGGCAGGTGATGACCCCGCTGCTGAACGCGGCCGTCTACTACTTCATCTTCGGGGTCCTCCTGCAGACCAAGAAGGGCGTCCCGGACTACGTCGCCTTCCTGATCACGGGGGTGTTCATCTGGACGTTCACGCAGAGTTCGATCATGGCGGGCACCAAGGCGATCTCGGGCAACATCGGCCTGGTGCGGGCGCTGCACTTCCCCCGGGCGGCGCTGCCGATCTCGTTCTGCCTCCAGCAGCTGCAGCAGTTGCTGTTCTCGATGGCCGCCCTGGTGCTGATCCTGCTCGCCGTGGGGGTGCCGCCGGCCTTCTCCTGGCTGCTCGCGATCCCCGCGCTGACGCTCCAGTTCACCTTCAACGCGGGCATGTCGATGATCCTGGCGCGTCTGGGCGCGAAGACCCCGGACATCGCCCAGCTGATGCCGTTCGTGCTGCGCACCTGGATGTACGTCTCGGGCGTGATGTGGAGCATCGACGTCCTGCTCACCCAGCACGGCGACCTGCCGTCCTGGGTCGCCGACGTGCTGCGGGCCAACCCGACGGCCGTCTACATCGACCTGATGCGGTTCGCGCTGATCGACAGTTTCCACGCCGACAGCCTCCCGCCGCACGTGTGGGCCTGGGCGGTCGGCTGGGCGCTGCTGGCGGGCGTCGGCGGCTTCATCTACTTCTGGAAGGCTGAGGAGACGTACGGCCGTGGCTGACAACACGACACCCCCCGACAACACCGACACCGGCACCGGCAGCACCGCCGAGCGCGTCCCCACCGTCATCGCCGACGGCGTCGACATCGTCTACCGCGTCAACGGCACCGCCGGGGGCCGCGGTTCCGCCACCGCCGCCCTGAACCGCATCGTGCGCCGCAAAAAGGCCGAGAAGGCGTCGGGCGTCCGCACCGTGCACGCCGTCAGGAACGTCTCCTTCGTGGCGTACAAGGGCGAGGCGATCGGCCTGATCGGCACCAACGGCTCGGGCAAGTCCACACTGCTCAAAGCGGTCGCGGGCCTGCTGCCGGTGGAGCGGGGCAGGATCTACACCGACGGCCAGCCCTCCCTCCTCGGCGTCAACGCGGCCCTGATGGGCGACCTGACCGGCGAACGCAACGTCCACCTGGGCGGCCTGGCCATGGGCATGACGCGGGAGCAGATCAAGGAACGCTACCAGGAGATCGTCGACTTCTCCGGCATCAACGAGAAGGGCGACTTCATCTCCCTGCCGATGCGCACGTACTCCTCCGGCATGGGCTCGCGGCTGCGGTTCTCCATCGCCGCCGCCAAGGACCACGACGTCCTCCTCATCGACGAGGCGCTGGCCACCGGCGACGCGAAGTTCCGGCGGCGCTCGGCGGACCGCATCCGCGCGATGCGCGAGCACGCCGGCACGGTCTTCCTGGTCAGCCACAGCAACAGCTCGATCCGCGAGACCTGCGAGCGGGTGCTGTGGCTGGAGCGCGGCGAGCTGCGCATGGACGGCCCGACCGAGGAGGTCCTCAAGGAGTACGAGGCCTTCACCGAGCCGAAGAAGAAGCGCCCGGCCGCCGCGAAGTCCTGACACCCGCGCACACCGGCCGTGAAAGGGGGGTGCCCCCGAGCCTCGCGAGGCTCGGGGGCACCCCCCTTTCGGCCCGTCCTACGAATGCGTCCGCAGCAGCGTCCGCATGGTCCGCATCGCCACCGACAGGTTGGCGAGGTCGAAGGTCTCCGAGCCCTGGATCTCCTCCAGCGTGGTGCGCGCCCGGCCCAGGATCGCCGTGTTCTTCTCCTCCCACGCCGTGAACCGCTGCTCGGGCGTCGAGGTGCCGTTGCCGACGGCCAGGACGTCCGCGGTGAGCGCCGCGTGGGCCGCGTACAGGTCCTCGCGGATGGAGGCGCGGGCCATGGACTGCCAGCGGTCGGCGCGCGGCAGCTCGATGATGCGGTCCATCAGCTGGGTGATGCGCAGCCGGTCGGCGAGGTCGTAGTACACCTCGGCGACGTCCAGCGGGTCCCGGCCCATGCGGTCGGCCACCGACACGATGTCGAGGGCGGGGAAGGCGGACGAGAACCCGGCGACCCGGGTGGCGACCTCGTCGGGCACGCCGGCGCCGGTCAGCTCGTCGTGGATCTGCTGCCACCACTCCAGGTCCGCGCCGCGCAGCAGTTTCGTCAGCTGCCCCCAGACCTGCTCGACGCGGTCGGCGAAGAAGTCGACGGTCTCGGCGAGCTGCACCGGCTGGGGCCGGTTGTTGAGCAGCCAGCGGGTGCCGCGTTCGACCAGGCGGCGCGAGTGCAGCCGGATGCGGGTCTGGACGGCGGCCTCGACCCGGTTGTCGAGGTCCTCGACCGCGTCCCACACCGGTGCCGAGCAGAAGATCGCGCGGGCCGCGGTCTGCGCCCGCACGATCTCCTCCAGCGAGGCGCCGGTCTCCTCCCGCAGCCGGTGCAGGTAGGTCGTACCGCCGGTGTTGACGGTGTCGTTGACCAGGACCGTCGTGGTGATCTCGCGGCGCAGCGGGTGGTTGTCGATCTGCTCGGCGAACCGCTCGCGCAGCGCGGTCGGGAAGTACGAGTACAGCAGTCCGCGCAGGTAGGGGTCCTCGGGCAGCGAGGTGCGCAGCAGCTCGTCCGAGACCGTGATCTTCGTGTACGCCATGAGGACGGCCGTCTCGGGCCCGGTCAGGCCGTGGCCGGCGGAGAGCCGCTCACGGATCTGCCGGTCGGTGGGCAGGAACTCCAGCGCCCGGTCGAGGTGGCCCTCGCGCGCCAGGTGGCGCATGAAGCGCTGCTGGGCGTGGAGCATGTCCTTGGACTGGGCGAGGGCGTTCGCGATCGCGGTGTTCTGCGCGTAGTTGTTGCGCAGCACGAGGGCGCCGACCTCGTCGGTCATCTCGGCGAGCAGCTTGTTGCGCTGCTTGACCGTCATGTCGCCCTCGGTGACCAGGCCGTTGAGCAGGATCTTGATGTTCACCTCGTGGTCGGAGGTGTCCACGCCCGCGCTGTTGTCGATGGCGTCGGTGTTGATCTTGCCGCCGCCGCGCGCGTACTCGATCCGGCCGAGCTGGGTCAGGCCCAGGTTGCCGCCCTCACCGACGACGCTCGCGCGCAGGTCGGCGCCGTCGACGCGGATGACGTCGTTGGCCTTGTCGCCGACGTCGGCGTTCGACTCCGCCGACGACTTCACGTACGTGCCGATGCCGCCGTTCCACAGCAGGTCCACCGGCGCCTTGAGGACGGCCTTCATCAGGTCGGCCGGGGTCATCTTGGTGACCTTGTCCTCGATGCCGAGGGCCGCCCGGATGTGCGCGTTGACGGGGATCGCCTTCGCCGTGCGGGGGAAGACGCCGCCGCCCGCCGACAGCAGCGAGGTGTCGTAGTCGGCCCAGCTGGAGCGCGGCAGCTCGAACAGGCGGCGGCGCTCGGCGTAGGAGGTGGCCGCGTCGGGCTCGGGGTCGATGAAGATGTGCCGGTGGTCGAAGGCGGCCACGAGCCGGATGTGCTCGGAGAGCAGCATGCCGTTGCCGAACACGTCACCGGACATGTCCCCGATGCCGACGACGGTGAAGTCCTCGACCTGCGTGTTCACGCCCAGCTCGCGGAAGTGCCGCTTCACCGACTCCCAGGCGCCGCGGGCGGTGATGCCCATCGCCTTGTGGTCGTAGCCCGCGGAGCCGCCGGAGGCGAAGGCGTCACCGAGCCAGAAGTCGTAGGACTGCGCGACCTCGTTGGCGATGTCGGAGAACGTCGCCGTGCCCTTGTCGGCGGCGACCACCAGGTAGGTGTCGTCCTCGTCGTGCCGGACGACGTCGGCCGGCGGCACGACCTCCCCGGCGACCATGTTGTCGGTGATGTCGAGGAGCGCCGAGATGAAGGTCCGGTAGCTGGCGATGCCCTCGGCGAGCCACGCGTCCCGGTCGACGGCCGGGTCCGGCAGCTGCTTGGCGACGAAGCCGCCCTTGGCGCCGACCGGCACGATGACGGTGTTCTTCACCATCTGCGCCTTGACCAGGCCGAGGACCTCGGTGCGGAAGTCCTCGCGCCGGTCGGACCAGCGCAGGCCGCCGCGCGCGACCTTCCCGAACCGCAGGTGCACGCCCTCGACCTGCGGCGAGTAGACCCAGATCTCGAACGCGGGGCGCGGCGCCGGAAGGTCGGGGATCGCCTGCGGGTCGAACTTCATCGACACGTAGTCGTGCCAGGCGCCGTCCGCGGTGCGCTGGAAGAAGTTCGTGCGCAGGGTCGCCTTGATGACGGTGAGGAAGGACCGCAGGATCCGGTCCTCGTCGAGGGAGGCCACCTGGTCGAGGGCGGCGTCCAGCTCCTCCAGCAGCGCGTCGACGATCTCGCGGCCGGCGCCCTGCCGGTCGGGCGACATCCGCGCCTCGAACAGCGAGACGAGCAGCCGGGTGGTGTGGACGTTCGTGCGGAGGGTGTCCTCCATGTAGTCCTGGCTGAAGGTGGAGCCGGCCTGCCGCAGGTACTTCGCGTACGCCCGCAGCACCATCGCCTGCCGCCAGTCGATCCCGGCGCTCAGCACGAGGGCGTTGAAGCTGTCGTTCTCCGCCTTGCCGGTCCAGGTGGCGGCGAACGCCTCCTGGAACCGCTCGCGCCCGTCGTCGCCGAGCTGGTCGCCGGCGCCCGGCTGCTTGGGCAGCCTGAGGCCGAAGTCGTAGATCCAGGCGACGCTGCGGTCGGAGCAGCGCAGTTCGTGGGGCCGCTCGTCGACGACCTCGACGCCGAGGCGGTTGAGCACCGGCAGCACCGCCGACAGGGAGACCGAGTCGCCCTTGCGGTAGATCTTGAAGCGGCGCTCGTCGGGGGCGGCGCCCACCGGCTCGTACAGGCTGAGCGAGAAGTTCCGCTCCTCCGTGAGCCGTTCGATGTGCACGAGGTCGGCGACCGCGGAGCGCGGGGTGTGGTCGGCCTTGTAGCCCTCGGGGAAGGCGTTGCCGTAGCGGCGCAGCAGCTCCGCCGTCCGCTCCTCGCCGAGTTCGGCGTTGAGCGCGTCCTGGAAGGCGTCCTCCCAGGAGCGGGCCGCCTCGACGAGCCGCGCCTCGATGCGCTCCTTGTCGCCTTCGGACAGCTGCGGCAGCTCGGTGCCCTGCGGGACCCGCACCACGAAGTGCAGGCGGGACAGGATCGACTCGGTGTTCCAGGCGGTGAAGTCGACGCTGGTGCCGCCCAGTTCCTCCTTGAGGATGTCGATGATGCGCAGCCGTACGGCGGTGGTGTAGCGGTCGCGGGGCAGGTAGACGAGGGCCGAGTAGTAGCGGCCGTACTCGTCCTGGCGCAGGTAGAGCCGCAGCCGGCGGCGCTCCTGGAGGTAGAGCACGGACGTGACGATGGCGCGCAGTTCGTCGACCGGCGTCTGGAACAGCTCGTCGCGCGGGTAGGTCTCCATGATCTGGAGCAGGTCGCGTCCGTCGTGGCTGTTGGGCGAGAAACCGGCGCCCTTCAGCACGCTGTCGACCTTGCGCCGCACGACCGGGACCCGCAGCACGGACTCGGTGTAGGCGGCGGAGGAGAACAGCCCGAGGAAGCGGCGCTCACCGACGACGTTTCCCTCGGCGTCGAACTTCTTGACGCCGATGTAGTCCAGGTAGGAGGGCCGGTGCACGGTGGCCCGGCTGTTGGCCTTGGTCAGGATGAGCAGCTTGTGCTCGCGCGCCTTGGCGCGGGCGTCGGCCGGGAGCCGCTCGAAGGAGGGGCTGACGGGGTGGTCGTCGCCCTCGGCATGGTGCGGGTCGGAGCGCAGGATGCCGAGCCCGGTGCCGGGGACGGCCGCGAGGGAGTCGTCGGCGCGCAGCTGGTACTCGCGGTAGCCGAGGAAGGTGAAGTGGTTGTCGGCCAGCCAGCGCAGCAGCTCGCGGGCCTCCGCCACGTCGGGCGAGGCCAGGTCGCCGGGGACGGGCTCGGCCTGCAGGTCGTCGGCGATCCGCAGGGCGGCCTCGCGCATCTTCTCCCAGTCCTCGACGGCCTCGCGGACGTCGGACAGGACGCGCAGCAGGTCGGCGGTGATCTGCTTGAGGTCGGCGCGGTCGGTCTCGCGGTCCGTCTCGACGTGGATCCAGGACTCGATGTGCGCGTCGTGCGGCAGGTCGGCGGCCGGGGACGCCTCGAGCACCTCGATGAGCCGGCCGGTGACGTCCCTGCGGACGACGACCTGCGGGTGGATGACGAGGTGGATCCCGCGGCCCTGGCGGGTCAGCTCGTTCGTCACGGAGTCCACGAGGAAGGGCATGTCGTCGGTGACGACCTCGACGACGGAGTGGCTGCACGTCCAGCCGTTCTCCTCGACGGTCGGCGTGTGGACGCGTACGTTCGCGGTGCCCTGGGGGCGGTTCTCCGCCAGCCGGTAGTGCGAGAAGGCGGCTCCGAAGACGTCGACCGGGTCGCGGTCGGTCAGGTCCTCGGGGGCGGTGTGCAGGTAGTAGCGCTGGAGGAACGACAGGACGGACGCGTGGTCCGGCGTGCCCGGGATCCCCGGACCGCCCTCGCCCGTCGTCCCAGTCGGTAGGTGCCCCCCGACCGGGCTGTTCTCAGCGACCCGGGCCGCCCGTTCGAGCAGCTCGGCCTTGGCTTCGTCCAGCTTGGTCTGCATTGTCCTCTGGCTCCTGTCGCGCGCCGTTGCGTGACGTAGAAGGAAGTACGGTCTCTTCCCCTGCGGCTCGACGCCACGGCCCGGGGTCTCCGGGCTGCTCCGACGCTATGCCGCGGGAGGAGAGGAGCGGGGGTTTATCGGCCATTCCCGACGCGCCCCACAGGTGTGACGCTGCTCTCCGCGCCGCCTGCTCATGGGGTGTGTACGGCGTCCTGGGGGCCCTGGTGGCCCCGTCCCGCCCGCGAGGACCAGCGACTGGCGCCCGGCCGCGGATGTCCTCCGCGCGCACCGGGCGCGGGGCAGGGGCCAACGCACCCCCGCGAACTATCGCGCTGATCACGCCACCAGGCTATCGCTCCCCACCGGGGGCCCGTCATGAGCCGTATGTGTACAAAACCGGGGGTGGAAGTTTGACGTTCTGCACAGGGGTGCAACGCGCGACGATGTGTGAAGGGACGGCCCCGCCCCCACCCTCGACCACTGGAACCGGACGGACGGGCGGGGCGGGTGACACGGCAGATGCGGGTGACGCGGCCGGTGCGGGTGACGCGGCTGGGCGCGAGGCGGGAGGCCGCAGGCGGCGAGGCGGGAGGCCGCAGGCGGCGAGGCGGCGAGGCGGGAAAGCGGTGCAGGGGAGAAGGAGTGGGGCCGGAAAAGTCGACGCCGGCATCGGCCCCGGGCACTCTGAGAGCGACCCACCTCTTGGCGAGGCCGCGCCCAGGAGGCAGGTTGCCCGAGGAGAGCACCCGCCCGAGAGGAGCCGCCCGACATGACCACGAAGATCCTCATCGTCACCGGCGACGCAGCGGAGTCCCTGGAAGTCCTCTACCCCTACCAGCGCCTGCGCGAGGAGGGCTACGAGGTCCACATCGCCGCCCCCACCCGCAAGCAGCTCCGCTTCGTCGTCCACGACTTCGAACCCGGCTTCGACACCTACACCGAGAAGCCCGGCTACACCTGGCCCGCCGACCTCGCCTTCTCCGAGGTCGACCCCGGCGCGTACGCCGCCGTCGTGATCCCCGGCGGACGCGCCCCCGAGTACCTGCGCAACGACCCCGAGCTGCGCAAGATCCTCAAGTCGTTCTTCGACACGGACAAGCCGGTCGCCCAGATCTGCCACGGGCCGCTGCTGACCGCCGCGGTGGACGGGCTGTCGGGCCGCCGCGTCACGGCGTACCCGGCCCTGGAACTCGACATGCAGAGTGCCGGGGCGACCTTCCAGGACACCGAGGCCGTCGTCGACGGCACGCTGGTCTCCTCCCGGGCCTGGCCGGACCACCCCGCGTGGATGCGCGAGTTCCTGAAGGTGCTGCGCACCAAGGCACCGGCGACCTGACGGCCCGCGCCGCGCGGATCACGCCGTGCCGCCCGGTGGGGTGCCCGCGGGTGCGGCGCCGCGCCGCGCGGGCCACCCCGTCAGGCGGCCATCCGCTCCACCGTCTCGACGGCCTCCCGGAGGGTGTCCACCACGGGCACGCCGACCCCCTCCAGGCTGGCCCGGCTGTGCGACCCCCCGGTGTACAGCACGGCCCGCGCGCCCACGTGCAGCGCCGCCACCGCGTCGTCGGCGGCGTCCCCGATGACCACGGTGCGCTCCACGTCGACCTCGGCCAGGGTCTCCAGGTGGCGCACCATGTGCTCGGCCTTGCTGCCGCCGGACGGCCCGGTGCGCCCGTCGACGCGGACGAAGTACGGCTCGATCCCGAATCCCCTGACCAGCGGGACCAGCTCGTCGTGCACGTACATGCTCAGCAGCGACTGGCTGCGGCCCGCCGAGCTCCACCCGGCGAGCAGTTCCGCCGCCCCGGTGGTCAGCCCGCACCGCACCCGGTGCTCGGCGTAGTACCGGTGGAAGACCTCGTCCATGACCTGCCACTCGGCGTCGGTGGGCAGTCTGCCCAGCAGCCGTTCGTAGAACTTGGGCACCGGTACGCAGTACAGCGCCCGGTACCGCTCGAGCGTGATCGGCTCCAGCCCCAGCTCGACGAACGCCGCGTTCGTGGCTCCGATGATGGCGTCGTTGTCGTGGAACAGCGTCCCGTTCCAGTCCCATACGATGTGCGCCCCGGCCTGCTTCCCCATACCCGCAAACGTACCCGCCCCCACCGACAGCCGGGGAGGCGGTGGCCCGCGCCGCGGGGACACCGGGCCCGGGCCCCTCGGCCCGCGGCCCGCGGCCCGTGATCCGGTCCCGCCGGTCCTGCCGACCCCTGCCGGACCCGCCGGACCCGCCTCAGCGGCCGGATTCCACCAGGTCGGCGATCTCCTGCGCGGCGAACCACAGCAGTTCGTGGTCCTCGGCGCCGTCGACCACGGACCGGGCGTCGTCGTCCCCGGCGTCCGCCGCCGGCAGCGCCTCGACCGCGGCGCTCACGTCCGTCTCCGCGTCGTCGGCGTCGACGTGCACGGCGGCCGCCTCGGCCGACCGCACGGGCCCGGTCACCCGGACCTCGCCGAGCGCCGCCGGGTCCGGGGCGCGGTCGGGGTCCGACGCGGCCGCGCCGTCCGGCACGTCGACGGCGACCACCACGCGGCGCCGCGGTGCCGCGGGGTCCGCCGCCAGCAGCCGCAGCGAGGCGAGCGCGGCCCGGCCGAGGGCCGCGTACTCCAGCTCCTCGATGTCGTCGGAGGCGTACCACTCGCGCAGTCCGGGCGTGACGGCGTAGGCGACGAGCGGCCCGGACGACCCCAGCTCCCCCGTCGTGTGCGCCTCGGCGAGACCGGGGAGGGTCAGGGGGACGTAGACGCGCATGATGGGCCGCTCTCTCGTGGTCGAAGGCTCCGCTCGGTGCCCCCCGCATCCGTGGAGGGCCTCCAGGATACGTGCGGACGCCCCCTTTCGAGTCCCTGTCCCCGGCCTCCCGGACGTCCACCCCAGGCCTCGAAATTCACCCTGCGCACCACTCCCACCTGCGCTTACCTCTTCCCACACCACCCTGACGAGTGAAACCACCCACCCCTGCGACACCACTCTGCGCTACTTGCCGTCACGCACCGCGACCGAGTACAAGATCCCCAGCGCAAGTTACCGCCCGGTAGACGCTGTCGGCCGGGCCCAGCGAACGGGGACCACCATGAACAAGGTCATGACGAGGACGCAGCGCACCCCCGGCGGCCGCCCGCCCGGCCGCGGCGACACCCGCCGTCCCGCCGGCACTCCGCCCCGGGTCCCGAGCGGCGGCACCCGCCCGGCCCCCGCCGGTGGCCGCCCGCCCGGCTCACCCGGCCCCCTCCCCACCGCCCGCACCCGCCCCGCCGACAACCGCCCCGCGCCCACCGCCGGCGCCCCTCGCGCCACCACACCGCTCACCCCGACGACACGCACGACGCCCACGACGCCCACCATCCCCGTCCGGAGCCCTCGCGGGCCCCTCGCCGAGCCCGGACAGCCCCGCCCCACCGACCTCTTCGCCGACCGTCTCCTCGCCGTCCTCAGCGGCCGCCGCCCCGTCCACTCGATGCTCCGCCACACCGTCGGCCGCGCCTACGACGACCTGGCGCACCTTGCCGAGAGCGGTCCCCTGCGCACCACCCGCGGCACCCATCCCGTCGTACGCGACATCGGCTACTACGTCGCCCGTCCCGGCGCCCTGGAGGTCTTCGCCCGCATCGGCGCGGGCGACCGGCTGCGCGCGATGGCGTTCCGCCTGGAGCGCGGCACGGACCGCCGCTGGCGGTGCACGGCGGTGGAACTCGGCGGCCCGCGCAGCCCCCGCACCGACGACTGAGCGGGCCTTCCCCACCGCGCCGGGAGAACCGGGCGGGCGGCGCACCACCCCATGAACGCCGACGGGCCGGACCACCCTCAGGTGATCCGGCCCGCGACGACCTTCCGCGGCTACGTGCCGCGACTACTTCTTACGACGCCGCCCGGCCTTCGCCTGCTTGCGCCGCTCCGCGCGCGTCAGGCCGTCCGCCTCCGAACGCACGGGCTCCTCGTCGCTCTCGAAGTCGCCCTCGACGGTGCCGCCCTCGCCGTCCACGGTCGGCGCCGAGAAGTGCAGGTTCCGCCGCTGCGGGGCGTCCAGACCCTTGGCGCGGATCTCCGGACGGGCCTGCGCCGGCACCACGTCCTGCTTGTCCATGTCGACCGGCACCGCGTCCTCGACCGGCACCTCCTCGACCTGCTGCTCGACCTGGACCTCCAGGTTGAACAGGTAGCCGACGGACTCCTCCTTGATGCCGTCCATCATCGCGGAGAACATGTCGAAGCCCTCGCGCTGGTACTCGACCAGCGGGTCCTTCTGCGCCATCGCGCGCAGGCCGATGCCCTCCTGGAGGTAGTCCATCTCGTAGAGGTGCTCGCGCCACTTGCGGTCCAGGACCGACAGCACGACCCGCCGCTCCAGCTCACGCATGATCTCGGAGCCGAGCTGCTTCTCCCGCGACTCGTACTGCTCGCGGATGTCGTCCTTGATGGAATCGGCGATGAACTCGGCGGTCAGCCCCGCACGGTCGCCGGCCGCCTCCTCCAGCTCGTCCACGGTGATCTTCACCGGGTACAGCTGCTTGAAGGCGCCCCAGAGCCGGTCCAGGTCCCAGTCCTCGGCGAAGCCCTCCGCGGTCTCCGCCGACACGTACGCGTCGATCGTGTCGTCCATGAAGTGGTGGATCTGCTCCTGGAGGTCCTCGCCCTCCAGGACGCGACGCCGCTCGCCGTAGATGACCTCGCGCTGCCGGTTGAGGACCTCGTCGTACTTCAGGACGTTCTTGCGCGTCTCGAAGTTCTGCTGCTCGACCTGCGACTGCGCGGACGCGATGGCCCGCGTGACCATCTTGTTCTCGATCGGCACGTCGTCCGGCACGTTCGCCATGGACATCACGCGCTCCACCATCTGCGCCTTGAACAGACGCATCAGGTCGTCGCCCAGCGACAGGTAGAAACGGGACTCGCCCGGGTCGCCCTGACGGCCGGAACGACCCCGCAGCTGGTTGTCGATACGCCGCGACTCGTGCCGCTCGGTGCCCAGCACGTACAGCCCGCCGAGCTCCTCGACCTGCTCCTTCTCCGCCCTGACGGCCTGCTCGGCCTTCTCCAGGGCGGCCGGCAGCGCCGCGGCCCACTCCTCGATGTGCTCCTCCGGGTCGAGACCGCGCTGGCGCAGCTCCGCCTCGGCGAGGTCCTCCGGGTTGCCGCCCAGCTTGATGTCCGTACCACGACCGGCCATGTTCGTGGCCACCGTCACGGCGCCCCTGCGGCCCGCCTGGGCGACGATCTGCGCCTCACGGTCGTGCTGCTTGGCGTTCAGCACCTCGTGCTGGATGCCCCGCTTGCTGAGCTGCTGCGAGAGGTACTCGGACTTCTCGACCGACGTCGTGCCGACGAGGATCGGCTGGCCCTTCTCGTGCTTCTCGGCGATGTCGTCGACGACCGCCTCGAACTTCGCGACCTCGGTACGGTAGATGAGGTCCGACTGGTCCTTGCGGACCATCGGCCTGTTCGTCGGGATCGGCACCACGCCGAGCTTGTAGATCTGGTGGAACTCGGCGGCCTCGGTCATCGCCGTACCGGTCATGCCGGACAGGCCGGGCAGTTCCTTGCCGTTGTGGTCGTGGCGCTTGTAGAGGCGGAAGAAGTTCTGCAGGGTGATCGTCGCGAGCGTCTGGTTCTCGTCCTTGATGTCCACCCCTTCCTTCGCCTCGATCGCCTGGTGCATGCCCTCGTTGTAACGGCGACCCGCGAGGATACGACCGGTGTGCTCGTCGACGATCATGACCTCGCCGTCGATGACGACGTAGTCCTTGTCCTTCTTGAAGAGCTCCTTCGCCTTGATGGCGTTGTTCAGGTAGCCCACCAGAGGCGTGTTCACCGACTCGTAGAGGTTGTCGATGCCCAGCCAGTCCTCGACCTTCGCGACACCGGCCTCGTGGATGGCGACCGTGCGCTTCTTCTCGTCGACCTCGTAGTCGCCGGTCTCCTCGATGCCCTTGAGCGGGTTGCCCGCCTCGCCGCGCTTGAGGCGCAGGACCAGCTTGGCGAAATCGCCGTACCACTTCGTCGCCTGGTCCGCCGGACCCGAGATGATCAGCGGCGTACGCGCCTCGTCGACCAGGATGGAGTCGACCTCGTCGACGATCGCGAAGTTGTGGCCGCGCTGGACGAGCTCGTCCTGGGACCACGCCATGTTGTCGCGCAGGTAGTCGAAGCCGAACTCGTTGTTCGTGCCGTACGTGATGTCGCAGGCGTACATCTCGCGGCGCTGGGCCGGCGTCATGTTGGCCATGATGCAACCGACCGACAGACCGAGGAACTTGTGGACGCGCCCCATCATCTCGGAGTCGCGCTCGGCCAGGTAGTCGTTGACCGTGATCAGGTGGACGCCCTCACCCGACAGGGCGTTCAGATACGCGGGCAGCGTGCCCACCAGGGTCTTGCCCTCACCGGTCTTCATCTCGGCGACATAGCCGAGGTGCAGGGCGGCACCACCCATGATCTGCACGTCGTAGTGACGCTGGCCCAGCGCGCGCTTGGCGGCCTCGCGCACCGTGGCGAACGCCTCCGGCAGCAGGTCGTCCAGCGTCTCGCCGTCGGCGTACCGCTGCTTGTACTCATCGGTGAGGGCCCGCAGCTCGGCGTCGGAGAGGTCGACGAAGTCCTCTTCGATGGAGTTGACCTGGTCCGCGATGCGGTGCAGCTTGCGCAGGATCTTGCCTTCGCCTGCACGCATGATCTTCGAGAGGACGGACACGGGGGTTGGTCTCCTTGCCGGTCGGGCCTGGGACGGTCGGTTTCATGTGACTCACTGAGCAACGGCCATCGTATGCGAGGACCCCGCCACGCCGGGAGGCCTGCCGTGACGCGGACCGCACACCACCTCACGGCGGCGCCGGGTTCCCCCGTCACAGGCACAACGGACGGGCACCGCCGATGGTGCCGCACCCACCGGACGAATTACGCGAAAAGTGACCACCCGCTCACCCACCGCGAAAAGATGGCGCCCGTACCGGCGCCACGCGCAGAATCAGCCGATGGAACCCGTCACCCTCACCACCGACCGCCTCGTCCTGCGCCCGGTCGGCCCCCGGGACACCGACGCGGTCCACGCCGCCGCCCAGGACCCCGACATCCAGCGCTGGACCACCATCCCCTCCCCCTACCTCCCCGAACACGCCCGCAGCTTCACCGAGCAGCTCGCCCCCGAAGGCTGGGCCGGCCGCTCGATGTTCACCTTCGGCGTCTTCCTCCCCGACGGCAGCCTCACCGGCCTCCTCAGCCTCACCACACGCTCCCTCGGCACCGCCGAGATCGGCTTCTGGACCAGCAGGGAACACCGCGGCCACGGCTACACCACCGAGGCCACCGTCACCGCCTCCCGCTGGGCCTTCACCCACCTCGCCGTCGACCGCGTCGAATGGCGCGCGGAAGTCGGCAACAGCGCTTCCCTCGCCGTCGCCCGACACGCCGGTTTCACCCTGGAGGGCACCCTGCGCTCCGCGATCAACAACAAGGGCGTACGACGCGACTGCTGGGTGGCCTCCCTGCTCCCCTCGGACCTCGGCCTGCCCTCGACGGCCCCCTACCTCCCCGCACCGCCCCACCCCTCCGCCCCCGGCCCCGCCTGAGCACGGGCGGACCCGCGGCCCGGCACAGGCTGTCAGACCCACCCCCTATCGTGCGCACCATGACGACCCCGCCCCCCGCCACCGAAATCTCCGCGGACGAGGCCCGCCGCATCGCCCTGCGCGCCCAGGGCCTCCTCGGCGCCCCCGACCGCGGAGCCGGCGTCCGCGGCGTCCTGCGCCACCTCGGCGCCGTCCAGCTCGACACCATCTCCGTCCTCGCCCGCTCCCACGAGCTCATCCCCTACGCCCGCCTGGGCGCCGTCGGCCGCACCACCGTCGAGGACGCCTACTGGAACCCCACCCCCGGCGCACCCGACGCCCGGCCCCACGCCTTCGAGTACTGGTCCCACGCCGCGTGCATCCTCCCCATCGAGGAGTGGCCCCACTTCGCCTTCCGCCGCCGCGCCTACCGCAACCGCCCGCACTGGAACCACGCCCTCCCCGACGGCACCTACGAGCAGGTCATCGAGCAACTGCGCACCGAGGGCCCCCTCACCGCCACCGAACTGGGCGGCGCTAAGAAGACCAGCGAGTGGTGGGACTGGTCCGGCACCAAGGTCGCCGTCGAACGCGCCCTGATGTACGGCGAGGTCGTCTGCGTCGAACGCCGCGGCTGGAAGCGGGTCTACGACCTCGCCGAACGCGCCGTCCCCGCCGACCTGCTGCACGACGAACTCGACGACACCGAGTGCCTGCGCCGCCTGGTCGGCCTCGCCGGCCGCTCCCTGGGCGTCGGCACGCGCGCGGACATCGCCGACTACCACCGCCTCAAGGGCGAACAGGTCGACGCGGTGATCGCCGACTCCGGTCTGGTCCCGGTCACCGTCGCCGGCTGGGGAAAACCGGCCTGGGCCGACCCGGCGGCCCTGGCGACGACGCCCCGCGGCCGCCACCGCACGACGCTGCTGTCCCCCTTCGACTCCCTCGTCTGGGAACGGGCCCGCACCGAGCGCGTCTTCGGCTTCACCCACCGCCTGGAGGCCTACGTGCCCAAATCCCGGCGGATCCACGGTTACTTCGCGATGCCGGTGCTCGCCGGCGGCCGGCTCGTCGGCCGCGTCGACCCCGCCCGCGAGGGCCGCACCCTCGTCGCCCGACAGATCACCCTGGACGGCCCCAAGGCCGTACCCGCCGTCGCGCAGGCCCTGACGGAGGCGGCGAGCTGGGTGGACTGCACAGACGTACGAGTGGAACGGGTCGACGCACCCGAACTGCGCGCCCCCCTCACCCGGGAACTCGCCCGGGCCCTCGCCTGACCGCCACCGCGCGGGACCACCGCGCACCACCACACCGGGGCCGACGCACGGGAACCACCGGAGCTACCGGAACTACCGGATCTCGAGGATCTTCTCCCGCATCGCGTACACCACCGCTTCCATCCTGGAGTGCAGCTGCAACTTCTCCAGAATGTTCCGCACATGGTTCTTCACGGTGTTCTCGGAGATGAACAACTCCTTGGCGATGTCGCGGTTGTTCATCCCCGTCGCGACCAGCTTGAGCACTTCCAGCTCACGGTCCGTCAACCGCGGCGCGGGCACCAGCCTGCGCTCGTCGGTGCGCTGGATCATCGATTTGAACTCGGTCAGCAGTTTCGACGCCATCGAGGGACTGATCTGCGACTGCCCGTCCGCCACCGCCCGAATGGCCGTGGCCACCTCGTCGGTGGAGATCTCCTTCAGGAGATAACCCGTCGCACCCGCCTTGATCGCCTCATAGAGATCGGCCTCCTCGTCGCTGATCGTCAACATGATGATCTTCGCACTGGGAGCCACCTCCTTGATCGAGGTGCACGCCTCGATCCCCCCGCGCTTCGGCATCCGTACGTCCATCAGCACGATGTCGGGCAGCAGATCGGCCGCCTTGTCCACGGCCTCCGCCCCGTCCCCCGCCTCACCGACGACCTGGATGTCCTCCTCCGCGGCGAGCACGATCTCCAGCCCACGGCGGAACAGGGCGTGATCGTCCACCACCAGGACCCTGATCGGCTCCTTGCGGGGAGCGCCCCCGTCCGGGCCCATGCCGACGACGCCCCCGACGGCATCCCCGTCATGCATCGGTCCGAAGCTGTCCGCCATCGTTCCTCCCCCTGAAGGCTGTGGCCGTGGTCCAGTGCCATCGCCAACGCAAGGCAACGACCCACCGGTTGAGCCGTTGCCGCCATGATTCCATGCCCGGACGACAACCCGGTGACGGAGCGATGCCCGAAGGGGCGCACACGGATGCCCCTGGGGGCGCACACGCGCTCCAGGGGCACCTGCTCGGCTGTCACCGGGACGGGGTCAGCCGCCCAGTGCGCCGCCCGCCTCGGGGGCCGGAGCCTGAGCGACCATCGGGTCCGTGCTGAGGTGGATCACGCCGTAGTCGTAAGCGTGCCGCCGGTAGACGACGCTCGGCTCCTTCGTCTCGGAGTCGACGAAGAGATAGAAGTCGTGCCCGACCAGCTCCATCTCGTAAAGAGCCTGGTCGAGAGTCATGGGGGCGGCCACATGGGTCTTCTCGCGCACCACGAGCGGGCCGTCGCCCTGCACCTCCAGCGACCCGATCTTCTTCGTCGGCACGCTGTCGGACTCTTCGGACGGGACGGGGTGGCCATTGCTGCCGAGGGTCGCGACGCCCGGTACGTGGTCGGCGACCTCCGCCGCCGAGATCCGCTGCGCGCCGCGCCGGGTGTAACGCTTGTCGTGCTGCTTGCGCAGCTGGGCGTCCAGCTTCTCCGCCGCCAGGTCGAGTGCCGCGTACGGGTCGCTGGCCGCTGCCTCCGCACGGATCACCGGGCCGCGGGAGCGGAGCGTGATCTCCACCCGGTCGCACCGGTCGGCCTGTCGGGGGTTCGGCTCCTTGGACACCTCGACGTCGAGGCTCATCACCTTGCCGTCGAGCTTCTGGATCTTCTCCAGGTTCAGCTTCTCGGCCACGTGCTTGCGGAACCGCTCGGGCACCTCGGTCTTGCGGCCCTTGACGACGATGTCCACGCAGAACTCCGTTCCCGGATCGCCCCGCATCAGCGGCGGAGCATCTCCCTTTTGCACCAGGTTCCGGTGGACACCGGAACCTCGGACTCGGTGACTTCCACCTCCTCCTCCCCCATGGGCGAGATCTCCACCCCAGATGCCGCGATGATTACCTCAAAGCGCGGCACGGCATTCGGATTCGAGAGGTGTGGCCTGCGGCTTTCCCTCACAACCGAACATATCTCGCCCGGACGGATGTCGTCACCCTCTACTGCCGCGTACCCCCGTTCAGGTGAATTGGTCCTCTCAATATCTGCAACGAAACCGGTCCTCGGTCAGTTCCGGTCCCTTTCGAAAGCGCCCGGTGGTGCCGCGACGACGGCCGCGCACAGCGGACCGGCGAACCGGGTCCCGTCCGGCGGCCGCACCTGCCCCGAGACCGGCATCGACACCGGGTCCGTTCCTCCCTTCCGCGCTCCGGACGGTCGTACTCCACTGCCTTCCCGGCGAACGCCGCCGTACACGGCGACCACACCCTCTTCACCCGCTCCCCGGCCGGCCGTCCCGGTCCGGCGGGTGTCCGTCACCGCCGGGGCGCCGCCCCCGGCGGCCCGGTGCGTCACCGTCGCCTCCCGCACGGCACGCGCGGCCTCGGCGAGGGAGGCACCGGTCGTCACCAGGTCGTCGACGAGCACCACCGCGTCCGCACCGCACAGCAGCCGCGCGCCGCCGGCCGCCACCGTCAGCGCGCCGAGCAGATTGTCCAGCCGCTGCCGCGAGTTGAGCCCCGTCTGGTCGGCCACCACCCGGCGCTGACGCAGCACCGCGGCCACCCGCACCGGCACCCCGGCCGCCCGCAGCTCGGCCGCCGCGGCCAGCGCGATCCGCCGGGCCGGATCATGCCCCCGGGAACGGGTGGCCCGGCGCGCGGAGGGGACGGGGACGAGGAGCACGGTTCGCGAGGGGGGCGGGGGCCCCTCCCCCTCCCCGCCCCCCGCCTCCCCCGACCCCAATCCCACCCGCACCGCCCCCGCCAGTGCGGTCCCCAGCGGCCGTGTCAGTGCCAGCGCGCCGCGTTCCTTGTGGGCCAGCAGCACGGCCCGTACCTCGTCCGCGTACCGGGCGGCCGCGTGCACGGCGGGCAGCCCGGGCGGTTCGGGGTCCGGCCGGACGCGGCGGGGCGTGTTGCCGTGGAGCGCGGCGCGGCACCGGTGGCAGAGCACAGTGCGTGCCGTGCCGCAGCCGCCGCACTCGGCCGGGAGCACCAGGCCGGAGAAGTCCTGCCACCACCGCCGGACGCTTTCCACGCCGATCACTGTGCCAAGTCGGGGGAGGGCCTGCCACCCCTGTGGAAAAGGCCTGGCGCGGGCCTGTGGAAAAGCCCCGCAAGGCCCGAAGGACCAGGCTGGGCCGGGCCGGGCCGGGCCGGGCCGGGCTGGGCCGGGCCGGGCTGGGCCGGGCCGGGCTGGGCCGGGCTGGGCTGGGCCGGGCTGGGCTGGGCTGGGCTGGGACGAACGGGAGGGCCGAGCCGGACGAGGAGCAGGCCGTCCGGACGTGCCGGCCTGCTCCCGTCAGGACGCGGTCGTCCTCACCCCGGGTAGAACGCGGCGGAGCCGGTCTCCTTCAGCGTCCGCCAGCCGCTCCCGCCGGGCAGCCACAGCAGGCCCTCCTTCGAGGCGGCGAAGAGGGGGGCCTCGCTGTCCTCGGAGGCGGCGATGCTCGTGACCTCGGTGAGGCCGGGGAGCGTGCCAGTCTCGGGGATGGAGCCGTCGCTCTGGACGTACTGGACCTGTTCGACTCCGCCGGCTTCGCGGCCGACGACGACGAGCCTGTTGTCCCCGGCCCACGACATGGCGGTGACCTGTTCGAGGTCGGGGGTCGCGGAGCGCAGTTCCTGGACGGCGACGGTGGGCCGTTCGCCGCTCCTGTCGCGTTCGATCCGTCCGATGAGCAGGGACTGCTTGCCACCCTGGTCGACGACGAGCGCGATCCGTACGCCGTCGGCGGCGACCCGTACGGTGTCGATCCGTCCGTCGAGGCCGGGGACGAGTACCGGCAGGGGTTCGCCGCCGCCCTTCTCCAGGAGGAGCAGGCGCGGGTCGGCGGGGTCGCGGTCGGCGACCCACAGGTCGCCCTGGGCGTCCCAGCTGGGGGTGGTGAGCCGGTCGGTCTCGGTCTTGCCCTTGCTCAGGAGGACGGGCTCGCCGAGTGAGTTGCCGGCGACGGTGGAGGTGACGTAGAGCGCCTTGCCGTCGAGGGCGACGCCGGCCGCGCTGTGTTCGTCGCGGGAGACGGCGACCGAGCGCAGGGCCTGGGTGCCGTCGCCGAGTGCGCCGGGCACGGCTTCGGAGCTGGCGCTGTCGCCGGCGTTCGTCCTGCGCATCAGGCGGTGGCGGGCGTCGATGAAGTACAGGTATTCGGGTCGGCGTTCCGCTCCGCGTTCGGCGACGGCGGCGGCCCGGTCCTCGGTGAGGGAGCAGAGCTGGTTTCCGCCGGCGCGTATTTCGACCTCGTCGACGGTGGGGTTGAGGCCCTGGAGGGTGAACAGCAGTTGCGCGGCCATCTCGTCGCACTTGCCGTGCCCGACACGGGCCGCCTTGTCGTTGAGCGGCACGGTGAGTTTGTTCTGGTCGTCGGGCGCCAGGGAGGTGACGCCGGCGGTGAGTGCGGTGCCGGTGGGGAAGCCGGAGCGGACGACGGGGCGCAGCCAGCCGGTGGGCCCGTTGAGCAGGGAGCGCACCGTCTCGGTCATGGGGTCGACGCGTTCGCGGACGTAGACGGGGTCGGCGACGGCCATGGGTTGTCCGGAGCCGGCGGACGTAGTGTGGGAGGCGAAGTAGTACTTGTTGAGCGACATGTAGTTGCGCTGGAAGTCGGACTTGCCCATGACGACGCCTTCGGGGAGCGCGTCGATGCGCCAGTGTCCGGTCTTCTTGTCGCGCGTGAGGTGCACGGTCCGGTCGTAGTCGCCGGAGGCGGGGGTGTAGGACTGCTGGGCGTCGATGGTGGCGACGCGGGTGCCGGTCAGCCGGAAGGCGAAGTCGTCGCCGTTCTCCCTGCTGCCGGAGCGGTCGGCCTGGGTGCCCGGTCCGTCGGCGAGGACGGTGGTGGAGCGTTCGGGTCTCCACTGCTTCGCGGCGTCGGGGGTGAGGTATTGGCGTGCGGTGGAGTAGCCGGGGTCGTCGCTGGTCAGGGCTTCGAGGAAGCCCTGGACGATCTCGGCGGGCGGAGCGTCGTCGCGGGGCGGCATGGCGAAGACCCGGACCTGTGTCTCCTGGCGGGGGGTGGATTCGACGTCGCGCAGGTCGCCGCTGTCGGGCATCGAGGCGCATCCCGTCAGCAGGACGACTCCGCACATGGCGTACGCCGCTCCGCGCACCGGCGTGCGCCGGCGGCCCCCCTCGCGGTCAGCGCCCACGGAATGCCTCCCCTTGCTCGTTCGCACCGTCGGTTTCCCTGTCCGTCCGGCTCGTCCGGTCGGGTGCCTCACCGTGTGCCCCGTTCCTGGTGGGCGGGTCCGGTGGGCGGGTATCGGTGGCGGGCCGGGGCACGACGCGCGCGCCGTTGCCGGGCAGCGCCGTCGGGTCGGCGGTGGCGGCCACGGTGCCCTGGCGGGGTGCCAGGGGGGCCCGTCCGGGCCGGCGCTGCTCGCGGGCGGGCTGGAGGGGCACGGTGGCGCTCTTCTCGCTTCCGCCGCGCGGCAGGCCTGCTTCGTTGAGTCCGCGGTTGCGGCGGGAGTCCTTGGGTTCCAGGGGTATCGGTGAGCCCCGCAGGGGTTCGTCCGCGGTCCTGGGCAGGGTGAGCCGGAACTGTGAGCCGCCTCCGGGTTCGCCCCAGGCCTGGAGCCAGCCGCCGTGCAGGCGGGCGTCCTCCAGGGCGATGGACAGTCCGAGGCCGGTGCCTCCGGTGGTGCGCGCGCGTGCCGGGTCGGCGCGCCAGAAGCGGCTGAAGACGCGGGTGGCCTCGCCGGGCTTGAGTCCGACGCCGTAGTCGCGGACGGCGATGGCGACGGCTCCGCCGGCGCTGGCGAGTCTGACGACGACGTCCTTGCCGTCGCCGTGTTCGACGGCGTTGACGACGAGGTTGCGCAGGACGCGTTCCACCCGGCGGGCGTCGGCCTCGGCGACGACGGGCTGCTGGTCGCCGCGGACGCGTATGGAGGTGCCCTTGCGTTCGGCGAGCGGCGCGGCCCCGCTGACGACGCGGCGTACGACGTCGCGCAGGTCGACGGGTTCGGCCTCGAGGGCGGCGGCGCCCGCGTCGAAGCGGCTGATCTCGAGGAGGTCGGCGAGGAGGGACTCAAAGCGGTCGAGCTGGTCGGCGAGGAGTTCGGCCGAGCGGGCGGTGACGGGGTCGAAGTCCTCGCGGGCCTCGTGGATGACGTCGGCGGCCATCCGTACGGTCGTCAGGGGGGTGCGCAGTTCGTGCGACACGTCGGAGACGAACCGTCGCTGCATCCGTGACAGGTCCTCCAGCTGCTGGATCTTGAGCTGGAGGTTCTGCGCCATCTTGTTGAAGGCCTCGCCGAGTCGTGCGATGTCGTCCTCGCCGGTGACCTTCATGCGTTCCTGGAGGTGTCCGGCGGAGAGCCGTTCGGCGATCCCGGCGGCCATCCGCACGGGGGTGACGACCTGCCGTACGACGAGCCAGGCGATGGCTCCGAGGAGGACGACGACGAAGAGTCCGGCGGTGGCGAGGGTGCCCCGGACGAGGCTGAGGGACTTCTCCTCCTGGGTGAGGGGGAAGAGGTAGTACAGCTCGTAGGGGTCGCCGTTGGGGTCGTTGACGCGTTTGCCGATGACGAGGGCCGGCTGGGACTCCTGGTCGCTGAGGTAGACGATGCGGGAGTACCTCTGGACGGCGCCGGTGCTGCTGTTGACGCGTTCGCGCAGGACGTCGGGGACGCTCTTGTTGGGGTCGACGGAGCCGGAGGCCCGTGGTCCGCGGCCGCCGCCGGGGGGCAGGGTGACCACGTCGAAGGCGCCCTGGCCGCCGCTGGACAGCGACAGCACGAGTTCGCTCATCCATTCGATGACGTTCTGGGAGGCGTGGCCGTCCGGGTTGTTGCCGTCGTCGGCGGCCGCGCCGGCCGCTTCGTCGGCCTTCTGCTTGGCCACGGCGAAGCCGCCGGTGGCCTGGCTCTGGGAGGCCTTGACCTTGGCGTCGAGCAGCCCGTTGCGCACCTGTCCGATGACGACGAAGCCGAGCAGCAGGACGACGCCCAGCGACATCAGCAGGGTCGTGGCGACGACCTTGAGCTGGATGTTGCGCCGCCACAGCCGCATGACGGGCAGCAGCGGCCGGCGTATCCAGCGCAGCAGGAGCCGCAGGACGGGGCTGTTGCGCACACCGCCCTGGAGGAGTCCGCCGACGAAGAGGCGGGCGAAGCGTGATCCCGTCTGCCGCGGGCCGACAGGCCGCTCCGGACGGGCCCCGGACCGGCCGGGGGCCGAAGCGGCACTGTCCTTGGACATGTCAGCTCGGTCCGGCCTTGTAACCGACGCCACGGACGGTCACCACGATCTCCGGCCGCTCCGGGTCCTTCTCGACCTTGGAGCGCAGCCGCTGTACGTGCACGTTGACCAGGCGGGTGTCGGCGGCGTGCCGGTAGCCCCACACCTGCTCGAGCAGCACTTCCCGCGTGAACACCTGCCAGGGTTTGCGGGCCAGTGCGACCAGCAGGTCGAACTCCAGCGGGGTCAGCGCGATCGACTGCCCGTCGCGTTTCACCGAGTGGCCGGCCACGTCGATGACGAGGTCGCCGATGGTGAGCTGCTCGGGAGCGGGCTCCTCGGACCTGCGCAGCCGCGCCCGGATCCGGGCGACCAGCTCCTTCGGCTTGAACGGCTTCACGATGTAGTCGTCGGCGCCCGATTCGAGGCCCACGACGACGTCGACGGTGTCGCTCTTGGCCGTGAGCATGACGATCGGCACTCCGGACTCCGCCCTGATCAGGCGGCACACCTCGATGCCGTCCCGTCCGGGCAGCATCAGGTCCAGCAGCACCAGGTCGGGCTTCGCCTCACGGAAAGCGGCCAGCGCCTTGTCGCCGTCGGCTACGAAAGACGGCTCAAAACCTTCACCACGCAACACGATGCCGAGCATCTCGGCCAGTGCGGTGTCGTCGTCGACGACAAGGACTCGTCCCTTCATAAACGACATCATCCCATTCTCATAACAGTGACAGTGGCGCTGGTGAGCAGGGTCACTGGCCCGTGACGATAGTCGTAGGGAACGGTCACTGTCTGCCCCGGCCCCCGGCAACGCCCCCGGCGCCCGTCCGGAGGCCGCCGACAGCCCCGTGGGACAAGGAATCGGGGGGCCGCCCCGAGGGGCGGCCGCCTCCTCAGTCGGTGCTCGCGCGCCGTGCCCCGGCGCACAGCTCCGCCAGCCCTTCGGCCGTCACCGGCGAGACGACGCCCTCCTCCGTGACGATCGCCGTGACCAGCTCGGGCGGCGTCACGTCGAACGCCGGGTTGTACGCCTGCGTCCCCAGGGGCGCCACCGGGATCCCTCCCCCCGCTCCCGACATCGGCGCCTGCGGCGCGGCCATCTCCGTCACCTCGAACCCGGGCCGCTGCTCGACCTCGATGGACGCCCCGTCGGCGGTGCCCGGGTCGACCGTCGTCAACGGCGCCACCACGATGAACGGCACGTGGTGGTACCGGGCGAGCACCGCGAGCGGATAGCTCCCCACCTTGTTGGCCACGGACCCGTCGGCCGCGATGCGGTCGGCCCCGATCAGCACGGCGTCGACCTCGCCGGCCGCGAACAGCGACCCCGCCGCGTTGTCGGTGAGCAGGGTGCAGGCCATGCCGCTGCGCGCGGCCTCGTACGCCGTCAGCCGGGCGCCCTGGAGCAGCGGACGGGTCTCGTCCATCCACAGCCGTCGCAGTCGGCCCGCCCGGTGCGCCGCGAGGGCCACCGCGAACGCGGTCCCCTCGCCGCCCGACACCAGCGAACCGGTGTTGCAGTGCGTGAGGATCCGGTGCCCGCCGCCGGGCAGCAGCTCGTCGAGGAGCGTCAGCCCGTGCTCGGCCATCCGGGCACTGGCCTCGGCATCCTCCCGGTGCAGTTGCCGCGCCGCGGCCAGGGCGGCCCGGGCTCCCTGCTCCGGGCTGCCGCCCCGGGCGACCTCCGCCTGGTAGGCGTCGCGGGCGCGGTGCACACCGACGGAGAGGTTCACCGCGGTGGGACGGGCGCCCGCGAGCGCGTTCGCCGCCTCGTCCACGTCGAAGCCGCGCACGGCGGCGAGCGCGACCCCGTACGCCCCGGCGATCCCGAGCAGCGGCGCCCCGCGCACGGCGAGCGAACCGATCGCCTCCACCAGCGCCGACGCGTCCGTACAGACCAGCTCCACCTCCTCGGCCGGCAGCCTCGTCTGGTCGAGAAGCACCAGCACGGGCCCTTCGGGTGGTTCCTCCCAGCGGATCGCCGGTACCTCGGTGGGCCGCTTGTCATCGCCGGGTCGCGCGTACTGATCAGCCATGCCGTCAGTGTGCCCGTTATCGGCCGGACAATCGAAGGTGCGCAGCCCGGACCGCGGCCGATCCGCCGTCGACCACCCCATGGCACGATGGCTCCCAACCTGCCGCCGCGACCGCGGACGGGCACCGTGAAGGAGCGACGATGAACGACACTCCGGGCTGGGCCTCGCCCGGATCCGCCCCGTCCGACGGACAGGAGCCCGGGACGTCCACGCCTCCCGAGCCCGCCGACCGGCCCGGCGGCGCACAGCCCGACGACCGGCCGGCCCCGAACCCTCAGGGCCCCGGCGCCCAGTGGTCCCCGCAGCAGCCGCCACCAGGCCGGTGGTCCGCGCCGACCGGCGCCCAGAACCCGGGCCAGGCCCCTCCACCACCGCCCCCGGCCCCCGGCACCGCCTGGGGCCCCCGCCCGCCCGCCGGCCCCGGTGGTCACGGCGGATACGGCGGATACGGCACTCCCGGTGGTTGGGGCGGCGGCTGGGGCGGCCCTCCGCCCGCGGCCAAGCCGGGCGTCATCCCGCTGCGCCCGCTCGGCGTGGGAGAAATCCTCGACGGAGCCGTCTCCACCATGCGCACCTACTGGCGCACGGTCCTCGGCATCTCCCTGACGGTCGCCGTCGTCGTGGAGGTCGTCGTCGTCCTCCTGCGGGGCCTGGTCCTGGACGAGTCCACGGGCACGGCCGCGCTCGGCGACACGAGCGCCACGGTCGACGAACAACTCGACGCCCTGGGGTCCGCCCTGCTCGATTCCGGTGTCGTCTTCCTCGTCAGCCTGGTCGGCACCATCACGGCGACCGCGCTCCTGACCGCCGTCACCAGCCGCGCCGTCCTCGGCAAGCCGGTCACCAGCGGCGAGGCGTGGCGCGACGCCCGCCCCCGACTGCTGAAACTGTTCGGCCTGATCCTCCTGCTGCTGCTGACGGTGACCGCTGTCGCCGTCGTCTGCGTCCTGCCGGGCGCCCTCCTCGGCGGCGCGGCGGGCGACGCCCTCACCGCCATGGGCAGCCTCGGGTCGTTCGTCCTCGCGGTGGCGCTGCTGGTCCGCTTCTCCCTCGCCTCGCCGGCCCTGATGCTGGAGAAGCAGGGCATCAGGAAGGCCCTGGCCCGGTCCGCGAAACTCGTCCGCGGATCCTGGTGGCGGGTCTTCGGCATCCAGGTGCTCTCCCTGATCATCGCGAACCTCGTCGCCATGATCATCGCCGTGCCCTTCGCCCTGGTCGGCGCCGCCCTCAGCCCCGGCGGTCTCAGCGCCTTCACGGACACCGACACCGAGCTGGGCTGGACCTACCTCATCGTCAGCGGCATCGGCTCGGTCATCGGCTCCCTCATCACGTTCCCGATCACGGCGGGCGTCGCCGTGCTCCTCTACATCGACCAGCGCATCCGCCGCGAGGCCCTCGACCTCGACCTGGCGCGCGCCGCCGGCGTCCAGGGCTACGGAACCCCCGCCCCCGGCGCCTCCCCCGGGAGTTGATGCGGTGAGGCTTGCGGGGGGAGTTCTCACGGCGGCACCGGCAGGCCCGCCCACGACGGCACCGCCCGGCCCGGTCCGCCCGATCCTGTCGGACGCCGTCGGCCGCGCCGGGCACCCCTTGCTGCGGGCGGCCGACGGCCCGCGGCTGTCGTGGGCGCGCTCGGACGGCGAACCCCCGGTGACCGTCCCCCGCGACCCCGCACGCGAGGCGGCCCGCCGCGAACTGTCCGAGCGGCTGTACCACGAGAACGATCCCGGCCTGTTCGAACGCGCCCTGAACACCTTCTGGGACTGGCTCGACGCCCTGTTCGGCGCCGCCTCGACGGCCACCCCGGGAGGAGTGACCGGCCTGGTGGTCCTCGTCCTGGCCGTCGCCGCCGTGGTGGCCGCGCTGTGGTGGCGCCTCGGCTCCTCCGGCCGCCGGCCCGCCCCCGCGACGACCCTGTTCGACGACCGCCCCCGCAGCGCCGCCGACCACCGTGCGGCCGCCGAGGCACATGCCGCCCAGGGCCACTGGAACCAGGCCGTCCAGGAACGCATGCGCGCCGTCGTCCGCTCCCTGGAGGAACGCGCGCTCCTCGACGCGCGCCCCGGCCGCACCGCCGACGAGGCCGCCGCGGAAGCCGGCCGCACCCTCCCCGCGCACGCCGGCCGGCTCCGCTCCGCCGCCCGCGACTTCGACGACGTCGCGTACGGCGGCCGCACCACCACCGAGCAGGCGTACGCCCGCATCGCCGGCCTCGACCGCGACCTGGCCGGCACCACGCCCCACCTCACGCACGACAGCGCCCCCACCGCGGCCCAGCACACCCGCCGGGGCGCCGAATGACCACCGCGGTCACACCCCCGGCCACATCGGTCTCGCCCACCGCCCGCCAGGTGTGGACCCGCTCGCGGGGCGTCGTCCTCGCCCTCGTGCTCCTCCTGGCCGGTGCGGCGGTCCTCGCCACCTTGCGCTCCGACGCCCGCCACGGCGCCCTCGACCCCCGCTCCGCGGCCCCCTACGGCAGCCGCGCCGTCGCCGAACTCCTCGCCGACCACGGTGTCTCGACCCGCGTCGTCACCACCTCGGCCGGGGCCCGCGCCGCGACGGGTCCCGACACCACTCTCCTGGTCGCCACCCCCGACCTGCTGCCGGAAGACCTCCGGCGGGAACTGCGTTCGGCGACAGCCGGCTCCGGCGGCCGCACCGTCCTCGTCGCCCCCGGGGCCCGGTCCGTCGAAGCCCTCGCCCCCGGTGTCACCGCGGACCCCGCCACCAGCCGCACCTCCACCCTCGCCCCCGCCTGCGCGCTGCCCGCCGCGCAGCGCGCGGGCAGCGCCGACACCGGCGGCATCCGCTACACCACCACCCGGCGCGACGCGGACGAGTGCTACCCCAGCAACCGCCTGGCCACCCTGGTACGGGTTCCGGACGCCACCGGCGGCGGCGACACCGTCGTCCTCGGCGCGCCCGACATCTTCCACAACGACCGCCTCGACGAACAGGGCAACGCCTCCCTCGCCCTGCAACTCCTCGGCTCCCGCACCCATCTGGTCTGGTACCTCCCCTCGCTCTCCGACACCTCCGCCGCCGACCGGGACGAGGCCGAGAGCTTCTTCGACCTGGTCCCCTCCGGCTGGCTCTGGGGCACCCTGCAACTCCTCGTCGCGGCGGCCCTCGCAGCCCTCTGGCGGGCACGCAGGTTCGGCCCCCTCGTCCCCGAGGAACTCCCCGTCGCGGTCCGCGCCTCCGAAACCGTCGAAGGCCGCGCCCGCCTCTACCGCAGGGCCGACGCGCGCGACCGCGCGGCCACCGCTCTTCGCTCCGCAACCCGCACCCGCCTCGCCCCTCTCGCAGGCGTCCCCGCCGCCCAGGCCCACACACCCGAAACACTCGTCCCCGCCCTGTCCACCCACCTCGACGGCGACAGACAGTCCCTGCACTTCCTCCTCTTCGGCCCGCCACCCGCCGACGACACGGGCCTGATCGCCCTCACCGACCGACTCGACGCCCTCGAAAGAGAGGTACGCCGTCCATGACGGAGCCGACCACCGACAACGCCGGGACCACCGGGGACGCGGGCAGTGCCCGCGCCTCGCTGGAAGCCCTGCGCACCGAGATCGCGAAGGCCGTGGTCGGCCAGGACCCCGCCGTGACCGGCCTCGTCGTCGCCCTCCTCTGCCGCGGACACGTCCTCCTCGAAGGAGTCCCCGGAGTGGCCAAGACGCTGCTCGTCCGCGCCCTCGCCTCCGCACTGGAACTCGACACCAAGCGCGTCCAGTTCACCCCCGACCTCATGCCGAGCGACGTCACCGGCTCCCTCGTCTACGACAGCCGCAGCGCCGAGTTCTCCTTCCAGCCGGGCCCGGTCTTCACCAACCTCCTTCTCGCCGACGAAATCAACCGCACCCCGCCGAAAACGCAGTCCTCCCTGCTCGAGGCCATGGAGGAACGCCAGGTCACCGTCGACGGCACCGCCCGCCCCCTCCCCGACCCGTTCCTGGTCGCCGCGACCCAGAACCCGGTCGAGTACGAAGGCACCTATCCCCTCCCCGAAGCCCAGCTGGACCGCTTCCTCCTCAAACTCACCGTCCCCCTCCCCTCCCGCCAGGACGAGATCGACGTCCTCACCCGCCACGCCGAGGGCTTCGACCCCCGTGACCTGCGCGCCGCCGGCGTCCGCCCGGTGGCCGGCGCCGCGGACCTCGAGGCCGCCCGTGCCGCCGTCGCGGGCACCACCGTCTCACCCGAGATCACGGCCTACGTCGTCGACATCTGCCGGGCCACCCGCACATCCCCCTCCCTCACCCTCGGCGCGTCCCCCCGCGGCGCAACGGCTCTCCTCGCCACCGCCCGCGCCTGGGCCTGGCTGACCGGCCGCGACTACGTCATCCCCGACGACGTCAAAGCCCTCGCCCTCCCGACTCTCCGGCACCGCGTCCAACTCCGCCCGGAGGCCGAAATGGAAGGCGTCACCGCCGACTCGGTCCTCACCGCGGTCCTCGCCCACGTCCCCGTCCCCCGCTGATGGCACTCACCGGACGCACCGCCCTCCTGGCGGCCCTGGGCTCCCTCCCCGTCGGTATCTGGGCACCCGGCTGGACAGGCCTCCTCGCCGTCAACGCCCCCCTGGCCATCGCCTGCGCCTGCGACTTCGCCCTCGCCGCCCCCGTGCGCCGCCTGCGCCTGACACGCTCCGGCGACACCTCCGTACGCCTGGGCGACACAGCTGACGTCACCCTCACCCTCACCAACCCCTCCCGCCGTCCGCTGCGCGCCCACATCCGTGACGCCTGGCCGCCCAGCAGCTGGCAGCCCGGCAGCGGCATCGCCGCTTCCCGCCACGAGACCACCGTCCCCGCCGGAGAGCGCCGCCGTATCACCACCCGCCTGAGCCCCACCCGCCGCGGCGACCGCCACGCCGACCGCGTCACCATCCGCTCCTACGGCCCCCTGCGTCTCTTCTCCCGCCAGGGCACACACAGAATTCCCTGGTCCGTACGGGTTCTGCCCGCCTTCACCAGCCGCAAGCACCTGCCCGCGAAACTCGCTCGTCTGCGTGAACTCGACGGCCGCACCAGCGTCCTGACCCGCGGCGAAGGCACAGAATTCGACAGTCTGCGCGAATATGTGCCCGGTGACGACACCCGGTCCATCGACTGGCGCGCCACAGCCCGGCAGACCACCGTCGCCGTCCGCACCTGGCGTCCCGAACGCGACCGCCACGTCCTCCTTGTCCTCGACACCGGCCGCACCTCCGCAGGCCGGGTGGACGACGTACCCCGCCTCGACGCTTCGATGGACGCGGCCCTGCTCCTGGCCGCCCTGGCATCCCGCGCCGGCGACCGCGTCGACCTCCTCGCTTACGACCGCCGCGTACGCGCCCTCGTCCAAGGCCGCACAGCTGGAGAAACCCTCCCCTCCATGGTGAACGCCCTGGCCCTTCTCGAACCGGAACTGGTCGAGACGGACACTCGTGGTCTCACCGCCACAGCACTGCGAACGGCCCCCCGCAGCTCACTGATCGTCCTGCTGACCACGCTCGACCCCGCGCCGGTCGAAGAGGGCCTCCTACCGGTCTTCCCCCAGCTCACCCGACGCCACAGCGTCGTGGTGGCCTCGGTGGCCGACCCGCACATCGCCCGTATGGCCGCTGCCCGCGGAACCGTCGAAGCAGTCTACGAAGCAGCGGCCGCGGCCCAGGCACAGTCAGAACGGTCCCGCACCGCAGAGCAACTCCGCCGCTACGGAGTCACGATCGTCGACGCCACTCCGAACGAACTGGCTCCGGCACTGGCCGACGCCTATCTCGCGCTGAAAGCAGCAGGCCGCCTATAACGCAAAAAGGGCTCCTCAAGGGAGCCCGTACAACCGGACGCACACAGCAATAAACGCAGGAGACCCCCGTGCCAGTGGCACGGGGGTCTCCCGGAATGATTGTTCGGCGGCGTCCTACTCTCCCACAGGGTCCCCCCTGCAGTACCATCGGCGCT